>JANXXE010000003.1 GCA_025350815.1 Myxococcales bacterium | reverse complement strand
GTTGCGGGCGGGGGCAAGACCCGCCAGCGCGCCGGTCAGCGTCAGGACGGCCGTGGCGATAAGCGCACGGGTCAGGTCCACCTGGGGTGCGCCGAAGAACTTCGGGCCACCGCCACTCGGCCCTCCCATCAGATGCGCGGCCGCCTCGACGACACCGACGGCCGCCACCAGGCCCAGATAACCCGATAAGGCCGTCAGGGTCATCGATTCGGTGACGATCTGGGCGGTTATCGACGCGGGCGTCGCGCCCAGTGCCTTGCGGATGCCGATCTCGCGCGTTCGTTCGGCGACGGCAATCATCATGATGTTGCTGACGCCGATGGCCCCGGCCAGCAAGGTCATCAGGCCCACCACCCAGGTCAGGACAGCGATGCCCTGGAACAGCTTGCCGATCTTGGCGTATTCCTTGGCCAGATTGAACGCGCCGATGGCGCGCGTGTCGTCGGGGGCCACCGACAGCCGCGCCCGGAGCAAATCCTTGATGGCCAATTCGACGTCTGCCGAATTGCGATCAGCGCGCACCAGCACCGCCATGGAATCGACCTTGGTGCCCATGCCGTACATGCGCGCGTACGTCGACTGCGGCACGAACACCCGCCCGTTCGTCCAGTCGTTGCCGTCGTTCTGCCTGGGCGACTGGTAGACACCAACCACGGTCATCTGGGTTCCCGTCACACCGATCGCAGCGCCGATGGGATTGTCCCCCTGGGCGAACAAGGCATCCCGCACGCGCGACCCTATGACGGCGACCTTACGCAATTCGGCCGCGTCCGCGTCGTCGAGAAAACGCCCGGCGACCAGGTCCAGGGTTTCCAGTTTGAAGGCGGCGGCGGTATCCCCCACCAGGGCGAATCCGTCGGTCCTGTCCTTGTGGCTGATCTGGTTGCTGCCGCCACGGCCGCCGCGGAAGTTGCGTGGATCCACCACCTCGACACCGTCAATGCGCGTGCGAATCGCCTCGGCGTCGTCGAGGGTCATCTGGATGCGCCGGCCGGGTTGTCGTCCCGCGAACGGCCTGGAAGTCTCACCGTTCCAGATGAAGACCGTGTTCAACGCCCACGATCCAAACCCGCTGGCGGCACCGTTTTCCAGGCCCCTGCTGAAGCCCAGCATCAGCACCAGCATGAACACGCCCCAAAAGACACCGCAGGCGGTGAGAAAGGTTCGCAGGCGGTTGCGCCGCAGCGTCTGGAAAACCTCGTGCCAGTGATCCATCGCGAATAGATCGGCCACGAACGATAGGTCCCGGACGCGCATGTCATTCCACCCGCAGCGCAGCGATGGGGTTGATGCGCGCCGCCCGCAGCGCCGGAAACAGACCCGCGATGGTCCCCGCCAGCACCAGGATCCCTGTCGCGGCCAGGCCCACCGACAGGTTGACCTGCGGGCTCGCGAAAAACTCGGTTTTGGGAATCAGGCGCGCCGCCACGTTGACCACAGCCACGGCCGCCACCAGCCCCAGATAACCCGAGGCACATGTGATCACCAGGGCTTCCTCGACGATCATGCGCACGATCGTCGATGGGGTGGCGCCGACCGCCTTGCGCACGCCAATCTCGCGCGTACGTTCGGCGACCGAGATCAACATGATGTTACTGACGCCGACCACGCCGGCCAAAATCGTTCCAAGGCCGATCAGCCAAACGAACGCACGAATGCCCTGAAACAGGCCATTGAACCGGTCGAACATCTCCTGGGTGTTGCGGATGCGGATGGCACGTTTGTCGTCCGTGGCCACGTTCTTGCGGCTGGCCAGATCGCGTTGAACGTCGTCCAGCTGGGACTGCCGGTTGGTCTCGGCGGCGGACAGTGTGAAGGCGATCTGGCGCAGCTCGTTGCCGCCGGCGAACGCAATCTGCGCCGTGGTCTGGGGCATATAAACCATGTTGGTCTGGTCGTCGTTTTCGGACTCTTCGTAGACCCCCACGACCTGCAGGACGACATCAGCGACGGTGATCCACTGACCCAACGGATTTTCACCCGGCGCGAACAGGCCGTCGGCGGCCTTGCTGTCGATGCAGGCCACGCGGCGCCGTTCGCGCAAATCGTCGTCGTTGATGAAGCGGCCCTTTTCCATCTGCATCGCGTGGATGACCGCCCGCCCGGGGAAACAGCCGCGAATGGTCAGGGTGGCGTGGCGGTTTCCATGGCTGACCACCTTCGCGCCCGGCGAAAATTGAATGTCAGGTGCGCCCATGCGGGGCACGTCGCGCTTGACGACTGAAAAATCCGCCGCGTCGAGGGCAACGCGCTTGCCGATGGGATTGCCCGCGTGCGCCTTGCTGACCTGCCCGCCCATGACGAAGACGCTGTTGACAGCGTTGAGCGCGAAGGTGGATTCGACCCCCGTCGCCAGGCCGTCCCCGGCGGCCAGCAACACCACCAGCATGAAGATGCCCCACGCAACACTGAGCGCGGTCAACGCCGTCCGCAGCTTGCGCCGTACGAGAACGTCGAAGATCTCGCGCCAGCGGTCGAGCAGATTCACGGCGACACCATCGGCGCGGAAGAAACAGCCCGGGCGGCGTCTTCCTCGACCTGCCCGTCGCGAATGCGGATGACGCGGTTTGCGCGCGCGGCCACATCCGCCTCGTGCGTGACGATTATCAGCGTCAAGCCGGCACGATTCGCCTCTTCGAGGATCAGCATGATCTGTTCGGATGTCTTGCTGTCGAGGGCGCCGGTCGGCTCGTCCGCCAGCAGCAAACGCGGCGAGGTTATCAACGCGCGCGCGATAGCCACCCGCTGTTTCTCGCCGCCTGACATCTCGGACGGTACGTGCAGGGCGCGTTCGGCCAGGCCCACGCGGGCCAGGGATTCGATCGCCATTTCCCGTCGGCGACCGCGCGCGACGCCCCGGTACTGCAGCGGCAATTCGACGTTTTCGAGCGCCGTCTTGAAGGGCAGCAGATTGAACGCCTGGAAGACAAAACCGAGAAACCGATTGCGGTACACGGCGGCCTCACGTTCCGACAGATCCCGAATCAGCGTACCGTCCAGGTGATACGTGCCCGAATCGTAGTCGTCCAGAATGCCGATGATGTTCAGCAGCGTGGACTTGCCCGAGCCAGACGAGCCCATGATGGAAACGAACTCGCCCTGCCGCACGAAAAGGTTCACATCCCGCAGGACGGGGATCGTCCGATCGCCAATCTGATACGACTTGTTGATTCCTTGAAGATCGATCATGGGCGCGGGGCCGATCCGGCACGAAGACTGGCACGAAGATTCGCCCCGGGCCATCAGTGAAACAGTTTGTACAACGACACCGCCAGCCAGCTGTACAGGCCCTTGCCATCGGTGCTGCCGGACACGCGGGGGCTTGTCACGGTGCCGGCGACGCGCAGGTCGGCCGCGATATGCAGGTCGGGCAGCCAGCCCGGGTCGACAACGAACCGATGCCCGTCGCTGCGCAGGCGCAGGTCAAGGCGTGTGCCGCCCAGCAGTGTCGGCGCTCGGGCAGCCGCGCCACGGGCAGACGCAGCACGTTCCGCCGGACGAGACGCGGCGGACGGGCGGGACACAGCCGAATAGCGGCCTTCGTCGAGCCGAATGTCGCCCGACAAGACCAGCGGTCCGCGTTCAGGGGCGCCCCCCAGGATGACCTGGGCGTCCCAGCGCTCAAGCGCGACGGGGCCTGCGCCAATCGCGACGTCGGTAACATGAACCGGCAAGCGCAGGGCGGCGCCGGCGAAACGAAATAGGCCAGCGACGGTCAGGTGCGCGGGACTGCCGGGTGGGCCCACGACGACGCGACCGCGCGGTCCCACATCGATGACCAGATTGTCGACGGTCACGCTGCGACCATCGCCCGTCAACCGCCCGCCGCGAATCCACGCCGTGACAGGTCCCTGCCCCAGCGTCGGGACGCGCAACTGAACGTGCACGGCACCGAATTCCACGGCGCCGGCAAAACGGGGATTGTCGACGGTGCCGGTGATGGTCGTGTGAACACGGGCCTGGCCGTCGGCGCCGGTGACGAACTGGGGCACCAGACGTTCCAGCACCCGCGCGTCCAACTGACCATGCGCCGACAGCGCGAAGGGCGAGGCGAGCGGCGAGGCGGCGTCCAACGTGGCGTCGCCATCGAGCCGCAAGGTCGCGCCTTCGACAACGACAGGCAGACCTGAGGTTCTGACCCTCGCTCCGTCAATCAGGAAGCTGCCCGACGGTATGCCAACCTCGAAGCCCGCGACAGCGACGCGCCATGGTTCCGCGACGGCCAGCGTGCCGCGCACCGAAGGGGCCATCACCGGACCGGCCACCGCCAGATCCACGCCCAAAATCCCGATCGCGGCGATCCGCCAAGGGCGCGTGAGGGGCTCGACCAGGCGGGCGTCCAGGCGTCCGACGATGGTGCCGTCAATTTGCCCTTCGACCAGGCGACCTTTTACGCTGACATCACCGCCCGCGGCCTGCCCGGCACCCAGCGCGACAGTCAACTGTCCGTCGACGATCGGCCCGCGCCCCCCGCGAACGTCGACCCGCACACGACCGGTCGCGGTGCTGCGCAGGTCAGGCAGCCGCGACAGTCCCGGCACGAATGGCGCCAGGGGAAATTGCCGCAAATCGAAGGCCACCGCCAGCGACTGCCCGGCAACGCCCAGGGCGTACCGTGCGTCCACACCGACGTTACCAAATAGATCACCGGCGACGGTCACGGCACCCGGCCCCGCCGGTGACACGACCAGCGTGCCCTGCCCGAACGACGTGCCCCCGACGGTCACCCGATCCAGCAACAGCTTGCCGTCGACGCGAGCGCCCCGACCCGTCCCCGCCGCGTGCAACGAGGCTCCGAAGAATCCCGTCACGGGCATTTCCAGTCGCGCAAAACCCGGCAACGCCGACAGCGGATGATCGCGCACGTCCAGCGTCAGATCCACGCGTTGTCCCGGCCCCAGCGTGCCGTGTGCCTCGGCCGTGCCACCGCCCTGCCGCCGCAATCCGGCGCTGGAAAACGTCAGCCTTCCCCCGCGCAGACGCGCAGACACCGCGTCGGACACGTCGTAAACGCCCTTCAGCAACGACACCCGTTGACCGCCGGGCAGCGCAAGATCGACGGTCAGATCATCCAGCGTGCCCGCGGCGTGCGCCTGCAACGACAGGCGACCCGCGACGCCCAGGCCACGAACGAAGCGCGACAGGTCGATGCCCCGCGCTTGTCCGTCAGCGACGACGCGGGGCGCGCCCGGCCGCAGCGGATCTGCCAAGGTCAAGGCCCCGCGGGCCGACACGCTGCCGCCGAACGCTGACGCCGCCACAGATCGCACTGACAGGGTCCGGTCGGCAAAGCGAACGCCCGACAGCACCAGCGTGCCGTCGAAGGCCGTCGGGCCCGGCGCGGGCGGCAAACCGTCGCCGCGGACGCGCAAGTCCTGCGGCAGCGGGCCCCGACCCCGTCGATGCAGGTGCAGATCGATCGCGTCGACAGTCGCCGTGCGTCCGTCGAGACCGGCGTGCGCGCGCAGATCGCCGTTCAGCACACCCGCCAGCGACGGTCGCAGGTGGGGTGGCAGGTACGCGCCGTCTTCCAGGTCCTCAAAATGCAGGGCGGCGCGTAGCACGCGATCGGCGCCCAGATCGACGTCCGCGCGCGCGTGCCCACCGTCGGGCGCGCCAAAGCGGAGCCCGCGCAGGCTGACGTCCAGCGGCCGCGCCGTCGCCCGCAAGTCGAAGCCCAGTCCCAGGAAACGCCGGCCGGCATAGGCCACGTCGAACCCACGCACCCGGGCGCCCCCCGCCAGGTTATCGAAGGGACCAGACAGCGACGCGGAAATCGCGGCGTCGGCGCCGGCCACGGAAATGGATGCAAGTCCGCGCGACCCCAGAAGCGCCCCAACGCCGTCGGCGGCCTGCGCCCAGGTCGCGTGCAAATCCATCCCCGGGCTGCCACCGCCACGCCCCGAAAAACGAAACAGCCGCGTGAAGGTCAGCGCGCCCGACAGACGCGAAGAACCAGTCAGCGCCCCCACCACCGCCAGCGACAGATCGTCGGGCGACACGGGCCCGGTGCCCACGCGCGAAAGATGCGCCCGCGAAAACGGTAGAATGACCGGTGCCGCGCTGCCAAGGCGCAGCTCGCCCCCTTTTTGCGCATCGATGTCGCTAACGGCGAACTCGAACAACGGCGCGCCGCCCCCGACGCGCAAGACGCCGCGGGCCTGCACGTCGCGCAGGGCCAGGCCCCACACCGGAAAGTCAAAGACGGCGTCGATACCGTCCAGCCACGCCTCCGCAATCCTGAACGCGCCCCCAGGTACCCCAGCCCGGGCTGGGCCAGGGGCGCGCCTGACGCCCGGCCGCCCCGGCACCGCCGGTGGCGCCGCGAAAGCTGCGAAGAACCCCAACCCGCGTTCGGCCCTCATCGTGCCGAGCCGCCAGGCGCCGTGGACCAGGTGCAGATCGTGCACCGTCACGCGCAGGGGCCGACGCTGCAATTCGACGGCGGCGGTAACGCGTTCCATCCGCAGGACCTGGGTGCCCTCGGAATCGAGGACCAGCAGGCCTTCCACCACGACGCCGACCGGCCGCCCCATCGCCAGCGCCCACGCCGCGTCCAGCGCGACCGCGCCGCCGGTCACCTGCAGATTGCCGCGAATCGCGGGCTTCACGCGGTCAACCAGCCAGACGAAGCGCGGCCCACGAAAGACCAGCGGCAAGGCCAACGCCGCCAGCACCGCGACGGCCACGACTGCCGCCAGACCGAAGCCTGTCGCCCGCAACACACGCCGAAATGGGATACGCCGCACGCCTGGCAGTCTTTTACCCCCGGGCGCCTGTGTTTTCGAGGTTCTGCAACGCCGTCGCCACATGCGATAACGAATCAGCCGGGCCCCATGTCCTTCCCACATGCCAAGATCGCACGCGCCGCGGCCCTGGCGGCCGTGATCGCGCTGTCGTCCGCCGCGCACGCCGAGACCCCGGTGACAGCGATCCCGACCGTGGCGCCGGGCGCGCCGTTCATGATTGCGGCCGCGGGCGACATCGCGGGACAGGGCCACGCCCAGCGCCTGACGGCCAGTCTTCTGCTGACGCTGCTGGCGCGCGCCGACCTGAAGGCCGTCCTGGCCCTGGGCGACACCCAGTACCCCGCGGGCAGTTACCGCGATTACCTGTCGTACTACGCGCCCACATGGGGCGTGCCCGCCATCAAATCAATCACGCACCCGGTCCCGGGAAATCACGAATACGACCAGGGCGACAGCGACGCCGACGGGTATTTCGATTACTTCAACGGCGTGGGCCAGGCGCAGGGGATGGCGGGCGACCGCAACAAGGGTTGGTACAGTTTCGACATCGGCGACTGGCACTTCATTGCGCTGAACACCAGCGACGGCTGCCACAAGGTGCGCTGCGATCCCGGGTCACCCATGCACACCTGGCTGCTGCGCGATTTGGCCGCCACGCACAGCAAATGCGTCCTGGCCTATTTCCACCACCCGCGTTTCCTGCGCGGCGACGTACACGCCGACGAGCGCCGGGTCGCCCCGCTGTGGAACGCCCTTTTCGACGCCCACGCCGACGTGGTGCTGTCCGGCCACGAACACAACTTCCAGCAACTGGCACCGCTGGACAAAAACGGCGCCACCGACAACCAGCACGGCATCCGTTCATTCGTCGTCGGCACCGGCGGCGCCAACCTGTACACCGATCCCGGCCGCGCCCACCGCGGCGCCATCGAGAAGATCCAGCTGGACGCCTTTGGCGTGCTGGCACTGCAACTGAAACCCACCGCCTACAACTGGCGCTTCGTGACCGCCACGCGCGACGGCCAGGGCACCGTCACGGCAACGGGGGAAGATGGATGCCGGTAGGGTGATGATCACGTCGGCCGTGCGTCCGCCTACGCAACCGTACCCGGCGCGTCGGGCTGCCGGTCCGGGTGCGCCGCCGCGAACGCCGGCAGCGCGACGCACGCCAACTCGACCCGCCCCAGCAGCGGGTACGGCGACAGGTCGACGGAATATCGGCGGGCGTTGTAAAGCTGCGGCACCAGGCACAGGTCCGCCAGGCTGACGGCATCGCCGACCAGGTAGCGCCCTGCGGTTTCGGCCGCGACGGCCTCCAGCGCTGACAGGCCGCGCGCGATGAAGTGGCGCGCCCAGGCCGCCTCGTCGCCGCCCAGTCGCTCTTTGATGTACTTCAGCGCGACTGCGTTCTGCAGCGGCTGCGTGCCGGCATTCACCATCTCGGCCAGTTGCCGGGCGCGCCCGCGCAAGAACGCGTCCGTCGGCAGCAGCGGCGGCGCCGGCACCAGCCCGTCCAGATAATCAATGATGGCCAGCGACTGGCTTAGCCGTCGCCGCCCCCCCTCGGCCTGCCATTCCAGCGTCGGGACTTCTTCCAGCGGATTGACCGCGCGATAGGTCGCGCCGTGCTGTTCGCCCCCGTCGCGCACCAGATGCACCGGGTGGTTCACGTACGCGATGCTCTTGTACGCCAGCGCAATCCGCACCCGCCACGCGGATGAACTGCGCCAGTATCCGTACAGCGTCAGCTCGGTCACTTCAGACTGCCCGCCAGTCGTTTGACCTCGGCCTTCGAACACACCTTCGTCGATGCGTTGACGCTGACGAAGTAGCCCTTACCGGGAAGCCACAGCCCCGTTGCGTTCGCCATCATCGGCGCCGCCTTCGGCGACAGCGCCCTGTCCGTGACGAACACCTTGCCGACCTTCACCCACGAAAAGAACGGATCCGACGGCGCGGCCGGCACTTCCTTCTGCGCCGGCGCGTAGACCTGCACGAAAGTGCTCTCCGGTTTGTCGCCCTCGACCTTGAAGACGTACTTGCACGTGTCCTTCGACGCCGCCTCGCCCAGGAACGTCGCCTCCGATTCGCCGCAGGCCTTGAACACCGCCGGCAACGGCAGGTGCGCCATCACGCCGGGGTCGCAACATTTGGCGTTGCCGAAGGCCTTGCAGTTCGTCGGTGCGGCGGGCGCGGCGGGCACAGCGGCCTTGTCAGCCCCGGCACTCCGCGGCGCCACCCACGGGAACAGCGCAAAGAAGATCCCCAGCACCAGACGGGCCTGCATTCGCGTGGTCATGGCACGCAGTCTCCGCAAACGACGCGCGGCGGTCAATCAGGCGAAGCCACATCAGGCGAAGCCACATCAAGCGATACGACGTCGTGGAACCCGTCGGCCGATACCGCCAGACGAAACACCGCCGTGTTGCCGATGGGCGGAATCGGCGTGCCGGTGGCATGCGCCATCAGGGCGCGAATCGACCCGCCGTGGCTGACCAGCAACACCGGCGCCTGTCCGTCGACCAGCGCCAGGGCCGCCCGGCGCACGGCCACGACCATGCGAGCGATCACCTGCACGTGCGGCTCGCCCCCCGGCGGCATGCGCGTCGGATCTTCGCGGTAGTCCTGCCACTGTACCGAAAACTTTTCCTCGCATTCCTGCCGCGTCAGTCCCTCGAACTGCCCGAAAGCCCGTTCGCGCAGCGCCGGATCCAGCCCGGGCGCCGCCAGCCCCAGCGCGCGGCCGACGATTTCGGCGGTCTCCCGCGCACGCGCCAGATCGCTTGTGACGATGGCGCCAATTCCCAGGCGCATCTCATGCAGCCGTTGGCCCAGCACCGTCGCCTGCCGCCGCCCGGCCTCGTTCAGGGCCACATCCGTGTGCCCCTGCCAGCGCCCGTCCTTGTTCCAGTCGGTTTCGCCGTGCCGGGCCAGATAGACGATCCGTCTCACAGACATCAGATTCTAACCGCAAACGACGTCACCGCCACAGACGCGCGGCCACCTCGTCGGCAAACAGGAAACCCGCCGGCGTCAGGCGAACGGCCTGCATCGTTACGGCCAGCCAGCCGGCCTGCACGCAGCGGTCGGCGGCGGCGGCCCGTGGGCCCGCCAGCGGGTCGCGGCCATAACGCTGCACATGCGCAACGCGATCCACGCCATCGACCATGCGCAGACCCAGCCACAGCGCCTCGTTTTCCAGCTCGTCGACAGATCGGCGTTCGACCTTGGCGGGCGCCGGGCTGCCCGCACCCTGTGTCACTGCCTTCAGGTAGGTGGCCGTCGCGCGCGGGTTGGTGAAACGCCAGCCACTGCCGTCGGCCAACGGCCGAAAAGACGCGGCGGATGCTCCGACCCCCAGGTAAGCCCCGCCCGACCAATACAGCGCATTGTGCACGGCCCGCCGGCCGGGCTGCGCGTAGCTCGATACCTCGTACTGGGCGTAGCCGGCCGCCGCCAGCGCCTGCCGCCCCCATTCGAACATGGCCGCCACGGCCTCGTCGTCCGGCCGGTCCAGCTGCCCGGCGCGATCGAGCGACCCGAACTTCGTGCCCCGCTCGACCGTCAGGGCATAGGCCGATACGTGCTCGGGGCCCAGCGCCACGAGAGCGTCTACCGACCGCTGCCAGGCTGCCATCGACTGTCCCGGCAGGCCATACATCAGGTCACAGGACAGGTTCTCGATGCCGGCCGCCCGTACCGCCGCCACGGCCGGCCCGATCGCCCCGGCCGCGTGGTTGCGCCCGATCCGGCGCAGCAGGTCGTCGTCGAACGACTGCGCGCCCAGCGACACGCGGTTCACGCCCTGCCGGGCCAGCGCCCCCAACTGGCTCGCCTCAACCTCGCCCGGATTGGCTTCGACCGTGATCTCTTCGCCTGACCAGGCCTCGACCCCAAATGCCTCGCGAATCCCCGTCAGCACCCGGCCCAGCGACGCCGCCTGCCACAAGCCAGGTGTGCCCCCGCCAAAGTAGACCGATACCAGGTTGGGGCCCCCCCCATCGGTCCCGGCGCCGGCGCCAAACCAGGCCCGGCGCGCCTGAACCTCGGCCAGGGCCGCGTCGGCGTAAACCCCGTGCGGGATCTCGCGCGAAACGTCGACCGCGAAGTCGCAATAGGGGCAAAGCTGACTGCAAAACGGGAAGTGGACGTACACGCCCAGAAGCCGGCTAACATCGGGAATCCCCTCGGCGATATCCCCCGCTGCGGGCCTGCGGGGCGAGACAAACCCGCTGGACAGCATCGGGTAACTCTGTATCATGTCGGTTCTTGTCCTGCGCGATGTCGTCTCCTTTCTGCCGCGACCGTGGTGTTTACTACGGCCTTCTGGGCGTCTAGGGTGCCGAGATACAAGGACGCTCAATGCATCAAAAGATGCCGCTAGGGGGCCGCGGAGCGCCCTCGACTGGGAAGAAGGAAGAAGACACATGGGAAAGAGACTGTTTGTAGGGAACCTCGCGTTCAGCGTCACCGAGAGCGATCTGCGGGACGTATTCACTGAGGCGGGTCACGAGGTATCCGAGGTCAAGATCATGCTTGACCGTGACACCGGCCGTCCCCGTGGCTTCGCCTTCGTCGAGATGTCGACCGAGACCAGCGCCCAGCAGGCAATTGAGGCCCTCAACGGCCGCGAACTTCAGGGCCGCGCGATGAGCGTCAACGAGGCCCGCGAGCGCACCTCCGGTGGCGGCGGTGGTGGCGGTGGTGGTTACGGCGGTGGCGGCGGTGGCGGCGGCTACGGCGGTGGTGGCGGCGGCCGTGGCGGCGGTGGCGGTGGCGGTGGTGGCGGTGGTGGCGGCGGCGGTGGTCGCAGCGACCGCGGCGGCGGTCGGAACCGCTGGTAGCAGCGGCCCAAAGCCGATACGAGTTAACGGGGACCCGCAAGGTCCCCGTTTTCTTTTGTGCCCCCCGTATGTCTAGGGCGAGGTGGCCAGGCGGGCCGTGCCACGCGCGGCCTGTTTCCACATCGCGACGGCGCGGCGAACCTCGCGTCGGGCCAACCGAATCTCGGCCCGCATCAGCCGGTGGACACTGCGTGCCTGCCGTCCAGGCTCGGTCGCCAGTTGGTCCCGACGGCTGATCAGGGTCTGAAAGCGGTCCAGGCGCTCGTTGACCAGGCGCCGAACCGTCTCCAGGCGCTGCTTCACCGGCGGGGGCAAGGCACCCGCAAAACGCTTTTCCAGGCGGCGTTGGTCCATCTCGATGGTCGCCTGCAGAATCCGCCGCGGTGCCACGCGCCGCAGGTTCTTGACCACGCCGACCATCGACAGGCCGCCCAGAATCCACTTGGTGGGATCGAACTGGTGAATCTGCACGCCGTTGCGGTAATCGAAGGGGAAGGTGTGGTGAAAGTTGTGGTACCCCTCGCCCATGCTGATCAGCGCCGTGACAAAGCTGTCGCGCGACGAGTTGTTGTCCGAATAGGGCTGCGTCCCCAGCGAATGCGCGAACGAATTGATCGAGAAGGTCACGTGGTGCAGCACGACAATGCGCAGGACGCCGCCAATGAGAAATCCGCCCCAGGGATCGCCAAAGGCCGCCCCGATGCCCAGCGGCACCAGCAGCCCCATCACGGTCGCGATAAGCGCGTAGTGCCGCGCCTGCCAGGCCACCAGGGGATCCCGTTCAAGATCCAGGGCCGGACTGCGCGGGCCCACCCATTCCTTGTGCAGGACCCAGCCGATGTGCGCGTGCCAGAAGCCCTCGCGAATGTTGTAGGGATCCTGCTCGGTGTCGACGCGCTTGTGGTGGCGGCGGTGGTCCGTCGCCCATTTGAAGGCCGAATTCTGGAAAGTCGCCGCGCCGAACAGCAGCACGAACAGACGCAAGGTCCAGTGCGCCTCGTAGGTCACGTGCGAAAACAACCTGTGGTAGCCGGCCGAGATGCTGAAGATCGAGGCGCCGCTCCACACAAAAAACAGCACCGCCGCGATCCACGACAGGCCATGCCACAGGCAGTACAGCGTCGTTCCCACCAGCGCGACCAGGTGCGTGCCGGCGATGAAGGACGTGTTGATCCAATCCAGCGGCTGGCGGGACTTGTCGCTCATCGGCTTATCCACGTTGTCATCGGCGGATTCTTCTGGAAAGAAAGTCACAAATTTTTTCCGGTGAGGTCCCGGGTGTTTGCGACGTCGAGGGGTCCCTCCAAAGCGTTTCACCGGGTTCGCCGGCGTGCTAAACATGGGGCGGCGAGGCTGCCGGATAGGCCACCAAAGAAGGAGATCCCTTGCAAAGCCGCATCAATCCATTTTTCACGAAGCGCAAGAAAGAGCAGGCCAAGCAGGAAAAGCAGCGCCGCAAGGACGAACGACGCGCGCAGCGTGAGCGGGACAAGGCCTCGCGGGGTCCAGGCGAGGTGGACGAGGATCCCGACATCGCGGGCATCGTTCCAGGCCCGCAACCGGTTGCCGACGAGGAGACTTAGGCCGACGCCTATCGGCTGAACACAAAGGCGCATCTAGACGCCCCTTGCCCCAGGCAAACCTACCTAGGAGGCACGAAGACAGTTGCGCGACGTCGCAATTTTTGCTGACCGCGCGGGGCATCGGTTTCATTTTGGGGCCGAAAATACCGAGGTTAGCTGGTGGTCAACCCTTTGCAGATAGGTAGACACCATGCGCTTGCACCGCCCTGACGCGGGCTTCAACCTGACCGAGCTGATGGTCGTCGTCGTCATCGTCGGCATCATGTCGGCCGTGGCGACCCCGTTCCGCGGCCGGGATCGGATCGCCCGCGAGGGTCGCGAATTCGCCAGCGAACTGGCCCGCGATCTGACCCGCTGCCGGCAGCAGGCGATCGCCGAACGCACGCCGATTCGCGCTTTCATCTTCAGCGACCGGGTCGAGTTTCGCTCTTACGTCCCGACCCGCCCGGCATCGCCCCAGCCGACCGCCGCGGATCCGATCCTGCGCGTGCTCAACGCCAAGGCGGGCGTATCCGTCTTCAACGTCTTGACAGCCGCGGCCGCAGCCCCCGGCCCGGGTCCCGTTCTGACCACCGCCACGTCGGTCCAGGTCGACGTCGACGAGATGGGCCGGGCGCAGTTTGTCGGGCAGCCGGCCCTGACCGGGGCCTTCGTCTATGTTCGCAACTCGCAGCTTGTGGCCGGGCACATCGAACGCGACTTCCGCATCGACGTCACTGCGCTAAGCGGGTATGTCGCGCTCCGAGACAGGTGGAACTGAGGGGTCGTGTCGACCCGGCAAGGGGCAGACCGCGGCCTGACGCTGGTCGAGCTGATGGTCACGCTGGTGGTGGCGTCCCTGGTCGCCAGCTCGACGTTCGTTTTCTTCGCGGGCCAGCAGAAGATCTACGACACCCAGACCCGCCTTCTGAACATCCAGCAGAATTTGTGGGCCGCGATGGAGACCTTGAGCCGCCACGTCCGCGCCTCAGGCACCGGCATGATGAACTGCATGCGCCCTGACAGCGACGCGGCGGGGCCCGACACCGGGGATCCGCCACCGGGGGGCGCGGCGATCCCGGCGACCGGCCTGCGAGCGTTTCGCGCTGGCAGCGGCGTCATGCGCATACCGCCGCTGTGGATCCGGAACGGCGCGGGCGGTGCCCCGGACACGCTGACCGTCGCATTCGGCAACGGCACCTTCGGAAACAACAGCGATGCAACCCTGGCGCAGGCTGTGCCGACGGATGTGCCCACCGCCCCGATCATCACGGCCCCTGGCCTGACCAGCGTGTTCCGGCCCGGCGAGTTCATCATCCTGCTCGATGGCGGCCTTCCTGCACTGAACAGCAACCTGGATCGCGGCTGCACGCTGTTCCAGGTCACCGCCGTCGATCCCACCACGGACGAGCTAATTCACGACGCCACATCGCCCTGGAACCCGGCCAGCGACGTCGCCGGCCTGGTGCCCTTCACCTATCCGGTCGGGACCAGCGGGGCCGTGCGCAACTTCGGTCAACTGACCTGGGTGCAGTTCGCCATCGACGCCGCCGGCGCGCCGGATGTGCCCCCGCGTTTGACGATGAATCGGCTGGACGGCAGCAGCGGCCCGCAGGTGCTGGCCGAGGGCATTGAAGATCTCCAGATTGCCTACGCCTGCGACAGCCAGCCGGCGATCCCCGACGGCGTCCTGTCCGAGGGCGACAGCCCGGGTGCGCGGGCGGCCGACGAATGGGTTTACAACACAGCGGGGGACACCGCGCCTGCCACCTGCAAGCGACCAGTCGCCGTGCGCATCACCCTGATCGCGCGATCGATGACCGCGGACAACGCGCTGCTGGGTCTGGGCACAAACGGCAAGCCGGCCGCCGAAGACGGCATCGCAGGCGCACCCGATTCCTTCCGCCACCGCGTGATCAGCACAACCGTCTACCCTAGGAACTAGTATGGCGAGCGTCTTTCATCCGCGAAAACGAATGCCGGCTGACCATGGGGCGGTGCTGGTCATCGTGATGATGGTGATAGTCAGCCTGCTGGGCATGGGCGTGATGGCGTTGTGGCTGACTGGCGGCAATCTTCAGGTGAACGCCAACATCAGCCAGCGCACGCAGGCCCTGTACGTGGCCGAGGCGGGTCTGGAACGCGCGCGCGAGATCTTGAACGGCCCGGTGCCGCCCAACCTCGAAGGCTTGCTGACCGGGTCGAACGCGGGCGACAACGTCCCGACGGCGCTCGACCCCGGCACTGGTCTGCCAAACGGCGTGGGCGCCATCTTGGTCGACGGGGCCGGCCTGCCCCTGCTGGACGTGGCCTACCCGCCCGTCAGTTTTGGCCGCAGCGAAGGAACGGAGGATGCGCCCCGTCCGTTGTTGATGGGCAGCTACACCGTCTGGATACGCAACGACACGGCCGAGTGTCGCCAGGGCCGCTTCACCGTCGATAGGAACAGCTCGGTCGTCGTGCGTTCACGCGGGATGTCCGTCGACGGACGAACGAACGTGGTGCTTGAGGCGACGCTGGGTCCGGGGGCGGGTGGTCCCGGCACGCCCGGCGCCGGTGGCCCGCAGCCGCCCGTGCTATGCAATTCGGGCAAGAACGCCTGCGACGACAACAACTCGACGCAATATGGCGTCGTCGTGAATTAACCGATACCGCGTTCGCGCCGCAGGTGCGGCACACCGGCGTCGTTGGCAGTTGGGCATGAAAAAGGGCGAGGTCGAAACCCCGCCCTTCTTGGCAGTCGTGTCAGCAGGCTGGGGCTACATCCCCATTCCGCCCATGCCCCCCATGCCCCCCATGCCGCCCATTCCACCCATACCGCCGCCGCCACCGGGGCTCGGGGCCGGCTTCTCGTCCTTCGGACGCTCAACCACCAACGCTTCCGTGGTGATCAGCAAGGACGCGACCGAGGCCGCGTTCAGCAGGGCCGACCGCACGACCTTGGTCGGATCGATGACGCCCGCCTCGATCAGATCCTCGAAGGTGTCCGTCGCGGCGTTGTAACCGAAGGCGCCTTTGCCTTCCTTGACGCGTTGGACGACGATCGAGCCTTCTTTGCCAGCGTTCTCGGCGATTTGCCGACAGGGCTCCTCGCAGGCGCGCTTGATGATGGCCACGCCGACGGCCTGCTCTTCGCTGAGGCCTTCCAGCTTGGCGGCGCTGACGACTGCGCGGACCAGTGCCACGCCGCCGCCGGGGACGATGCCCTCCTCGACTGCCGCGCGGGTGGCGTTCAGCGCGTCCTCGACACGCGCCTTCTTTTCCTTCATCTCGGTCTCGGTCGCGGCGCCCACGTTGATGACGGCGACGCCGCCCACCAGCTTGGCCAGCCGCTCTTGCAGCTTCTCGCGATCGTAGTCCGAGGTGGTTTCCTCGATCTGCGCGCGCAGCTGCTTGACCCGACCCTCGATCTCCGGTCGCTTGCCGGCGCCGTCGACGATGGTCGTGTTGTCCTTGTCGATCGTGACCCGCTTGGCGCGGCCCAGATCTTTCAAGGTCACGTTTTCGAGCTTCAGGCCCAGATCCTCGGTGATGGCCTGACCGCCGGTGAGGACGGCGATGTCCTTCAGCATGTCCTTGCGGCGATCACCAAAGCCGGGCGCCTTGACCGCGCACACGTTCAGCGTGCCGCGCAGCTTGTTGACGACCAGGGTGGCCAGCGCCTCGCCCTCGACCTCTTCGGCGATGATCAACAGCGGCTTGGCCGAACGCGCGACCTGCTCCAACAGTGGCAACAGTTCCTTCATGTTGGTCAGGCGCTTCTCGTGGATCAGGATGACCGGATCTTCGAGGCTGACTTCCATACGCTCGGGATCGGTAACGAAGTAGGGCGACAGGTAGCCGCGGTCGAACTGCATGCCTTCGACCACGTTCAGGGTGGTCTCCATCGACTTGGCTTCCTCGATGGTGATGACACCTTCCTTGCCGACCTTCTCCATCGCCTCGGCGATCAGCTTGCCGATGAACTCGTCGCCGTTGGCGCTGATGGTGCCAACCTGCGCGATGTCCTTCTGGCCCTTGGTCGCCTTCGACATCTTCTTGAGCGCCTCGATGACTTTCTCGACGCCCTTCTCGATGCCGCGCTTGAGTTCCATCGGGTTGTGACCGGCGGCCACCATCTTGGCGCCCTCGCGGAAAATGGCCTGCGCCAGCACGGTCGCCGTGGTGGTGCCGTCGCCCGCGACGTCAGATGTCTTGGACGCGACCTCCTTCACCATCTGGGCGCCCAGATTCTGGAACTTGTCTTCCAGCTCAATTTCCTTGGCCACGGTCACGCCGTCCTTGGTCACCGTGGGCGAGCCCCAGGACTTCTCGATGACGACGTTGCGCCCGCGCGGTCCCAGGGTCGCCTTGACGGCGTCCGCCAGAATGTTCACGCCGGCCAGGATCTGCTGGCGGCCCTTCTCGTCGAACAAAATTTCTTTGGCTGACATTGGTATCTCCTTCTTACTTCTCGAGCACGCCGAGGACTTCGTCCTCGCGAATGATGATGAGTTCGACGCCGTCGACCTTGATCTCGTTGCCGCTGTACTTGCCGAACAGGATCCGGTCGCCCTTCTTGACGTCCAGCGCGCGAACCACGCCCTTTTCGTTGGCCTTGCCGTTGCCGACCGCAACCACCTCGCCCTCGGCGGGCTTTTCCTTGGCGGTGTCCGGGATGATGATCCCGCCCTTGGTCTTCTCTTCCTCTGCGACGCGGCGAACCAGAATGCGATCTTGAAGTGGTCGAACTTTCATAGCTTTTCTCCTGTTGGGATGACGCCCGCTAGCACTCAAACCAGCAGACTGCTAGCGCGGAACTTTAAGCACAAGCGCTGGAGTGTCAACCGCTTAAGCGGGTCCATTGGCACCCGGCCGCTGCGTCTGCCAGGCTAAACGCCGCTATCCTCTTGTATTTACTGGGCAATTTTTTAGACTTAATCACGGGTACCGATAAGCTGATCGAGGGAACGCAAGCGCACGAACGGAGGGACCCATGGACCAAGCGGAATCACTGGAAGCCTTCTTTCAACAGCAGGTCGACCGGGCGCTGAAGGAAAAGGGCCTGGAAACCGGCAACCTCACCGAGTTCTATCTGGTCCAGCTGCTTGCCACCTACGCGCACCATTCGATCGACGAGCGCCCGCTGGCGCTGAAGATGCTGGAGGCCCAGGAGGCCGACGCGCCGGGGCGCCGGGAGCGCCTGCGCGAGGTCGGCGACACGTCACTGTTCGTGTCGGGGTTCTGGTCCGACAGCTTCGCCCGACGCATCGTGGACGTGGACTATTACATCGGCCTTGGCGGCACGGCGTACGGCGAGCTGGCGCGGACCGGGCCGGGCTGGGCCCGGGATCCCTACGGCAACGTTTACGAGGCGCTGGCGGAGAATTTCTCGCGTTTCGTGGACGTGCTGACGCTGGTCAGCCACCGCATGATGCCTGAGCCCGGGGCGCAGGACATCCTGAAACTGTACCAGCGCTGGACCAAGACCCGCAGCCGCTGGGCCGCCAAACGCCTGGCCGGCCTGGGGGTGGTGCCGCCAAAGAGCGGCGGCAAGCCCCATTGAGTACCTCCGTCCTGTCGCGGCTACAGCGCGGCCTGGAGTCGATGTACCGGGTCGACACCCGGCTGGATGTGCAGGCCTTCATCGTGGACGAGCGCGAGCGCGGCGCGACGCTGGGCGAGGCCGAGGCGGGGCAGACGCAGCGCCGGCCGCGCGAACAGTTGCTGCTGACGCAGGCCAACGGCGAGCTGTCCCTGGGACTGTTTGTCGACGCCGCGGCGATTGCGAATCTGGAAAGGCACGATCCGCTGCGCGGGCTGTCGGATCAGAACTTCTGGGATTTCTGCCTGGCGATCGAGGGCGTCAGCCACTTCATCTACGTGGCCCTGCGCGCGGCCCACGACCGCAGCGTGACGGCGCTGGAATTGGAACTTCAGGCCGAGGTGGACAAGTTCGTCACCTGTTTGCTGCTGGGGCAGCAAGCGCCACAGGACGCCGGTCGGCTGCGCCACCGCCTGTACAACCAGGTCGGCCTGGCCGAGGATCTGGACGCGACCGAGCGTGACAGATACCAAACCGCCAACGACGAGGCGCGGCGGTATGCGGGATCGCTTGAACGCCGGTATCTGCGCGGCGGCCACGTGACCGACATGCTGGCCGAGCTGCGCCGGTTCTATCGCCTGGGACTCGACGGAAAACTGGGCCACATCGCGCAGGCGGCCTGAGCGGTATCATCCCGAAGTGTCGCCGAGGCGGCGAATCTGGTCGACGTTCTCGGGATTCCGGCTAATAGCGTGCCCTAGCAGCCCAAGCGTTGGTTGTCGATGAGGCGGGTCGTGCCGAGGAAGATCGCGGCCAGCATGACCGCCGGGCGGTCGACGTTCGACAGGGGCGCCAGCGTTTCACTGTCGCGCAGTTCGAGGTAGTCGATGCGATCGACCCGCGGGGCGATCACGGCCGATGCGGCGGCGATCAGCGCGGCCGCGTTCGTTTCGCCAGCGGCGTGACGCGCGTGCGCGGCGGACAGACCCGCGTGCAGGGCGGCCGCGCGCTGGCGTTCGGCGGGGGACAGGTAGGAATTGCGCGAGGACAGTGCCAGACCGTCGGGCTCACGCACGGTCGGTACGCCCAGGATTTCGACGGGCATGTTCAGGTCGGCCACCATTCGGCGCAGCACCGCCAGTTGCTGAAAGTCCTTCTCGCCGAACACGGCGACGTGGGGCCTGACTATATTGAACAGTTTGCAGACGACCGTGGCCACGCCGGCAAAGTGACCGGGGCGGCTGCCACCGCACAATCCCTTTTGCAGCTGGCGCGCCTCCACGAAAGTCTGCGCGTGCGGGCCGTACATGCTGGCCACGTCGGGAACGAAGGCGACGTCGGCGCCGGTGGCGGCCGCCTTGTCGAGATCGCCGTCGAGATCCCGCGGGTAGCGCGCCAGATCTTCGCCGGGGCCAAATTGCGTCGGGTTCACGAAGACTGAAAGCGCCAGGCGCTGGCCCTGTCGCCGCGCTTCTTCCAGAAGGCGCACGTGGCCCGCGTGCAGAAAACCCATCGTGGGGACAAAGGCGATGCGCTCGCCGCGGGCGCGGGCGGCCTCGGACCAGGCCAGCATCTGGGCCGGGTCGGCGATCAGGACGGGACGGCGGGGGCTCAGCTGTAGGACTCGTCGGGGGAGGGGAAACGCCCGCTGCGCACGTCGGCGGCGTAGGCGGCAAACGCGCGTTCCGCCTCGCGGCCAAGTTCAGCGTAGCGGCGGACGAAACGCGCCCCGAAGTTAGGGTCGAGGCCCAGCACGTCGTGCATCACCAGCACCTGCCCGTCACAGGCGGCGCCCGCGCCGATACCGATGGTGGGCACGGCAACAGCGGCGGTGATCTCGGCGGCAAGGGGCGCCGGTACGGTTTCAATCACGATGGCGTAGGCGCCAGCGTCGGCCAGCGCACGCGCGCCGGCGAGAATTCGCTGCCGCTGGTCGGCGCTGCGGCCCTGCACCTTGAAGCCGCCGAATTGATGCAGCGACTGGGGCGTCATGCCCACGTGTCCCATCACGGGGATACCGATGGCGATCAGACGTGCGACCAGTTCGGCCGCTTCCTCGCCGCCTTCCAGCTTGACCGCCTCGGCGCCGCCCTCTTTCATCAAGCGGCCGGCGGCGCGCAGGCCGTCCTCGACCGAGACCTGATAACTCATGAACGGCAGATCCACGACCACATGGGCCCGCGTCACGCCACGGACCACCGCCCGCGCGTGGTAAATCATGTCGTCCAGGGTGACCGGCAGCGTGCTGGCCTGCCCCTGCACCACCATTCCCAGCGTGTCGCCGACCAGGACGACGTCGACACCGGCGCGATCCGCCAGACGGGCGAAGGCGACGTCGTAGGCCGTCAGCACCACGATCTTCTCGCCGGCCGCCTTGCGCTGACGCAGGTGCGCGGTCGTGATCTTTTTTGGGGCGGTGTCCATCTAGCTGCGGCTCCAGTGACTGATCCCGACGTGCGTGCGGCGAATGACGTCCACCAGCGCCGCCCGATCGTCCGGGTTTGCGACAAAATCAATATCGGACGCGTTCACGATAAGCAACGGGCCGTCATTGTAATTGAAAAAGAAGTTCGCGTACGCCTGCGCCACGTCCCTGACGTAGTCCGCGCGGATGGGCCGCTCTTCCGTCCGGCCGCGGCGCTGGATGCGGTCCAGCAGCACGTCGGTGCGGGCCTGCAGATAAACCACCAGATCGGGGGTCAGAACGCGGGGCTTCAACGTCTGGTACACGCGATCGTACAGCGCCATCTCATTGGGGGACAGCGTAAGCGCCGCGAACAGGCGATCCTTGGCAAAGAAATAATCTGACACCACGCCGCCGGGTGCGAAGAGATCGCCCTGCACCATGTCGCCTTCGGCGCCGAAGCGCTGCAACAGGAAGAAAAGCTGCGTCGACAGAGCGTGGCGTTGAGGGTCCTTGTAAAAGGACGCCAAAAAAGGGTTTTCCTCGTGGTGCTCCTCGACCAGGCGGGCGCCCAGTTCCTTCGCCAGGATCTTGGCCAGCGTGGATTTCCCGGCGCCGATCGGGCCTTCGACGGCAATGTGCCGCGGCAGCGGGCGCGCGTCGTTCCGGACAGGCGGGATTGACATCGGAAGGGCGCCGGCACGACCGGCGGACATCATCAGTCTAGCGCGGCCGGGCGGGTGCCGCTAAATATGCGCTACAGATCCAGATCGGCCTGCGCCGCGCGGTCCATGATGAACTTGAAGCGCGCCTCGACGTCCTTGCCCATCAATTCTGTCAGGACGCGATCGGTTTCGGCCGGGTCGGTGACAGTGACGCGCAGAAGGCGCCGGCTGCTGACATCCAGGGTCGTGCGGCGCAGTTCGTCCGGTTGCATCTCGCCCAGACCCTTGAAGCGCATGATCTCGGGACGGGCGTTCTTGGGCAGCTTGGCGACGATGCGATCCCGGTCCACCTCGTCCAGCGCCCAGTGCGTTTCCTTGCCGTGATCGATGCGGAACAGGGGCGGCTGCGCCAGGTACACGAACCCCCCGCTGATCAGCGCCGGCAGGTGACGGTAGAAGAAAGTCAGCAGCAGCGTCGCGATGTGGTGCCCGTCGGAATCGGCATCCATCAGGAAGACGATCTTGTGGTAACGCAGCTTCTCGATCTTGAAGTCCGCGCCGACACCACAGCCCAGCGCCGAGACGACGTCTTGCAGTTCCTTGTTGGACAGGATCTTTTGCAGCGACGCCTGTTCAGTGTTGAGGACTTTTCCCCGCAACGGAAGAATTGCCTGGAAGCGGCGCTCGCGGCCTTGCTTGGCGGAACCACCAGCTGAATCGCCCTCGACCACGAACAGCTCGCTTTTCGCGGGGTCCGTCGACGAGCAGTCCGCCAGCTTGCCCGGCAAGTTCAGACGGTGCGAGATGGCGGTTTTGCGCGACACCGCTTGCGACGCCGCCCGCGACGCCTCGCGCGCCTTGGCGGCCAGTGTGATTCTTTCGACGATGGCGCCGCCGGCCGTACGATTTTCCAGCAGGAAGGTTTCCAGCGCCGGGCGAATCGCCGAATCCACCTGCGCCTGCGTCTCGGGATTGCCCAGGCGCTCTTTCGTCTGGCCCTGAAACTGCGGCTCCTGGATATAGATCGACAGGACGGCGGCGATGCCCTCGCGGATGTCCTCGGCGGTCAGCGTGACGCCCTTGGGCTCGAGCCCAGCGGCGTCCATGAACGACCGGACGGCCTTGACGACGGCGGTGCGGAAACCCTGCTCGTGCGTGCCCCCCTGCGTGGTGGGAATGCCGTTGACGTACGAGCGTACAGTCTCCTCGTGCGATTCCGTCCATTGCAGGGCGGCTTCGATGCGCATGCCTTCTTCGCGCTGAAAATAAAACACCTGGGCCGTCGTCGGCGCCTTGCCGCGATCGGTGACGACCTTGGCCAGGAAATCGACAATGCCGCCTTCGTGCACGAAGACGTCGGTGGTCGCGGCCTTCTCGTCGCGGAAGGTGATCTTGAGACCCCGGTGCAGGAAGGTCTTGGCGTCCAGGCGGAAACGGATGGTCTCGGGATCGAAGTCCTGCTGCTTGCCGAAGATCTGCTGGTCAGGCCGGAAAAAAATGGTCGTGCCGGTGCCACGCGCCGGGCCCTTCTTGGTCAGCTTGGTCACGGCGGCGCCGCGCGCGTAGGCCTGTTCCCACTCGACGCCGTCGCGTTTGATCGTGGCGACCATTTCTTCGGACAGCGCGTTGACGACGGATGACCCGACGCCGTGCAGGCCGCCCGAAAACTTGTACTGCGCGGACGAAAACTTTCCGCCCGCGTGCAGCGTCGTCAGCACCAGTTCCAGCGCCGACTTCTTGAATTCCTTCTTGATGTCGATGGGAATGCCGCGGCCGTTGTCGATCACGGTCATCGAACGGTGATCTTTGTGCAGCCGCACCTCGATGCTG
Source organism: Myxococcales bacterium (assembly GCA_025350815.1). Lineage (GTDB taxonomy): Bacteria > Myxococcota_A > Polyangia > Fen-1088 > Fen-1088 > JANXXE01. The sequence continues at coordinate 1,956 of JANXXE010000003.1, read as the reverse complement.
GTGGCATAGCCATTGATCACTTCGTCGACGCAATTGTCGACGATCTCCCACAGCAGATGGTGATACCCCTTGGCGTCGGTGCCGCCGATGTACATGCCGGGGCGCCGGCGCACCGGTTCAAGGCCCTGCAAGACGGTGATGTGTTCGGCTGTGTATTCGGAATCGGTCATTTAGTTGGCTTGCGGGTCCGGCGGTGCCGCGTCGGGTGATTCGGCGGACATCACGCGCGCGATCTTCATGCGTTTGGCCAGCGCATGACCACGCCCACCGCGCGAGGTGACGTGGTAGCGCCCCGGGCCCACGGGAAGTTTCTTGCCGCTTTCCGTCTCGGCGATGAGGACGTCCTTCTCCTTGGGCCGGCCGAGGCCAAAGCCCAGAACACTGTCGCCCTCGCCCACCTTGATGACGGTGACGCCGCGCCCTGGATTGGCCAGTTCAGGGATCTCGTCGGCCTTGCACAACAACGCCCGCGCGTCCGCCGTGACGACGCACAGGACGTCATCCTTGCGCGATGGCAACACACCCACAACCTCGTCGCCCTCGCCCAACTTGGCGAAACGACGACCCGCGCGTGTCGACAGTTCCCGGTGCGGGTCGAGATTGAAACGCAGGCCGTAACCGTGGCGCGTGACGGCGGCCGCCAGCGTGCCGTCCGGCGTCGCCGCGGCGGACATACCCTGGGCCCCCACGACACGCTCGCCGTCCCGGAAATTGAATAGTTTCTGGATGGGCTCGCCGTAACCCGTCGACGCCGGCACGTCGTTGATGCGCATGACGTAGCAGCTGCCCAGATTCGAGAAGATCCCGATGGGCTCTTTCGTCGAGCCGCGAACGACGGCCAGAACGGCGTCACCCTCGCGCAGGCGCGTCGCGGACAGATCCTTCACCTCGCGCACACGCTTGAGCCAGCCATCGCGCGACAGGATCACCGTGACCTCTTCGTCGACGATGAAATCTTCGGCCACAAATTCGACGTCGTCACCCCCGGGACCGCCAATCTTGGTGCGCCGCTTGTCTGCGAAACGCTTGCTGATGTCTTCCAGCTCGTTGCGAATCACGCGCCACAACTTGTTCTTGTCGCCGAGAATGACCTCAATTTCGCGGGCGCGCGAACGCTTGTCCTTCAGCTCGTCCAGGATAATCTGGATTTCGAGACGCGCCAGCTTGTACAGCTTCAGTTCCAGAATCGCATCGGTCTGAACGTCGTCCAGCCCGAAACGGGCCTGCAGTTTGCCCGCCGCGTCTGCCTTGCCGTCGGACTTGCGGACGATGCGAATCACCTCGTCCAGCGCGTCGAAGACGACGGCGAAGCCCTGCAAGATGTGGATGCGGCGCTTGAGTTCCGCCAGTTCGAACGCGAAGCGGCGGGTGACGACCTCTTGCCTGAAATCCAGGAACTCGCTGAGGATGGCCCGCAGATCCAGGCGCATGGGGCCCGCGACCTCGCGGTTCTGCGTCGGGACAAGACACGTCATGTTGACATGGAAGCTGAGCTGCATGGGCGTGTGCTTGTACAGATACGCCATCACCAGCGACGGATCGGCGCCCGCCTTGACCTCCAGAACGATGCGCACGATGTCCGTGGATTCGTCGCGCACGTCCAGCAGCATCGGCAGCTTCTTGGTGATGATCACGTCGGCGATGCGTTCGACCAGCGTCGACTTCGTGACGTTGAATGGGATCGACGTGACGACAATGTGCGGCGCCCCGCGGCCGGCTTCTTCCGTCGTCCACTCGCCACGCAAATGTATGGGGCCCTGCCCGGTCTCGTAGACCTCGCGCAATTCTTTCTTCGAATTCGTCACCTGACCGCCGGTTGGGAAGTCCGGGCCCTTGATGTACTTCAGAAGGTCTTTGGTCTCGAGTTTCCGATTGTCGATCAGCGCGACTGCCGCCTCGCAGACCTCGGCCAGGTTGTGCGGCGGAATGTTCGTGGCCATGCCGACCGCTATGCCG
>JANXXE010000220.1 GCA_025350815.1 Myxococcales bacterium | reverse complement strand
CAGGTAGAACTTGTTGTTCTGTAGTGCCGGGACCGTGTTGGTGCTGACGAGATTGTAGATCGACACCGGCAAGTTGTTTTCGAAGCCAACCACGGATTGATTTTTGAGAGTCAGGTTGTAGTACGTGCAGTGCGAGACGCTGGCCACCGTCACGACGCCTTTTGCGAAACCGTCGATGGTGACATTCTTGACCAGCGCGGGGCCGAATTCATTTTCCGTTTGATCGAGCCCGATGGCCCCCTGCCCGTCGGCGGAACGAATCTCGACGTCGCGCAAGGCGCCTTCGTTGTGGCTGTTCCAGCGAATGCCGATCGCACCGGGATTGCCCTTGCCGACATCGACCGTCATGCCCTCGATGTAATTGGCGAACGACGTGTTGTTGCTGTAGTAGGTGTGCAGGACGGGTTTGTTGGTGCCGGTCTCGAAGCCCGCTGCGCTGTCCTTCAGCCTGACGACGGTTCGCCCCGGTCCAGCGCCCCGTACCGTGGCCCACCGTCGCCACGTCAAGGTGCCGCTGACGTTGTAGGTGCCCGCCGGCAGATACAGCGTTCGAAAATTGGCGGGATTGCCGCCATCGTTCGGCGGAAACGTCGTGTCGATAGCCTTTTGCAGGGCGACGGTGTCATCCACGCCGTCATCCGGCAGCGCCCCGAATGACGCGACCGTCGCCTGGCCCGCATCGGCCGGAAACTCGACGTCGGCGGCCAGTGAATCACCGGCCGCCGCCAGCCACACCAGGGTTGTCAACGTGCGCGTTGTGTCAAAGCCCGACATGTCTTGTTCTCTCCTCTTGGCCGCTAGACAGCAAGGGGCAGGCCCGGCGACATAGAAATCCGTCGACGTGGCGTTCCGTCCAGCCGGGGGTGCTGCCTTGATCCGGAACACAGATTGCCCACGAAGCTGTTCTCGTCGGCGTCATCGGGTCTCACCAAGGGGGCGCCATCCTGCCGCCCCTGGCCTGTGCCGTTACGGCGTGGATCCGCCCGTGGCTGCGACGCCCGGGTTTCCTCGCGGCATCCGCGAAGGCATGCGACAATTTCCGACCTTGCTTCTGACCTGCCTGGCTATCCGGCGACGTTGGTTGCACCTTCTGCTGGCGCTGTCCGCCACCTGCCTGGGGCCGAGCGCGGCGCGGGCCCAGACGGCGATCTTGTCGGATCTTGCATCGCCAGCGGATCTGAACGAGGCCGCGGGCGTGGCGTCGCTGTTGCTGGATTCGATGCTGGCCGAAAATCTGCGCACGGTGGTGCCGCGGCAAGAACTGCGGGCGCGGCTACTGGCGCTGTCACCGTCAGCCGACGGGCCCCTGATCGTGGCGCCCGCGCAGGTCGCACCCCTGATCGCGAAGACGGGGTCAGACCGCGTGTTGCTGGGTGCGCTGACGCGCGAAAGCCAGCATCTGGTTCTACGCGTGCAGATCTACGGGCAGAAGGGACCGCCGACCGAGCGTCTCGAAGAGATCGCGCCACTGGCGGGCATCGTCGACCTGACGCGGTTGATTGCCCGCCGCGCCGCCCCTGCCCTGGGCCTGCGTTTTGTCGATGCGCCGACGGGCCTGACAACCAGTTCGCTGGTTCCGTTCGTGACCGCGCGTGCGGCGTTGCTGCGCGAAGATCTGCCCGGCGCCGCGCGCGCCCTCGAGGCGGTGCCCACGCGCGCGGCGGTCGGCATGGCATCGGCGATGGAAGTTGCCGAGGCCATGTGGCGACACGCGGGCCTGCCGCGCGAGGCCCGCATCAATGCGGCCCTGGTCGCCGGCCAGCCGGTTGCGGCGGCGCGACTGGCCGACGAAGTTTTGGGACCGCGCGCCAGCGATCCGATAGCCCGTGCGGGAAAAGCCCGAGCCCTGATTGCCCAAAATGATCTCGATGGGGCCCAACGGGAATTGGCGCGGATCAAGGGGGCGCGGACAGTGCCGGCGGTGGCGGTCGCCCGCGCCGAATTGGCCATTGCGCGACGGGACACCCCGGACAAGATCGATGAGGCCATCAAACCGATGTTGGATGAACCGGCGACGGCCTGGCGCAAGGTGCTGGCCTTTGCCGTCGGCACCAAGCCCCAATCCTTCGGGCCCGGTATCGAACAGGCGCTGGTCGTGGCAGCCGCAAGTGACGTCGTTGCCGATCCGATGCTGGCATCCCAAATCGCCGTGCGCGCCCTGGCCGGACAGGTTGAGCTGAACCGGGCGGCCACGCTGTTGCGGCCGGGCGATTTGACGTCTGACCGAATCGAGGCTGTCAAGGCGACCCTGGTGCCGTTGGCCGCAGCCGGCGACGCCGCGGCCGTCAAACTGATGACGGCGGCCGCCAACGAAAAACGGGGCGCCGAGGAAGTGACCTTGCTGCGCGCCCAGCCTCATCTCGGCGACGAAGGATCGCCTGCCGCGCGCGCACTGGCCACGGCGTTGCAGCCCGTGCTGGCGCGCTTCGATGGCCTGGCCAACAAGAACGTCACGTCGGTGACACTGGTTCCCGTCGTTGACGACTGGTGGACGCCGCTGTGGCCCGTCCTGCCACGTTCAGAGGCCTTGCACGCAGGCCTGGTGTTCGCGCTGACGTCGCCCCCCTATGAAATCGCGCTGGTTGCCCTGCCGACCGATGGAAGGTCGATGACCAGCAGGGACAAATCGTCGGTTGAACGATTGACTGGCCTGGCGGCGCAGACCGGAGCTGCAGGCTTGCTGTTGTACCGGGTCGGCACAGCGGGCTTCGACGCCAAGGTCGAGTTGCGGCTGTTCGAGGCCGCCACGCAAACCGCGCGTGACACCGATGCCATTTTGCCGGCAAGCGAATCGGGCCTGCTGCGTCTGAACGTTGTGGGTCTGGTCGTGGCGGCGATTCTCTTGCTCGCAGTCGCGGTACATCTGGGCGGGATCACCCAGGGCACAGTCGTCGTCCACATCAAGCGGGATCCGCACGCGCGGGACGAGACCCATTCCCTGCTGATCTCGCGATCGCCCGCGCCGCCCCCGGTGGGCGATCCTGCCCGCTTCTCGCTGGCTGCCCGCCAGGCGGGCACCACGCATGAACGTTTCGCGGCCACGCTGGTGGGGACCGAGACGCGCTTCCGGCGCATCGGGCCGGGACAGTGGTACGTGCACCTTTACGGAACGCAGCGGACCAACGAAGGCCTCAAGGTGCTGCCCGCCAACCTGACCCGCAACCTGCGCGTCCATCGCGGGCAAACCGCCGTCGTGGCCTTCGATCTGGAATCGCAGTTCTGCGAGGTGCACGTGGCGGTGCGCGACGAGGAAGCGCCGGTGCGCGCCCTGGTATGGGTGGAC
>JANXXE010000201.1 GCA_025350815.1 Myxococcales bacterium | reverse complement strand
TACCGGTATCATTCGCTGCCCGAGTGGCTGGGCGTCGTGTACTTGGCCATGTACCTGGTGCCGACCATTGCGCCTTTCTTTGTCTCCCACCTGGAGCGGGCCAAACTGTTGGGCATCGCCTTCTTCATCGCCCTGTTGACGTCGCTCGCGATACAGCTTGGGGCGCTGGCCTCGGTCTGGTGCTTCTTCTCGGCCATCTTGAGCGGCCTGACACTCGCCAGCATCGAGCTGACGCTGCGGCAGTTGAAGAAATCGACGTCGCCCGTGTTGGCCGAACTTGCAACCGAGATCCCGGTTACGTAGAGGGACCGCCGCGGCGGCGCGGCCGCACGATTCAGCCTAGGCGCACGGGTTCCGCGCCCCCGACTTCAATTTCGACTTGATGTTCGTTCTGGTCGTCCCACAGAGGAATCGTCTTGTCGGGCTGGTCGATGCCATCGCAGGCCACACGGGTGACGGTGCGGCTGCCATTTTCGCGGCCCAGGTTCTGGACGTGCAGATGGAAGACCGCCTGATGATGGCGGTAGTGCAGATCGAATCCGTCCCATCCCCGGGGCATCAGGGGTTCGACGCGCAGCCGGTCTCGTTCTCGCCGCAGGCCCAATAACGATTCGATCACCAGGCGATACATCCAGCCGGCAGAGCCCGTGTACCAGGTCCAGCCGCCGCGGCCCGCGTGCTGGGGATTGGTATAGACGTCGGCGGCCACGACATAGGGCTCGACCTTGTAAGTAGCGATCGCCGCCGCGCTGTCGCCGTGCCGTATGGGATTGATCAAGCCAAACAGTTCCCACGCGCGTTCGACGTCACCGGCGGCGGCAAACGCCATCACCGCCCAGACGGCGGCGTGCGTGTACTGTCCGCCGTTCTCGCGTACACCCGGCACATACCCCTTCACGTAGCCCGGCTTCAGGTCGGAGGTATCGAAGGGCGGATCAAAAAGCTGGATAAGTCCCAAATCCCGCCGGACCAGGCGCCTGTCCAGTGCGTCCAGTGCCTTGCGCGCGCGCGCGGGATCCGCAGCGCGCGACAGCACTGACCAGCTTTGTGGCAGTGAATCGATCTGGCATTCGAGGTTTGTGGCAGACCCGAGCGGCTCGCCACTGTCAAAGTAAGCGCGGCGGTACCAGTCCCCGTCCCAGCCGTGTTGCTCGATGCTGTCGCGCAGGCGGGCCGCTTCGGACACACACTGGTCAGCGAACGCAGGATCGCTTTGTAGCCGAGCCACATCGGCGAAGCGCACAAGGACGTCGTGCAGAAAGAATGCCAGCCATACACTTTCGCCGCGGCCCTCATCGCCCACCAGATTCATGCCATCGTTCCAGTCGCCGCTGCCCATCAGCGGCAAGCCGTGCGTGCCAAAATTCAAGCCGTGCTTGATCGCGCGCACGCAGTGCTCGTACACCGTGGCCGAGTCCTCTGATAACGCGGGCAGATCGTAGTAGCTGTCCTCGTCGGGTTTCACCGCGCGTCCTTCCAGGAACGGCACCGTCTCGCCGAGAACGCCGGTATCGCCAAAAGCGGTCACGTAGCGGCACAACGCGTATGGCAGCCACAGGTAGTCGTCGGAGATCCGCGTGCGCACGCCCCGGCCAGTCGGGGGATGCCACCAGTGCTGCACATCGCCTTCGCGAAATTGCCGTGACGCCGACCGCAGGATCTGTTCGCGCAGGATGCCCGGCTCGGCGTGGACCAGCGCCATCGCGTCCTGAAGTTGGTCGCGAAAACCGAAGGCCCCCCCCGACTGATAAAAGCCGCTGCGTCCCCACATGCGCGACGCCAGAACCTGATACAGCAGCCAGCCGTTGGCCAGGAAGTTCAGCGCCGCGTCGGGCGTCTGCACATTCACGGTGCCGAGCGTCCGGTTCCAGTACGACCACACCCCTTCCAGCGCGGCGTGCGCAGGCCCCGTCCCGCGAAAGCGATGCAACAGGGTTCGGGCGTCGGCAAGATCCCGGCCCGAACCGAAGGTGAAAGCAACTTCGCGTTCTTCGCCGTCGGCCAGATCCAGCGTCAGTTGCATCGCCAGGCACGGGTCAAGGCCGGCACCCACCCGGCCAGACAGCCGCGCCCGGGTCATACAAGCCGGCCTGGCAAGGCTGCCGTTGCGGCCGATGAACTCGGTCCGATCTCCACTAACGGAACGTAGATCTTCACTGCAATCCAGGAAGGCCACGCGGGCGGAAAACTCGCTGCTGTACGCGTTTCGCGCCAGCAGACCCCCGCTTGACGGATCAATCTCGGTCACCACGTGGGGCAAATTCGTCGTGCGGGTGGCGCCCAGAACCAGTTCGAAGAATCCGCTGAGCGACAGACGGCGGGGCCGGCCGGAACGATTGTGCAACTTGAACAGCATGAACTTCAACGGTGCGTCCGTGGCAACGAACGTCCGCAATTCCGTGCCGATGCCGCTTTCGACGTGTTCGAACACGCTGTAACCGAACCCATGGCGTGTCGTGTACGGCGTCGCGCCGCCGGCAGGCTGGGGTGTTGGTGACCAGAAGTGTCCATCGGATTCGTCGCGAATGTAGAAGGCTTCGCCGCTGGCGTCGGTTACCGGATCGTTGTGCCAGGGTGTCAGCCGATAGCTGTGCGCGTTTTCGCACCAGGTGTAGGCGCCGCCGCTTTCGCTGACCACGCTGCCGAACCAGGGATTCGCCAGGACGTTGACCCAGGGCGCCGGGGTGCGAACCTGTCCGGTGGTCGTAATGACGTATTCGCGGCCGTCACGCGTGAAGCCACCAAGTCCGTTGAACGCGGTCAGATCGGGGGGGGGCGATAGACGCAACGTCTGCGACGACCGCGGCATCGATGCGGCGGCCCTTGCCGGGAAACAGCGGCGCCGGCATATCCACCGGTACGCGCCGGTTGAGCTGCTCGGCCAGGGTTCCCTCGGAATCGCCAATGATCAACCGGGCGACCGTCTGCATGAGGACCTTGTCCTCCTCCGACATCTGATCGCTTCGCCGCACGAAAATTCCGCCAGGTCGATCAAGTGGGCTGAGTTCAGCCGGCGACCCGACCAGCGCCAAAATCTCCTCTTGCAGGACCTGCCGGTAACCCGACGTGTCCTCGTTCAGGATCACGAGATCCGCTGCCAGACCCTTCAGGCGCCAGTACGCGTGGGCCTTCACCATCTGTCGCACAAGACCCATGTGATCGGCGTTGGCTATGCGTACGAGCGCAATCGGGACGTCGCCGGAGATGCCGTAAGCCCACAGGGCCGATTGACCCGCACGGTTGCGTCCGATGACGCTTTTCGGCGCTCGCAGGGTCGAGTTGGCGTAAAGAATGCTGCCGGCCAGCCGTTCGTAAAGCTGTGTGTCCGCCTCGGCCGCGTCGAGCTGTCGCAGCAGGACCTGGCTGTGCGTCCACGACAGATCAAAAACGCGATCCGCAGCGTGGCGGTCACTGTATTTCTCGATCAGATCTATCGCGCCGGGGCGCGTTTCGGCGACGCCGGTCACGATGTGGATCCGAACTGTCTCGTCAGGTTGAATGACGATTGTGTTGCGGATGGCCACCACCGGATCCAGTACCGACCCCTGGCTGTCGGTCAGGGCGTCCCGGTGCATCGCCGCCGGATCGATCGCTGAACGACCGCGCCCGATGAATTCGGTGCGCCCGGTTTCGTACGAAGTCGCGCGCACGCATGTCCCCAGGACCGTCATCAGGTGAAGCATCCACGGGGGGCGCTCAGCGCCCGAACGCGGGCGTCGGGTACACAAGATCGCCTGGCGTTCTCGCAATAACTCGGTTTGCACGAACAGGTTGCTGAACGTCGGATGTGCGGCGTCGGCAGCGGGCTGGGACAACACCACCTCGGCGTAGCTGGTCAGTTCGATGGTGCGCGCCGTCCGGCCGATATTCGTCAGGCTGACCCGCCGCAGTTCGATGTCGTCCTCGGGCGAAATGCTGATCTCCACGTGCGTGTCGATCTCGCCATCGCGACGTCGGAATTCCGCGCGACCCTGCGAATAGATGGCCTCGTAGCTGGTTGCCGCTTTCAGCGTTGGCTGGTGCGCAACCGACCAGAACGCCCCACTGGTGACGTCGCGCAGGTAGCAAAAACTGCCCCAGCAATCGCGCGTCGGATCCTCATGCCAGCGCGTAACCGCCAGATCGCGCCAACGGCTGTAGCCCCCGCCGGCGTTCGTGATGGCGACGTGGTACGAGCCGTTCGACAGCAGATGCACGGCGGGTGATGACGTGGCGGGCGTATTGAAGATGCGAATGCTGTTGGGGGCGTCGACCGGCGCCTCGCTGGCCGCCGATACCTCCGCGGGATGTGGATGAATGGCGAGTGTCCGCGGGACCCGCTCCTGCAGCAATAAGTTGGTTGCGCGAAAGGCAGGTTCTGAATTGAAGCGGCGTTGCATCGGCTGGTCAAGCAGCAGATAGGCCAAGGACAAAAACGACATGCCCTGGTGATGCGCCATGTACGATCGCACAGTGACGGGGTCTTTACCGCGCAGCAGGCGTGCGGGCGTGTAGTCGACCGCCTCGTAAAAACCATACGCCCCCAATAGGCCCTGCCGCGCCAAGCGGCGCAAATTCGCACACGCGTCGGTGGGTGCCACCATCAGGGCCATGGCGCTGGCGTAAGGCGCGATCACCAGATCGTTGGCGAGACCGCGCTTGAAACCCAGACCGGGAACGCCAAAGGCGCGATACTGGTAGTTCAGTTGGGCGTCGGTCTTGGAATATCCCGACTCGGAAACGCCCCACGGCACGCCTCGGTCATTGCCGTGCTGGATCTGGCGCGCGACCACTCCGCGGTAAGTCTCGTCCAGGATGGTGCCCTCATAGGTCGGCATCACCAGCAACGGCATCAGGTACTCGAAGATTGATCCGCTCCACGACAACAGCGCGGGCCGTCCGGCCGATGTGGTCAAAAGTCGGCCCAAACTAAACCAGTGTTCCTGCGGCAGCTTGCCCTGGGCGATGGCGACGAAGCTGGCCAGGCGCGCCTCCGAGGCCAACAGATCGTAGAAGCTGGGGTCGAGGTGGTGGTCGCTGACGCTGTAGCCAATGGCCAGCATGCGCCGCTCGCGGTCGTAGAGGAATTGGTAATCGATGTCGCTGAACTCGCGGCATCTGACGATGAGCAGCCGAAGGTCTGACAGGCGGGCCGAGGCACGGCCAACCGCCAGCGTCACCGCGGCACGCAGGTTGGTCAGTCCCTTCGTGTGTTCGTCCGCAGATGAACGAGCGTTCAGCGCGCCATCAATCACCGGCACCAAGGTCTGCGCGAGGCGCGCGGTGTCGGCCAGCGAGGGGATCTGATCCAGGCGTGACAAAGCGTCGTTCAGGTCGGCATGTCCCGCCTCGGCAACGCCCGGTACGTCCAGCCACGGCGCCACATGCCGCAGATCCTCGAGGGCGCGCTGACATTGCGTCTCGAACGCTCCCAGCCACCAGGAAAGTCCATCCTTGTGATCTTGTGCGGCAGCGAGCCCGGAATCGGGCCCGGTGGTGCGCACCAAGTCTCGCCCACTCGCGAGCAGACCCTCAAGCAAAGCGCGCGAAGCTGACAGCGTTTGCGGCAAAGACCCCAGTTGCTCTCGCAGACGGACGACAGTGGTGCGCGCGCTGGTCGAGGCAGACCGCAACAGCAGGTCGTTGATCACGTCCAGCGTGTCAACAAGACCGGCGAAGATCTGCGTTCGGAATACCTTGTGACCCGCCATTTCGTGCAGGCCCGCGCCCAAGGTGATCAAGTGCCCCGACAAATTCCCGCTGTCGACGGTCGAAACGTAAATGGGCCGGAGGGGTTCGAGCGTTCGCGTGTCGTACCAGTTGTAAAAATGGCCGCGAAATCGCTGAAGCTTGTCCATGGCACCAAGCGTGCAGGTCGTCCGGGCAATGACATCGGTCCCCGACAGGTAGCCAAAGTCGTACGCCACCAAGTTCGCCGTCAATGCCAGCCCGATGTTGGTGGGTGACGTACGATGCGCGGATCCCCGCGGCGGATCCTCCTGAAAATTGTCGGGCGGCAGGTGGTTGTCTTCCGGCCCAACGAAGGTCTCGAAGTAGCGCCAGGTCCTGCGTGCAACCGTTCGCAGGAACACCAAATCGTCAGGCACAAGTCGGGGCAACCCGCGCACAGTCGGCTGGCTTAGCCACCACGCGATAACCGGTGCCAGGGCCCAACCGCCCAGCACCGGCGCCGCCACGGCCAGTGCCGCGGGATTCTGACGGACCACGCCGACAGTAGCGGCCAGCGCGACGAATGGCGCCACCCACATCGCCGCGTAGGTGCCCGCAAGGTCAGTCAGGCTGCTGCGCTGGGCGTCGCTGGCGGTCCGCCACTCCAGCAATTTGCGATGTGTGAAAAGAAGCCGTCCCGCCGTACGAAGCATCGCGGTGGCGGCGATAAAGGCGTCGTACGGCAGGCAGGCCAAGGCAAAGGCTTCACGCGCGATATGGCGCGCCACGGTGGCACCGATCTCCTGGACGTGGCGCCGAAGCGGAAACTCGTCGGGTCGATGCAGAAGATCGGTCCCCGCGGCAAGAAGACCTGGTAACAGCAGGAACGCCGCCAGCACCAGCGTCGCAAACACCCCCGCGCCGGGGCGAATCCAGCCCTGCACCAGCAGCGAAAGAAGCCCGATGGGAACGAAAGTCCTGCGCAGGTTGTCCAAAATCTTCCACTGCGACAACCAGGAAATCGGGTTTCTCTGGCTGCTTGAATCGCGTCCCGGCACCCGCGGCCATAGCCACGGCGTGATTTGCCAGTCGCCGCGCATCCAACGGTAGCGCCGGCTGACGTCCGCCGCATACGATGAGGGGTAGTCGTCGAATAATGTGATGTCGCTGACCAGGCCCGAACGTCCGTAGGCCCCTTCGAGCAAGTCGTGACTGAGAATGCGGTTGTCAGGCAGTTTTCCGCCGATGGCTCGCCGAAAGGAATCGACGTCGTAAATGCCTTTGCCAACAAACGAGCCTTCGTTGAATAAATCCTGGTACACGTCGGAAACAGCACGCGTGTAGGGATCGATCCCGGGCTCGCCGCCAAACAGCCGCGCAAACCGCGAACGGCCAACGCTGGCCATCGTGGTGGCGACGCGCGGCTGCAAGATGGTGTACCCGTCTATGACGCGACCCAGGCCTTCGTCATAGACGGGGCAATTGAGCGGATGGGCCATCGTTCCTGCCAGTTGCTGGGCAGAATCGCGGGGCAACTGGGTGTCGCTGTCGAGCGCGATCACGTACTTCACGGCTTGCAAACGCCCAAGGTCGCCGACAATCGCGTCAAATCCGGTCGCAGTGGGCAACTGCCCGGGGTCGGCCCGCAGAGCATCGTTGAATTGCTCCAGCTTGCCCCGCTTGCGCTCCCAGCCCATCCACACGCCCTCGCCTGGATTCCATCTTCTATTGCGATGGAGTAGAAAAAACGGCAACCCGTCGCCTGCGTACTTTCTATTCAACGCCTCAATGCCAGCGCGCGCCCGGGCCAGCAGGGCGTCATCGGCCGCCAGTCGTTCTTCCTGGGCGTCGCAAAAATCAGTCAGCAGTGCAAAAAACAGCCGCGGATCGCGATTCGCGAGAAAACGCACCTCAAGACTTTCGACCAGACTGTCAATCTCCCCGATGTCGGTCAGCATGGCGGGCACCGCCACCACCGTGCTGTGCCCTTGCGGGATGCCGGCAGAGAAATCCAAGCGTGGCAATCTGCGCGGCAGCACGAGCTGTGTCGCCGCCCAATGCACCATTGACATGGACAGCTGGCTGGAGCAAAGCGCAAAGACCAGCAACGTCGCCGCCAGACCCCAAGCGCTCGTGGGCAGCGCATTTGTGGGCGCCGCAATAGCCAAAAATCCGGTCAAGATGCCCGTGAGACCAACGACAGCGCTTGCATAGCCTGCAAACCGCAGCCGCTGTCCGATCCCACAGGCGACCTGCCGTGGTGTGCGACGCATCCGCGCGGTCCGCTCAAGCAAACGGCGACCGGCGTCGATCAAAAAGTGGCCTATGTGCGCCTGGCGACCGCCGGGCTTGTCTTGGGACAGCTGCAGTGCCGCTTGTGCAACGTCGTTCTCGGATAAGGAAGACCGCTTCGAGATCTCCTCCACGGCCAGGCGGTAACAGTCACGGGTGGCGAAGTCCATGGTTGCGTACACGCCGGTCGGATCAGCCAGCAGCGTACGCTCAACCACACTCATGGCCTCGACGAAGTTGCGCCAGTCAGTGGCGCCCAGAAAGCGCAGGCTTCCGATGCTGTTACCGATGGAAACCTGATGCGCCGCCTGATTCTGGCTAACCAGTTGAAACACGCGCTCGATTGTTTGCCCATTCTCAGCCAATCGGTGCTCCAACCACGAAACCGGAAAAACCAGCGCCGCACCCTGTCCGCGCAGCCGACTCGCGAACTCCGTCACAAAGGCATTGGTCAGCGGCGGGCTTTCCCTGACCATGTCCGCCAGGATCAGGACGACCTTCCCAGGATCGCTCGCTGCGATCTCCAGCATTCGATCGACCCAGTGGGTCGCCCGGGCCCGGTCGCGGCGCCCGGCCGTGATGCTGGCGACAACCCGGCGCAGATTTTCAATCAGCGCCAGCCGCAGCATGATGGGAATGGCCCACAGTTCGCCAAGTCGCAGGGGCGAAACTTTCTGGTAGGACGCAACGAACGCGCGCAGTCCCTCGATCTCCACGCGCCCGTGCGAATGAGAAATGAGCTCGATCGCGATGTCGTATACGCGCGGTGTTCCGGCAAATGGACCGTTGGCCAGGCGGGGCAACTCGCGGCTAAAACCGCGAGGCAGATGCCGGCGCGCCGTGCGGATCTGCTCTTCGATCAGATGATAGTTGTCGACGAACCACTCGGCTGCCGGCGTGATTCGCGTTCCGTGCTCCACGGCCTCCGTGATGAGCACGTGGGCATCGCGCAGAGCCTGCTCGTTACTGGCAAGACGCAGCAACAAATGATCCGCGCGGCTGCCACCGGCAAAACCAACCTGATGCCAGCTGGCCAGTGTCGAGGCGTGTTGCTCGATCTGGCTGATGCTGAACAGCTCGGCCCGCATGGGCTGCTCGTTCTCATCGACACCCGTGCCGTTGCCGTCAACTGTAGGGGACCAGCGGCGACGGACAGCCCGACCCACTCTCTCCCGAAGGGAACTCACATCTTCACGGTTCGTGAGTACCACAAACCGATGCCGCAAAACCGTTCATCGTT
>JANXXE010000180.1 GCA_025350815.1 Myxococcales bacterium | reverse complement strand
CCCGACGGCGTGGGCGGGCTGGGCGGGCCTGCTGATCACCATGGTGAACCTGTTGCCGGTCGGACAACTGGACGGCGGGCACATCGCCATGGCTTATTTGGGACCGCGTTTTGCCAGCGTTTCGCGCCGGGTGCACGGGGCGTTGCCGTTTTTGGCGCTGGCGGTGTTTGGCTGGGTCTACGTGACGGCGGCGCGTGATCTGGCGGGCCGCACGTCGCCCGAGGGCCTATCGCCCTTTCAAATTGCCGTGAATCCCGGGGTTTCGTGGCTGATTTGGTATGCGTTGCTGTGGGTGTTGCGGCGAAGCGCGCGCGGGCAGGAACACCCGCCGGTCGACGACACCGCCTTGCCGCGCAGCCGCATGGTCCTGTTCTGGGTCGTGGTGGCGGCGTTCGTCCTGATCTTCATGCCAGTGCCGCTAAGGATCAGCGTGCCCGCAGCCGATGTAGGTGGCGGAGGCGTCAATCCGATGCTTCAACCACCACCGTCGCAACCGCTTCCGTGATCACCACCAGCCCCGAACGCCCAGCCTGTCCGAAATGTGGGCACGCGCGTGCCCCCGGGGGGAAGGCCTGCGCGCGCTGCGGATTGGTCTTCGCCCTTTGGACGCCCGACAAGGCGGCCGTGGCGCTGGTGCCTCTGGATCCGCGGGGCGACGAATTGTGGGCGGGCCTCGCGGCCGATTGGCGCAACATCGCCAGGCACGACGCGTTTGCCAAGCATTGCTCGCTGGTCGGCACGCTGGCCGCGGCCGGTCGTTGCTACCGCGAACGCCTGGATGCCGCCCCCGACGACGCCGTGGCGCAACAGATGCAGGCCCGCATCGTGTCGATGGCGATGGTGCAACTGCCTGCGCGCGCCGCCCAACCACCCGAGCCGGTGACGCGCAGCAAGTGGTTCTGGGGCGTGATGTTCCTGGTCGGTGTCGCCGGCATCCTGGGCGGCCTGATCTTCGGCCGCTGATCGCCGTCGTCTTCGTGCTATTGCGGAGGCCCTAGCGTGAAAGTTCCCGCCTTCGAAATGCCACTTGACGAGATCCGGGGCGACCTGCAGAGCCTGCGCCGGCCGCTGCGCATCGCCATCTTGCGGGCGCGCAACCCGTTCAACGTCGGGGCAATCATTCGCGTCGCGCATTCCTTCCTTGTCAGCGAGATCCTGCTGGTCGGGGACGCGCCGTTTTACCAGCGCGCCGCCATGGGAATGGATCGCTACGAAAATCTGGTCTACCTGCCGGACGAGGCGGCGTTGCTCGGCTGGGTGAAGGAACGGAATCTGCCCCTGGTCGCCTTCGAGCGCGAGCACGCAAGCGTCGACCTGTGGCGGGCCCCCTTGCCGGCCAACTGCGTGATGGTCTTCGGCAGCGAGACCACGGGCGTGTCCGATGACGTCCTGGCGGCGGCCGATTCGGTGGTGGCGATCCCGATGTACGGGATCAACAATTCGTTCCCTGTCACGGTGGCCGCCGGTATCGCAATGGCCGAATGGACGCGGCGTTTCTACGTCGACGCGTAGGGCCCGGGGCAAAAAAAAAGGGAGGCAAAAGCCTCCCCTTCTTTTCATGTGTGCGAAGTGCTGACTACAGCCAGGCCAGGAAGCCGATGAGGCCCGTGAACTGGTTCTTCTTGGGGGTCTTGCCCTTGGAGAAGGCTTCCTTGTCCGAGAAGTCGCCACGAACCTCGGCGCGGAATTCGAAGTTCTTGGCCACGGGAATGCCCGCCGTCAGCGTGCCTTCGTAAAGGGCGATGTCGCCCATCATGCCACCGTAAAGGCTCTTGCTCTTCAGGTATTCGCCGCGCAGAGCGATGTTGAGGCAGGGGTTCACCACCACGCGGCCCATGCCCGAGACGCCCCACCAGTTGGTGCTGCCGGTCTTGTTGTAGTCGACGTTCAGGTTGACGGCCACGGTCTCGGTGATCGTGCGGGCCGCCACGACGTCGACCAGGATGCTGGTCTCCGCGCCGGGGCCGGAGGTTTCCTTGCCGATGTAGGTCAGGGCGCTGATGCTGGTGGCCGCGTCGGGCGTCAGCTTCAGGGCCAGTTCGAAGGTCTTGTCGGCGTTGTTGTCGGGATCATTGTTGATGCCGTTCACGACGCTGCCCTCGATGCCGATCATGTCGTTGACCTTCAGGTTCAAGCGCACGCCCGTGTGGATGTAGGGGACGCCACCGAAAAGGAACGAACGCGAGTAGTTCCAGTTGTTGCGCGTCTCCATGACCTCGGAGCTGGCGCTGGTCACGAAGCGGCCGGCGTCCAGGGTCAGCATGTCGAAGAGCTTGGCCGTGCCATAGGCCTGCTGCAGGATGAAGCCGCCGCCGGTGTAGAGCGTGGATGCCGGCGAACCGGACGTGGCGGTCGACAAGCTGGCGGTGCCGCTGGCAGACGCCAGGGACGAATTGGTGATGGCACCCGTATGGCCATAGCCAAGGTCAATGCGGAAGCCGACCGGGCTGGCCGCCGTCGGGGCCAGTTGCGCGGAGATCTCCGTGTAGTTCAGCGTGAAGCTGTTGGCGGCGGTGTCGTAGCTGCGACCGACCGGCGCCTGCGTCGAGGGATCCCCCGTGAAGTTGTACATATAGTACGCGTCGGTCAGGAACTCCCAGTTCACGGGACCGACCGGCGCTGCGACGGCGGGCGCTGCGGCCGGGGCGGCTGCGGGCGCTGGTGCTGCCGGCATGGGCGGCATCGGGGCGGGCTCGGGGGCCGGCGCCGCAACCGCGGCGGGCGGCGGAACGGGCGGGGGCGCTGGCGCCACCTCGGGCGTGGTCGGAACGGGCGGCGGCGGTGGTGGCGTCTGGGCGCTGGCCGCGAGAGGTGCCAGCAAAACGAGAGCGAAAGCGGAGACAGTGGAGCGCATTAAATTTCCCCCTTGAACGTTGTCGGGTTGGGTACTTCCGGTGCGCAGAAAACCAGCAAGCGGCCCGGCTGTAAAGAGTTTTCGTGCCCGAGCGTGTGTGGATTTACCTGCTCGAAACAAGGCACAAAGTCTCGACGTGGGGCGTGTGCGGAAGCATATCGAAGGGGACAATCCGCGCCGCACCCAATTCGACGCCGTTCGCGGCCAGCAGCGCCAGATCGCGGGCCAAACTGCGCGGGTTGCAGCTGAGGTAGGCGACAAGACGCGGTTGCATGCGGCCAACGGCCTCTATTACACCGGGCGCACAACCGGCCCGCGGGGGATTCAGGACGACCAGGTCCGCAGCCGCCACCTCGGTCAGGCGTTCCGCCACGTCACCGGTGACGAAGCGCAGATGCGAAAACCCCGCCGCAAGGGCGCCGGCTTCCGCGTCGCGGATTGCCGCCGCGTTCTCGTCGATGCCGATCACTTCGTCCGCCAGGTCGCCCAGCGACAGCGCAATGCCGCCCGCGCCGGCGTACGCGTCCACCACGCGCCCAACGTTGCCCAGCCCTGCCGCAGCCGCGCGAATCGCGTCGTACGCCAGGGCCGCGACGTGACGATTCACCTGGAAGAACGATCGGGACGAAAGGCGCACGCGGCAGTTGCCAATCGCATCGACGACAGTCGGCTCGCCCGCCAGCACGAATTCGTCCGGCCCGAAGACGACATTCCCCGGCGACGAATTCACGTTTTGTACGACGCCCGTCACGCGCGCGCAGCGATCTTGCAGCGCCTGCGCCAGGGCGACGGCGCCCGGCCAGTCCCTCCGGTTGGTGACCAGGGTGACCAGGACCTGGCCTTCGGCATTGGCGCGCAGAGTGACGTAACGAAGTAGCCCCGTGTGCGTCCGTTCGACAAAGGGTGCAACGGCCGCCTCGTCGAGCAGACTGCGCAGGGCCCGCGACACCTCGTCCAGCGGCGGCTCGATGACCTGGCAGCCCTCGAGATCCACCACATCGTGCGAGCGGGGCACGAAAGCGCCCAGGACCAGGCGGCCGCTGGGTTCGCGGCCGAAGACGTACTTGGCCTGGTTGCGGTAGCCAAGCGGGCGCGGCGACGGCACACAGGGGCCCACCGGGACAGCGCCCAGCCCTGCGGCGCCCAGCGCGTCGACCACCTGTGCCCGCTTCCATTCCGTCTGCGCGGGGTAGGCCAGGTGTTGCAGCACGCAGCCGCCACATGAGGCCTGCGCCGGGCAGGCCGGCGTCACGCGGTCGGGCGACGGGCTGCCGAGGGTCGTCAGCGACGCCCAGGCCTCGCGCGCGCCTTGGCGGATATGCGGCGATACGTGATCGACGACGGCCGCGGCCTTTTCACCCGGCAAGACGCGCGGGATATGAACCAGCGTCGGGATGGCACCATCTTCACCGGTCACCCGCGCCAGCCCCGCGCCCTGGTCGTCGAGGCCCCCGCATTCGAGATCGAGGTGGTCGCCCTTGCGCATGCCGGGCTACCTTGTCGCCGTCAGCGGCCGGAAGGCGAAACCGATGAGACCGGGCATGGCACCGACGGTTCCAAGGACCAGGAAGAGCGTTTGCGGGCGCACCGATTCGGCCAGGATGCCGACCAGCCCCGACGAGATGGCCATCATGCCGAACACAGTGACGTTCAACAGCGAAAACGCCCGGCCGTGCAACGGCCCTGGAATCAATTGCTGCACCAGCACCGTCCGCGGAATGATGATCATCGGAATCGACAGCGCGTGAAAAAACAGAGCTGCCTGCACCTGCCCCAGCGTGTGGCAGAAGGCCAGTGGAATGAAGGTCAATCCGTCGAGGACGATGCCTATCAAGATCGTGCGGCCCTTCGGGGCACGGCGGCCGAACAGCCAGAACCCCGCGCTGGCGGCCACCATGCCCAGGAAGAAGAACGTTTGCGCCTGGGCGTAGGCCGCCGGGCCAAGTCCCAGAGTTTCCTTTACCAGCAGCGGTGTGGCGACGTGGGCCAGGCCCATGATGATGCTGTTGTCGATGGCGATCAGCACCAACAGGATGCGCATCACGGGCGAGGCCAGCATGGCGGCGACGCCGGCCTTGACCTCGGCGGTGATGGCGGCCAAAGCCGGGCCGAAAGGCAGTCGGGGGCGCGGGGCCACCCGGTGGGCCAGACGGCGGGCATCGGCGGGCAGCGCAAACAAACAAACAGCCGAAAGGAAGAAGGTCGCCGAATCCAGCGAGAACAGGTGAATGGACCCAAGCAGCGGAATCGCGAGCGCACCAAGCGCCGGTCCCAGCACCAGGGCGCCGAATTCGGAAATCTGGAAGATCGACGCGGCCGACGTCAGGTGGGAACGTGGTGTGATTTCCGGGATCAGCGCCTTGATGGCCGGATTGAACAGAGTCGTTCCTGTGGACAGCGCGAACATCGCGACCGCCAGGGCCAGGGCGCCCAGGTGACCCGATAGACGCAGCAGGGGGATCGCCCCGACCGCCACGCCGCGCAGCAGATCAGCGGCGATCATCACGCGCCGACGGTCGTGCCGGTCGACGAAGGCGCCGGCAAACAGGCCCAGCGCCAGGGCGGGAAGAAAGTTTAGCGCCACCAGCAGCCCGCTGGCCGATTTCGAGCCAGTGACCTCCAAAGCCAGAAAGAAAATCCCCACCAAAAACAGCGAATCGCCCAAATGCGACACCACCTGGCCCACCCACAGCAGGGCCAGCGCGCGCCGCCACGACGGGGATTCGGCTTCCGGGCTTAGGGCCGCGTCGCCGGCAGGTGGTGGCGACAGAATCATCGCGGGCTCGCCTGTGGCATATTCCTCGCCTGTGGCAACAGCGCGACTGCGAATGAACTGGCCTGTGCGCCTGGCACTGCGCCTGGCGGTGACGTCACTCGCGGCACTCCCGGCGGTGGCCCGGGCGGCACCCAGGCAGGCGACCCCCAGTCTCAACGTCAAATCCTGGGAGCTGCCGAACGGTCTTCAGGTGTTGTTCCTCGAGGATCAGAAGGCGCCCGTCGCCGCCGTACACATGTTTTACCACGTGGGGTCCAAGGACGAGAAGGTCGGCATCCGAGGTGTTGCTCATATGTTCGAGCACTTGATGTCCAGGGGATCAGACCGCGTGCCACCTGGCGACCACGCGCGGCTGCTGAGGGAGGCGGGCGGCCTGTCAAACGCCTTCACCACCGAAGACGTCACCGGGTTCCAGGACGTGGTGCCGCCGGCCTACGTGGGTCTGGCGCTGGAACTGGAAGCCGAGCGCATGCGCAAACTGCATCTGTCGCCCGCGGCGGTGAAAGCCGAACGCCAGGTGGTCATGGAGGAGCGGCGCGCACGCGTCGACAGCAACCCCGTCACCCGGGCGCTGGCGGCATTCCGTGCGGCCGCCTTCGAGGGCCATCCTTACGAGTGGGTGTCGATTGGGACCCTGGACGATCTTCAGCATCTGACCATTGGTGACTGCCAGCGTTTCTACGACAGTTACTACCTGCCCAACAACGCGACGGTGGTGGTGGTGGGCGCCCTCGGCGAGGACGACGTGCGCCGGGACATCGCCCGCTTCTTCGGTCCGCTGGCGCGCGGTGTGGTGCCGGCGCAGGTCCCGCCCACGCGGAAGGCGCAGCTTCGTGCGCGCGATACCGTCGTGACGGCGTCGGTTCAGGTGCCCGTGGTCGTGGCCGGATATCACATTCCCGCCGGTGGCCACCCTGACATCGTCCCGCTCAAAGTGCTGGCGTCGGTGCTGGCACAGGGCCCGTCATCGCGCCTGAATCAACGCCTGGTGCTGCGCGACCACCTTGCGCTGGGCGCAGGGGGCGCGGTGGGGGCGTTCGAACACCCGGGCATGCTGGTGCTGTACGCCGTCCACCCGCCGGACCGCGATTCGCGCAAGGTTCGCGAGGCGCTGCTGGGCGAGGTTGCCCGCGTTCGCACCGAGGGGCTGACGTTGAAAGAGCTCGAGCGCGCCAAGAATCAGCTGGCCTCGCAATTCATCTATTCGTTGGAATCGGCGGACGGCCTGGCTGTGCAGCTGGGCAGTGCCCGTTACACCGAGGGTGACTGGCATCGCCTGTCCGAGACGGCGGATCGCCTGCTGGCGGTGACGGCCGACGACATCAAGCGCGTCGCTGATACGTACTTGGTGGACGATCACCTGACGGTGGTCACGCTGCAACGGCCGATCCCCGCCGCTGCCAGTGGGGGAAACGAGCGATGAAGACAGGGGCGCAGCTGTGTCGGGTGCTGTTGCTGATCGGCGCGTCCTGCGCGGGCGGGCAGCACCCGGTTGATCTGCCGGTGGTTGCGACCAGCCCCGATGCGGCGGTGCCGCCCCCTGCCGTTGATCCGACCGCGCCGATTCAGCCCTTGCTGGCGGTGGCGGCGCCCGAAGGCGAAAGCGCTGCCGGCGCTGACGAAGCCGACCACTGGAAGGCGCGTACGGATCTGATCAAGGCGCCCGCGCGCGCACCGGCGGCGGCCATCTCGCTGCCGCAGGTCATGCGGTGGAAACTGAAGAACGGCCTGGACATCGTGCTGGTGCCGCGGCCCGAGCTGCCGGTCGTCAGCCTGAGCCTGGCCGTCAAGGTGGGAACCTACGATGAGGACGCTGGCAGCGCGGGCCTGGCCGAGTTCACCGCCAGCATGTTGCGCCAGGGCACCACGACGCGTTCGGCGGATGACATCGCGGAGATCATCGACTATGCCGGTGGAACGCTGGCGGGGGATTCGACCGACGATCATTCGAACGCGCGCTGCACGACACTGTCCAAGGAACTGCCCCTGTGCCTGGACTTGTTGTCGGACGTGGTCGTGAATCCCGTCTTCCCCGAGGACCACGTGGGCGAGATTCGCGATCAGCTGCTGGCGGGTCTGAAGAATCGCTTCGAGAACCCGGACGCTCTTGCGGCGGCGCACTTCGCGAATCTGATTTTCGGCGATGATCACCCCGGCGGACGTGTCGTGGCGCCCGAGCGGCTGCGTGCCATCACCCGCGACGATCTGGTGCGTTTCTGGAAGACGTACTACCGCCCGAACAACAGCGTGCTGGCCGTGGTCGGCGCCGTTGATCCGGCGAAGGTCAAGGCCGCCATCGAGGAACGCTTTGGCGCCTGGCAATCGGCGCCGATTCCGCCGCGTCCTGCCTTCGTGCTGCCCCAGCGCAAGGGCGCGCGTCTGCTGCTGGTGGACCGCGACGATGCGCCGCAGGCCACGGTGCTGTTTGGCCACCGGGGCATCCGACACACCCAGCCCGAATGGTTTCCGGCCACGTTACTCAACTACGTCATCGGGGGGGCAGGTGCGGCTTCGCGTTTGATGGCGGATGTTCGGACGCAGCGCGGTCTGGCCTACGGCATCAGCTCGACCTTTGGAGCCTCGTTGTTCGACGGTGCGTTCGAGGTCACGGCCTCGACGGCGAACGACAAAGTGTGGGAGGCGCTGATGGCCGCGGTGAACCAGCTGCGCGCGATGAAAGCGGACGGGCCGACGGTCGAGGAGCTCGATGCTGGCAAGGTCTTTTTCAGCGGCAGCTACGCCTTCAAGATGCAAGGCGCTGAGGAGGTCGCAAGTGCCATCGTCGCAGCCGAACTGCACGGCCTGGGCGTCGCCTACGTCAAGCAGTTCCCCGTGCGAATGTCGGCCGTCGGCGTGGCGCGCGCCAAGCAGGTCGCGCAATCCCTGCTGCGACCGGAAGAACTGGTCATCGTGATCGTGGGTCGTGGCGATCTGATTGCGCCCCAGATTGACAAAGCCGGCCTCAAGTACGAACGCATCCACTTCCGCGATCCCATCAGCTTTGCCGAACGGGCCGCGCGCAGGAAGGCCGCAGTCGACGCCTCGGGCTCGACCGCAGGGCGGGACGCGCTGGCACTGGTCAAAAAGGGAATCGAGGCACAGGGTGGGGAACAGAAGCTGCGGGCCCTGGCCGACCTGACCATCGTCAAAAGCGGCTCGCGCGAGCAGGGCGGGGCGACCGTCGATCTCGTCAGCACGACGTACTTCAAGCGGCCCGACCGGATGCGCGTGGAACAGACGCTGGTGGTTCCCGGCAACAAGACCAGGATGGTATTCGTCGTCGGTCCCAAGGCGATTCGCGGCAGCACGGGCAACCAGCCTCTGGGCCCCTTGCCTCCGGTGAACCAGGCTCGCCTCAAAGAAGCGATGTTCGAGGACATCAACTTCATCCTGCTCAACATCCTGGACGCCCGTCCGCCCATTGGCCTGCAACCGGTGCCCGCTGTGCGGGAAAAGGGGCGCGTTCTGGAAGGGGTGCTGCTGAAGGTACCAAGCGGAGAATGGCTCACGCTGTACTTCGACACCGCGACCCACCTGCTGGCCCGCATGAAATCGCCAGGTGAAGGCGGCGACGATCTGATCAACGAGATCGACGACTACCGCGACGTCGGTGGCATCAAGATCTCGCACCACCAGTCGTCACCGGGCGACAAGGCCTCCGAAGCGATTGTTACCGAGGTGAAGGTGAATCAGGGCCTGGCCCCGGCACTGTTCGAGTGATCCCGGGCAGTCCGCGTAGGATCAGCGCCCGCGCGGCGAAGGCCAGGGCGTAGGCCGCCACGACGTCGACGACAAAGTGCTGTTTCGTCGTCAAGGTGGACATGGCCAGCATGGCCCCCATCGCTATCGCCAGCCGCCCCAGGCGCGGCCTGTCACGGTGCAGAACAAGCGCCAGCATCGAGGTCTGCGCGACATGCAGCGACGGGAACACATTGCCGGGTGGATCCAGGCGCTGAATCATCGCCAAGAAGGCCGTGGACAGATCGGGGGCGGGGATGGGCAGGGCCGGCCGAGGGTAGGCGGCAGGCACCAGCAGATGGCCGACGGCGGCGACCGTCATCACGCCCAGCACCCCCAGCACCGCGCGGTGGAGCAGCACGGCGCTGCGCAGTCCGACGATCGCCAGCACGAAGATCCCGACGTAAAACGGCAGGTAGCACCACACGGTCCACGGCCAAAAGGGGATCGCTTGATCCAGGGACGTTGCTAGCAACGCCGTGGAACGAGACAGAGGCGCGTAGCCGATGCCGAAATACACCGCGGACTGCACAAGCGCGACCCCCAGGCCCAGCGCCCACTTGTGCGCCATGAACCGCGGGCCGGCGCGGCGATCGAGCCGGTCGTCGTCGGGGTTGTTAGCCGTCATTCCGTCGGATCGACGGGATGAGCGTGTGCGGTGCGTCCGGTGGGCGATCGGCGATGGGCACGTGCTGGGCCAGCACCGGGCGTTCCAGGGTGGAACCGGCCTTCGTGCAGGCTAAGGTGCGCGCGCCCGACGGAAAGACCACCTCGACCTTGCCCGGCCCGGGCAGGGCGCTGACCACCCCGGTTCCGAACGACGGGTGCAAGACCCGCTCGCCCACAAAGAATGCCTCGTTCACCGAGTAGGCCCGCGGTGGCTTGCTGGGATCGAAGGGCGGCGCGGTGGGAACCACTTCGGTCGTGCGCGACGAACGTCGTCGCACGGGCGCGCGCCGTGCCGCGCTGGTGGTCCCGGCCGCGGCCGAAGGGTGCCCGTTCGCGCTGCGGTAGTTGTGCTGGCTGCCGCAACGCTTGCAGACGACCTTGGCGATGCGCTCGCCCAGCTTGGCCATCACGACGTGCCAGGTGTCACCACAGCGGGCGCACACGTCCTCGATATCGCCGCCCACGCCCACGGTCGCCATTAGCGGGGCTCCTGTTTACACATAGGCCGGATCTCGGTGTTCGCCGAAGACATCGCGGAAGATCTGGCAGATCTCCCCCAGCGTCACGTCACGTTTTGCTGCGAACAGGACCGCCTCCATGATGTTGGCGTCCGTTTCGCACGCTTTGCGAACCAAGTCCAACCCCTTGTTGGCGTCGGTCGTGCTTCGCCGGGTCCGGACCGCTTGCACCCGCGCCACCTGTTCTTCTTCCGGCCGGTGATCGATCTTCAATGTGGGGATTCCTGGCGGCTCTTGTACCACATACTTGTTCACGCCCACCACGGTCCGCTCGCCGGCTTCGATGCGCCGTTGCAGGGCGTACGCGGCATTGGCTATCTCGCGCTGGGGGAATCCCTCTTCGACGGCGCGGGTGATGCCGCCCACGTCATCGATCTGGTTCAGGTAGCGCTGTGCCTCGGCCTCCATCTGGTCGGTCAGCGTCTCGACGAAATAGCTGCCCCCAAGCGGATCTGCGACGGACGGAATGCCCGATTCCTCTGCCACGATTTGTTGTGTCCGAAGGGCCAGCATCGCGGCCCCCTCGGTGGGCAGGGCGAAGGTTTCGTCATAGCTGTTGGTGTGCAGCGACTGCACGCCGCCCATCACCGCCGCCAGCGCCTGCATCGTCGTGCGCACCACGTTGTTCAGCGGCTGCTGTGCGACCAGGGAAACGCCCGCGGTTTGCGCGTGCGCCCGCAGCAGCCACGAACGCGGGTTCTTGGCCTTGAAGCGCTCGCGCATGATGCGCGCCCACATACGGCGCGCGGCGCGCAGCTTGGCCACCTCCTCGAAGAAGTCGCTGTGTACATCCCAGAAGAAAGACAACCGCGGGGCAAAGGTGTCGACGTCCAGTCCGGCCGCGAGCCCCAGTTCGACATAGCCGATTCCGTCGGCCAGCGTGAAAGCAAGCTCTTGCACCGCCGTCGCGCCGGCCTCACGGATGTGGTACCCGCTGATGCTGATCGTGTTCCAAAGTGGCAGCTGCCGCGTGCAGTGGACCAGCATGTCCTTCATGATGCGCAGATGCGGTCGCAGCCCGCAGATCCATTCCTTTTGCGCGATAAATTCCTTGAACATGTCGTTCTGGATTGTGCCCGTCAGCGCCGCCGGTGACAGCCCGCGCCTCTCGGCGACGGCCTGGTAGAACGACAGCGCCACCACCGCAGGCGCGTTGATCGTCATCGACGTGCTGACGCGATCGAGCGCGATGCCCTCGAACAGGCGATCCATGTCGTCCAGCGATGACACCGCCACGCCTTCGCGGCCGACTTCCCCGCGCGACAGTGGATGGTCGGGGTCATAGCCCATCAGTGTCGGCATATCGAAGGCCGTCGACAGCCCCGTCTGACCTTGCGCGATCAGGTACTTGAAACGCCGGTTGGTGTCCGCGGGCGTGCCAAAGCCCGAGAACATGCGCATCGTCCACGGCTTCCCGCGGTACATCGATTCGTGCGGACCGCGCGTGAAGGGGTAGGTGCCCGGATCGCCCAGGTGCGTGACGTAGCTCCACCCGCGCTCGGTCAGCCGGTCGGGTCCGTAGACCGCATCGAGCGGGAGGCCCGACAAGGTTCGATGCAAGGCTCGATCGGTGGGCGGTGCCATGCGAGACGGGGCCTGGGTGTACCCGGCGCGCAGCGAGGGCTACGCGCGTGCGGTTGCTTCGGGCACGCCCGGGGAATCGGGGCCGGGCACCACCACCGACACTGGCTCCAGCGTCAGTTCCAGGACCTCCTGGATGCGCTTGACGAAGATCAGCTCGATTTCCTTCTGGATGGTGTCGGGGATGTCGACCAGATCCTTTCGGTTTCGGTCCGGCAGCATCACGCGCTTGATGCCCGCGCGGTGGGCGGCCAGGACCTTCTCCTTGATGCCGCCGACGGGCAGCACGCTGCCGCGCAAGGTGATTTCGCCGGTCATGGCGACGTCACCGCGGACCCGGCGTCCCGTGAACAAGGACACCAGCGCCACGGTCATGGCCACACCCGCCGACGGGCCGTCCTTCGACACAGCGCCCGCCGGCACGTGCAGGTGGACATCCGACTTTTCGAAGTCGGTGGTGATTTGCAGCTCGTCGACGTGCGTGCGCACCCAGGACAGGGCCGCGCGCGCCGATTCCTTCATAACGTCACCCAGGTGCCCCGTCAGGATGAGGTTGCTCTTGCCCAGCATCTGCGACGCCTCGATGAACAGAATGTCGCCGCCGGTGGGCATCCAGGCCAGGCCCGTGGCCACGCCCGGCACCTCGGTGCGCTCTGCCACCTCGGAATAATACTTCTGCGGTCCCAGATACTCGGCAATGCGATCGGGCGTCAGCTTGGGGTCGCTCGGCTCGTTTTCCGCAATCTTTACGGCGATGGCGCGAATGACGTTCGCAATTTCGCGTTCGAGGTTGCGCACGCCGGATTCGCGCGTGTACTGCTCGATGATGGTTGTCAGGCTGCCGCCATCGAAAACGATCTGCTCGTCGGACAGACCGTGCTCGCTGACCTGCTTGGGGACAAGGTGCCGCTTGGCGATTTCCAGCTTCTCGTCGCGCGTGTAGCCCGGGATTTCCAGAACCTCCATGCGGTCCAGCAGTGCCGGCGGAATCGTGTCGAGGTTGTTCGCCGTGGCGATGAAGATGACGTTGGAAAGGTCGAAATTGACTTCCAGGTAGTGATCCGAGAACGAATGGTTTTGTTCAGGATCCAGGACCTCCAGCAGGGCCGCGGCCGGATCGCCGCGGAAGTCCGAACCCAGCTTGTCGATCTCGTCCAGGACGAACACCGGATTCTTGGTCGCCACACGTCGCATGCCCTGAATCACGCGGCCGGGCAGGGCGCCGATGTATGTGCGCCGGTGGCCGCGAATCTCGGCCTCGTCGCGCACGCCGCCCAATGAGATGCGGATGAATTCGCGGCTAAGGGACCGCGCAATCGATTTGCCCAGCGACGTCTTGCCGACGCCAGGCGGCCCGGCCAGACACAGAATCGGCCCCTTCTTGCCCGGCGCCAGCTTTCGCACCGCCAGGTATTCCAGGATCCGCTTCTTGACCTTCTGAAGATCGTAGTGATCGGCGTCCAGGATCTTGCGCGCGGCATCCAGATCCAGCGAATCGGTGGTCTGCTTGTTCCACGGCAGCTCGACCAACCATTCCAGGTACGTGCGCTGCACGGTGTATTCGGCCGACGACTGGGCCATCTGGCGCAGGCGTTCCAGTTGCTTGCGCGCGACCTTGGCCACGTCCTCGGGCATCTCGACGGCCTTGATCTTGTCCTCGAAGGCGTCCAGATCGCTGCCATCGTCGCCTTCGCCCAACTCGTCCTGTATCGCCTTCAGCTTCTGCCGCAGAACGGCCTCGCGCTGGTGCTTCGAAAATTCCTCGCGCACCTGCGTGTCGATCTTCTGCTTGACCTTGATGAGCTCGACCTTGCGCTGAAGCAAGACCAGCAGCCGCCGCAGCCGTTCCGCGATGTCAACCTCGACCAGCAGGGACGCGCGTTCTTCCGACGACAGGTCCACTGTGGCCGCCGTGATGTCGCCCAGCCGACTGGGATCCTTGTTCTGATCCAGGATCTGCGCGGCCTCGTCGGGGATGTCAGGCGAGATGGCGATCAGCTGCTTGGCCACGTCGTACACGGCCATGCCCAGTCCGTCGATCTCGATCGGATCCTTGCGTACCTCGACCAGCGGCTCGTAGCTGGCCAGCATGAAGGGTTTCTCTTGCACGAAGCCGGTGATGCGGCGGCGCTCGATCCCGCGCAGCACGGCGGTCACGCGGCTTTCGGCGGCCTTGACGATGCGCACGATCTCGCCCTCGACGCACACTCCGTAGAGATCCGCGCCCGCGGGCTCCTCGACGTCGGCGTCTTTCTGGGTGCCGACCAACAGGTGCGCGCCCTTGCCGGGCAGATTCTCGATCAGCCTCAAGGAACTGGCCCGGCCGATTTCGACCGGCATGACCGCCCCCGGAAACAGCACCAGGTTGCGCAGCGACAGCAGCGGCAACGTCTTTCCGGTCTCGGAGGTCGTCATGATCTTTCCTCGTGTTTCATGCTGTGAAAGTCCCCGATCCCGCCCACCAACAACACCCCAACGTCCAAGTTAGGCGGGCTTGCTGGTAACCGCAAGGATCAAAACTTCCTGGGCGGGGTAAGTTGGGTTCGGCGGGCCAGGTCCTCGACCAATTTTTTCGATTCGCCATCGTCCGGCTCCAGCTTGGGGACGACGATTTCCACCCTGACCATCTGGTCGCCGCGTGTGCCATCCGCCCGGCGGATTCCCTTGCCGCGCAGACGCAACTTGCCCCCGCTGGAGGTACCGGGCGGAACGCTAACGGTGACGGGACCCTCGATGGTCGGTACGTCGACCTTGGCGCCCAGGATGGCCTCGCCGACGCCGAGGGGGAGGTCCATTTCTATGTCGTGGCCGGCCCGCCGCAGGGTGGGGTGGGGCTTGACGGCGATGTCCAGCAGCAGATCACCCGGGGTTCCGTGGCGGTCTGGGGCGGATCCCCCTTGCCCGGCCACGCGCAGGCGGCCCCCGCTGTCGACGCCCGGGGGAATCTGAACCTCGACGGTGCCGCCGTTGCCGGAACGCAGGCTACGTCGCGTACCGAGGGCTGCTTCCTCGAATGAGATCTCCACCGTCCCCGCCATGTCCTGTCCCCGCGTCGCACGCTGACGGCCGCGCTGGCGTCCGCCGCCGCCGCCAAAAAGGCTGGAGAACAAATCCCCCATGTCACCCATGTCGGTTGACACACGCGCGCCGCGGCCCCCGAAACGCCCGCCGCCGCCAAAAACCTCTGCGAAGGAATCGGGATCGAAGCCTTCGGGCATGCCGTCGGGGCGCACCGGCGCGTGCTTGAGCCGGTCGTACTCGCCGCGCTTTTGTGCGTCGCCGAGAACCGAATAGGCTTCGTTGACCTCCTTGAAGCGCTCGGTCTTGCGCTTGTCGCCGCCGGTCGCGTCGGGGTGATTTTCCTTGGCCAGCTTCCTGAACGCCTTCTTGATGGTGCCATCGTCCGCGTTCTCGGCCACCCCGAGGGTCTGATAGAGATCTTTCATGGGGAGCCGGGTCAGTTTACCGCGGCCACCGCCTTCTTTGTCTTGCGGGCGAAATCCAGCGTCTCCCCCTCGCGGGTGACCAGGATGGTGTCGCCCGGCAGGAAGTCCCCAGCGATGATTCGCTTGGCCAGCGGATCTTGAACGAAGCGCATGATGGCGCGTTTGAGCGGGCGGGCGCCGTAGGTCGGGTCGTAGCCCTTGTCGCCCAGGAAGACCCGCGCCTCGGGGGCCAGTTCAATGCTGAGGTCGCGATCCCGCAGCAGCTTGCTGAAGCGTTCCATCTGCAGATCGACGATGCGATCCAGATCGGGACGGCCGAGGCGATGGAAGGTGACGATCTCGTCGATGCGGTTCAAGAACTCGGGCCGGAACGTCCGGCGCAGCTCCTCGTTCAGTTGCTCGGTTGTCGGCTCGCCATCGACCAGCAGGTGGCTGCCCACGTTCGACGTCATGATGATGACCGTGTTGCGGAAATCGACCGTTCGGCCTTGTCCATCGGTCAGGCGGCCGTCGTCCAGCAGCTGCAACAGGATGTTGAAGACGTCCGGGTGGGCTTTTTCGATCTCGTCGAACAACACCACGGCGTAAGGCCGACGCCGCACGGACTCGGTCAACTGGCCGCCCTCGTCGTACCCGACATAGCCGGGGGGCGCCCCGACCAGGCGCGAGACAGAATGCTTCTCCATATATTCAGACATGTCGATGCGCACCATGTGGGTGTCGTCGTCGAACAGGAACTCGGCCAGCGTGCGCGCAAGTTCGGTCTTTCCCACGCCCGTGGGACCCAGGAAGATGAACGACCCGATCGGGCGGTTCGGATCCTGTAGGCCGGCGCGCGCCCGTCGCACGGCATTGGCGACAGCCTCGACCGCCTGGTTCTGCCCGACGACCCGCGCATGCAGGCGATCCTCCATGTGCGTGAGGCGCGCCAGTTCGGCCTCCAGCATCTTCTCGACGGGGATCCCCGTCCACTTGGCGACGACCTGGGCGACGTCTTCCTCTGTTACCTCTTCGCGCAAGAACGACCCGACCTTCTGGGCGCCTTTGAGTTCTTCCTGGGTGGCCGCCACCTTCTTTTCAAGCTCGGGAATGCGACCGAAGCGCAGCTCGGCCGCGCGGTTGAAATCGCCCTTGCGTTGGGCCAGTTCCGCCTCGGTCTTGGCCCCGTCGATGTCTTCTTTCAGTTTTCGCAGGGTGCTGATGATCTGCTTTTCCCGCTGCCACACCGCCTTCATGCCGTCGGCGCGCTCGCGCAGCTCCGCCATCTCGCCCTCGACCTCGCCCAGGCGCGTGTGCGAGGCGGGGTCGGTTTCTTTTTCCAGCGCCGACCGTTCGATGGTCAGGGACATCAGCCGGCGTTCGGTCTGATCGATGGGCTCTGGCAGCGAATCGATTTGGATCTTCAAACGGCTGGCCGCCTCGTCGACCAGGTCAATGGCCTTGTCGGGCAGCTTGCGCCCCGAGATATAGCGGTCGGACAGGCGGACGGCGGCGACCAGGGCTGCGTCCCGGATGCGAATACCGTGGTGAACCTCGTAACGTTCTTTGAGACCGCGCAGGATGGCCAGCGCGTCTTGCCGCGAGGGCTCTTCCACCATCACGGGCTGAAAACGCCGCTCCAGCGCCTTGTCCTTTTCGATGTGCTTGCGGTACTCGTCCAGGGTCGTGGCGCCCACGCAGCGCAATTCGCCCCGGGCCAGGGCGGGCTTCAGCATGTTGGCGGCATCCACGGCCCCCGCGGCGGCGCCGGCGCCCACCAGCGTATGCAGTTCGTCGATGAACAGAATGACCTTGCCGTCGCTGGCCGCGATTTCCTTCAGCACGGCCTTGAGGCGATCCTCGAATTCCCCACGGTACTTCGTGCCCGCTATCAGGGCGCCCAGATCCAGCGAAAGGATGACCTTGTCCTTCAGCGACTCAGGGACGTCGCCCCGGGCGATTCGCTGCGCGATACCCTCGACAATCGCCGTCTTGCCGACGCCGGGATCGCCAATCAGAACCGGGTTGTTCTTGGTCCGCCGTGACAGAACCTGCATGGCGCGCCGGACTTCCTCGTCGCGGCCGATGACCGGGTCCAGCTTGCCCCGGCGGGCAAAGTCGGTCAGATCGCGGGTGTACTTGGCCAGAGACTGGTAGCGCTGTTCGGCATCGGGATCTGTTACACGCTGGCTGCCGCGAACCTCGGTCAGGGCTTTCAAAATCGCGTCCCGATCGATGCCCGCCTCGCGCAGACACTTCGTCGCGGGGCCCATATCGCGGCTGACCATGGCCAGAAACAGGTGTTCGCTGGAGACGTAGTCGTCCTTGAATTCGCCCGAGTCCTTGGTCGCCTGGTCCATCAGTTCCTTGAAACGCCGTCCGACCGACACTTCCGAGGTGGTCGCACCCTTGACCTGGGGAATCTTGTCGATGGCGGCCTCAAGCGGGCGCAGGGCCGCGCCGGGTTCGACGCCCAGCTTGCTCAGCAGGGCGGTCACGACGCCTTCATCCTGCGTCAGCAACGCGTGCAGCAGGTGTTCCGGCGTCACCTCCTGATGGTTGCGTTGTTCCGCCAGATCCCGCGCGGCGGCCACGGCTTCCTGGGCTTTGATAGTCAGCTTGTCGAGTCGCATGATCCTTGGGTCCTACATAAGCACAGCGATTGTGCCGGCAAGGGCGTTCAGCGTACATTCCGAGCGTGTCGTACCTGGTACTCGCCCGCAAGTATAGGCCCCAACGGTTCGAGGACCTGGTCGGGCAGGACCACGTCGCTCGCACGCTGAGCAACGCCATCGGCCTCGGTCGAGTGCACCACGCCTTCCTGTTCACCGGCGCGCGCGGCGTCGGCAAGACCAGCGCGGCGCGCATCCTGGCCCGCGCCCTGTGCTGTGTGAAGGGGCCCATCGCCACCCCGTGTGGCGTCTGTGAATTTTGCCGCGAGATCCTAAGCGGCCAGTCCGTCGACGTGCTTGAGATCGACGGCGCCTCGAATACCGGCGTCGACGATGTCCGCACGCTACGCGAGGGCGTTCGCTATTTGCCGGCCAAGGGCCGCTGCAAGGTGTACATCATCGACGAGGTTCATATGCTGTCGACCAGCGCGTTCAACGCGCTGTTGAAGACACTGGAGGAGCCGCCGCCCCACGTCGTCTTCATCTTCGCGACGACCGAGGTGCACAAGATCCCCGACACCATCATGTCGCGCTGCCAGCGATATGACTTCAAGCTGATCCCGACGGTGCGGCTGACCGAGCACCTGGCGTCCATTCTGGCCACCGAGGGCATTGCCTTCGAACCCGATGGGCTGCGCTTGCTGGCGCGTCAGGCGGCGGGGTCCGTGCGCGATGGCCTGTCGCTGCTGGACCAGGTGATTGCCTACGTCGGCAAGGAAACGCTGACCCGCCAGCGCGTGTCCGAGGTCCTGGGTGTGGCTGACCGTCGCCTGTTGTTTGGCCTGACCGAGGCTGTGCTGGAACGCAAGGCCGACGTGGCCCTGCGCAGTCTGGCCACCGCGGCTGACGCGGGGATTGATCTGGGACAGTTGTCGCGGGCGTTTCTCGGCTTCCTGCACGACGTCGAGATCGTGGGCTTGGGCGCGGACGTCGCCGACTTGCTGGACGCGACGGCTGACGAGGTGGCCGAGGCCAAGGCGCTGGCCGATCGGGCTCCGCGGGGCCTGCTGGGCGCCCTGTTCGATCGCTGGGCGCGCGCCGTGGACGAAGCCGGTCGCTCGCAAACGCCGCGCCTGATCCTGGACATGGCCGTCGTGGATCTCTGTTTCGCCGAACCGTTGCTGCCGCTCGGCGATCTGCTGCGGCGACTTGACGATCTTGAGGGGCGCCTGTCGGGGCCCCCCCGCAGTGTGCCGGCTGCGCGCGCGCCGGTCGCCTCCCCACCGCGGGCGCCCGCCACGCCCGCGAAGAGCGCCGGCGAAATGTGGAGCCGCGTCCGGCAATCCTTCGAAAGCCGCCCGTCGCTGGCCGCGGCCCTGGATCACGCCGAGGTACGGGCGTGGGAGGCCGGCAAGGTGACCCTGGTCTTTTCCGAGAAGATTGCCCTCGATCAGGTCGAGAAGAACCGCGCTGACGTCGAGCGCCTGCTGGGTGAGGTCACGGGCGCACCGACGCGATTCGTCTCGCAGCACGGCGCCGGAACGGGCGCCGCCGCCGTCGTTCCGTCGGAAGTCGCGCGCGAGGCGGACGCCACGGCTGCCGATCGCCGCAAGCGCGAGACCGAGGCGCGCCAGCACCCGATGGTTCGCAAGGCGGAAGAACTGTTCGGCGTCGCCCCGCGGGAGATCAAGACACCATGACCGACCTGTCCGACCTCAAGGGCCTGTTCGAGGCTGCCCAGCGTATGCAGTCCGAGATGGCGCGCGTGAAGGATGATTTGGCCAACAAGACTGTTTCGGCCGAGACCGGCGGCGGCCTCGTC
>JANXXE010000133.1 GCA_025350815.1 Myxococcales bacterium | reverse complement strand
GCTGAATCCGTCGAAGCCTTGTCCTTGCTGGCGGAGGTCGCCCACGAGGAAGACCATCGTCGGGCGGCGTTCGAACGAATCGCTTTGATTTCCGACGGCGGCGCCAAGGCAGCCGCGCTGGCGGCCCTGGGCGATCTGGCCCGGTCGCGAAGGCGCGATAGCCTGGCCTTCGACAACTGGCGGGCGGCCCTGGCGATTGATCCCACGTGTTGGACGGCGGCGCTGGCCATCGCCATGGAAGAGCACGCCATGGGCTTGCCCGCGTCGGCCCTGGCGCGTATCGACGCCTTGCCCACCGAGACTCGCGCCTTGATGCGCGTGCGCCGTGCCCGCCTCCGCGTTTTGGACGGCATGGGACGCAAACGCGAGGCTGAACAGGAATTGCTGAGCATCCTTCACGATCGTCGCGCGGACGTCGAGACGCTGCAGGATCTGGCGGGTGCCGCGCGCAACAGGGGAGATCTGCCGGCGGCCGCGGGTCGCTTCGAGGAGGCCGCGGCGCTGCGCCCTGATTTGTCGTTCCTTGCCATCGAGGCCGCCCGCATCCGCGAGGCCATGGGCGACCTGCCGCGCGCGCGCAAGTTACTTG
Source organism: Myxococcales bacterium (assembly GCA_025350815.1). Taxonomy (GTDB): domain Bacteria; phylum Myxococcota_A; class Polyangia; order Fen-1088; family Fen-1088; genus JANXXE01. The sequence goes on along the minus strand of JANXXE010000133.1, from coordinate 24,790 downwards.
AAGCCGCGACGGCGCGCCTGCCCGACGAGCCCCGCCTGCCCGAGGAACTGGGCAAGTTGCTGGCGCGGGCCGGGCAAACAGCCGTGGCCCTGGCACAGATTCGCCGTGCGCTGGTTCTGCGGCCCCAGAATCCAACGCTGCGGCACTATGCCGATCGACTGGCGGCCCTGTCGGATGCGACGACCGGGCGCGTCGACGTGGCAGAAGACTTGGCCCGAGACCGCGCCGAAGACGTCGAGGTCCTGGCGGCGAAGGTACTGGCGATGACGACGGGCAGCGACGTCCACCGCGATGCCGCGGCCGTGGTGCTGCTGGATCGACGGGTCGTGCGCGTACACGGCAATGGGCTGTCGGAGACCTTCGGGCAGCGGGTGGTTCACGTGCGTTCGGATCGCGGGGCCCGCGAGAACCAGGAATTCTTCGTTCGCTATGCGCCGGGGACGCAAGAGGTCGAAATCCGCAAGGCCCAGATCTTGCGGCGTGCGCCGTCCGGCGAGGTAGAGATATCGGACGCGACCGGGCGCGACGATCGCGATCTCTCCGAGCCCTGGTACGGCCTTTACTACGACAGCCGCGCCCAGGTCGTGGTTTTCGACGGCCTGCACGCAGGCGACATCTTGGATGTTGAATACACGGTCGCTGACGTGTCAGCGCAAAACGCGATGGCGGATTATTTTGGCGACTTCGAGGTCATTGGGGAAGCGGTGCCCAAACTGCGCTGGGACTACACATTGCTGGGCCCGCGCGATCGGTCGTTCTTCTTCAATGTCCCCGCGCTGGCCGGTCTGAAGACGCAAATTCAGCAGCGGGGCGATCATACGGAATACCGATACGCAGCGGCCGACATCCCGAAGGTCGATGCCGAACCGTCGATGCCGGGCCAGGCCGAAGTCGCGCCCTACCTGCACGTCAGTACCTACCGGACGTGGCAGGACGTGGGGCGTTGGTGGTGGCACCTGGTCGCCGATCAGCTGGTCGCCGACGACGATCTGCGACGCCTTGCGCGGGATTCGATTGTTGGGTTGAACACCGACGACGAAAAGGTGCGCGCCCTGCATCGGGTGGTCATCGAGGGCACGCGCTACGTTGGCCTCGAATTCGGCATCCACGGCTACAAGCCCTACAAGGTCACGCAGGTGCTGACGCGACGATTCGGGGACTGCAAAGACAAGGCGTCCTTGCTGCATGCGTTGCTGCGCGAGGCTGGGATCGCGTCCGAGCTGGTGCTGGTGCGGACCCGTCGCGGTGGTCGTATCGCGCCCGCGCCAGCGTCGCTGGCCGTGTTTGACCACGCCATCGTCTACGTGCCCGCGCTGTCGCTGTACCTGGACGCCACGGCGGAATTTTCGGGCATCGACGAACTGCCGCATCAGGATCAGGGCGTGATGGTTCTGCGCGTTGGACCCGCCGGGGCGACGCTTCAGGAGACGCCGGTGCTGCCATCGTCGGCAAACCGCGCCGAACGCGCCTGGTCCATCGATCTCGACGCCAGCGGTGCCGCCCGGGTCCGCGAACAATTCTCCGTCAAGGGACAATCGGCCCCCGATTGGCGCCAGCACTACCAGACACCGGGCGAGCGCCTTGAACGCTATGGCAAAACGTGGAGTGGGCGATTTGCCGGTGCAACCGTGGAATCGCTGGATATAGACGGGACCGATGATCGCAATCGCGCGGTGTCGGTGCGCGCTGTCGTGCAGGTGCCGCGACTGGGTGAACTTTCCGCCGACGGATCCATGGGCCTGCCCGTGGCGGCCCGCGAGGTCGATTTCGTGCGCTCGTATGCGCGCCTGTCGGCGCGACGGCGCGAGCTGGTTCTTGCGTATCCGTGGCAACACCAGGACGAATTGGTTTTCAATCTGCCCGCGGGTTGGCGCGTGTCGCGTGCGCCCCTGTCGCGTCACGAGGCCAGCGACTTCGGCATATTCGATCTTCAAGTTACGCCCGCTGCCGACGGGCGCGTCATCACCGTGCGGTCGGCCCTGGACGTGCGCACCCATCGGGTGACGCCGAAAGCCTATCCCGCGTTTCGCGCATTTCTGGGCGCCATCGACGCCGCACTCGGCGAGAAGATCGTTTTGGTTCGCGAAAAGGCCAGTTTCTGATGTCGCGCCTGTGGTTGTTGGCGCTGATCCTGTTGCAGGGGTGCGCGGGTGTACTGGCGGGCCGAGGCGCCTTGCGGGATTCGGATCCGACCTGGTTGCCTTGGAAAAGCCTTCTCGACGGAGACGTCCCGAAGGCGGCGCAGGTCTTCACGGAGACGCTGCGGCGGCATCCGGATGATCTGCTGGCGCGTTTTGGCCGGGGCAGCGTCGCCTTCGAGCACGGCGCCGACGTGGCCGCGATTGAGGATTACCTGGCTCTCGCCGAGACCGTGGCCCGTGGCGGCGCCAACGCGACATGGGGTCCCGCGCTGGCGACGGCGGCGCTTGCCCGGATTTCGGTGTTGTGGGGGAACCTGGCTGACAGTCGCCCGTTCGAAGAACGCATCCTGACCTTGCGCGGCGACTCGCTGCCCTGGCAGGCGCGCTTTGTCCTGGCGGCGCTCGCGGACAGCATCGCCCGCCGCCGAGGTGACGTGACCCTACTGGCAGGGCAGGCCCGCGGACGTGGTTGTGTGGTTGGCGCCGACCTACTGGCCACCGTTGGGCGTCTGCCGCATCTGGATCTCGAGACGGCAGTCGCGCCGAAGGCGCCGCCGATTCGAAAGCTGCTGGCGTCAGGCTGTCGTCTGACGTTGCCAGCACTTGACGCGCATGGTGGTGTACGCGTTGTCCGCGCCGAAGTGACCGTCGCGGCCGGCGAGCACGAGATCGTCCTCGATTTTACCGGGGTGGCGCTGCTGCGGGCGGACGACGGACCTTGGCTTCACCACGGTTCAGCGACGGCCACCGGCCCGCGCTGGTCGGTGTTGCGCGTCCAGCTGGCGGCGGGAAGGCACGTGCTGGAGATCCACCTCGGCTCGTTTGGTGGAGCGGCTGAATTTGGCCTGCTGGTCTCGCGCGGATCGGGGCCGTCAGACGGACTTCCTGGCAAGGCCGGCGCGATTCCCCGTGCCGTCGCCGATCTCACCGGGTTGCTGGTCAGCGATCTGACGGGCGACTGGGACAGTGCGCTGACGCTGGCGGATCGCCTGGTTGAACAGCGGCGCTTTTCCCTGGGTCTGGCCGCCTCGGCCGCCGTGATCGCCCGCGATGCCACGCGTCCGGCCGCTGTCGCCCGCGATCAGGCCCGGGCGCTCTACCGGCGCGCGCTGGGCCTTGACCCGCAGATGGCGCGCGTCTGGCGGGAACTGGCGGTCGCGGACCTCGCCAACGATCGCCCGCGCGAGGCCGCGGAAAATGCCGAGCGGGCCCTGCGTGCCAGCCCCGACTGGTGGCCGGCCGCGCTGTTGCTGTCGGACGCCCACCGCGAGCGCGGCCTGGAACGGGACGCCGATCGCGTTCTGGATCGCCTGGTAGCGCTTGGGCAGAACGCGCCTGGTCCTTGTCCTGTGTGGGAGGCGGCCTACCGTCGGGCGCGCCAGCGCGACCGCGTCAGCGACGAAGAAAATCTGGCCCGCAGGGTCGGGGCGTGCGACGCGCAATCGGACGTGCCGGGGGAATTCAGCCGTCAACGTGGCGATCTGGGCGCCACACAGGCCGCCATCGAGCGTCGTTTGGTTCTTGCCACCGACGCCGTGCCGCTGCGGACCGACCTGGCGGCGATCAAGCTGGCACGTGGCATGGGTCAGGCGGCGCTGCGCGATCTGGAGGACCTGGTCCGGGTGGCCCCGCGCGACGTGGCGCTGCGCCTGCGCCTGGTCGACGCGCTGGCGTCCACTGGCGAATCTGCGGGTGCCCGCGCCGTTGTCGCCCATGCGCTGCACGATTTTCCGACGCGTCCGGAACTGCGCCAGGCGGCGCGGCCCTTTGGCGTCCCATTGCCCCTCGATGCCCATCGCGTCGACGGGCGGGCGATCATTCGCGCGTTTATCCAATCTGGGCGGACATACCAGGCCCCGTCGGTGCTGGTCCTGGATCGCACGGTCAGCCGCACCTTCGATGATGGCGCGCAAATGATCCTCACGCACAACATCGTGCGCGTCCAAAGCAAGGACGGGATCGGGCGCTGGGGCGAGATCACCGTGCCGCCGGGTGCCGAAGTGTTGATCCTGCGCACGCACAAGCCCGATGGAACGTTTCGCGAGCCCGAGGAAATCATCGGCAAGGATTCGATTTCGGCGCCCGATTTGGCAGTGGGCGACTTCATCGAATGGGAGACCCTGGATTTGCGCGAGCCCCACGACGCCTTCGCGCCGGGCTTTCTGGGAGACCGGTTCTATTTTCAATCGGTGGAAGCGCCGCTTGATCGCAGCGAATACTTGCTGATTACCCCGCGGCAACTGGCGCTGGATTTTGACAGGCGTGCCGGCGCCCCGGTCGGGGTCCTCACGCCAGGCCAGGACAACACAGTCCTGACGACCTTTGCGGCGCACGCTGTTCCGCAGCTTTTCGCCGAGCCCTCAGCGGTGCCCGCTGTCGAATGGATTCCGTCGGTGCGCGTCTCCAGTGGCGCGAACCTGGCGCGCTGGACGCGTTTTGTGAGCGATCAGATGTTCGGTGTAACGCGCGGCTCGCCGGCGCTGCGGCGACTGGCGCGGACCATCGCCGCCGGCGTCGCGCCCGATCCCTCTGGGCAGGCATTCCTGCCCGATGCACAGATGGCGGCCATTGTCCGCTGGGTGACCGACCACATAGAGGCCGAACGCGATCTGCTGGAGCCAGCGACGACGACCCTGGCGCGTGGGCGGGGCAACCGCGCGGCCTTGATCGTTGCGTTGGCGCAGGTGCTGGGCCTGGCTCCGCAACTCGCGTTGGCGCGTCCTGTGTCCGTCGCGGCGGCCGACGCGCCCGTGATCGGGCAAGAGCTAGATGACTTTTCAGAGGTGTTGATTCGCTTCGCCTCGACATCGGGGAGAACCGTCTTCATCGATCCCCGTTGGCGCCGCGCCGCGTACGGCTATCTGCCGCCCGCGATCGATGGCGCTGCGACGTTCGTGATCGGCGCCCATGATGTCGAGCACGCGGTCAACGTCCAGCCCGATCATCGTTCGGTCGCGATGAGCGTGCGGGTGGGTGCGCAAGGCGAGGGCGACGCCTCGGTCACCGAGACACTGACGGGTTGGCCCTCGGTCGAGTGGGCCGAGATCCTGGACAGCGTTGGCAACGATCGACACAAGTTGCGCCAGGATTTCGAGCAACGCTGGCTTGGCCAGAACTTTCCCGGCGCCGAGCTCCAGGAACTGGAGATCGAACCCGGCGCCGCGGGCGAAACGCGTCTGCACTACACATTTACGGATCCGCATTTCGCCGCGCGCGAGGGCAGCGAATTCAAGTTGGCGCCGCGGTTCTTCCGGGCCGAACCGGGCCGTCGATTTGCGTCCGAGCAGAGCCGGCGCACGGGTTTGCTGGTGGGCGCGGATATTCCCCTGGATCTTGATGCGCGCATCGCCCTGCCGCCAGGCGCGCGCGTTGTCGACGCTGGGGCCAGCGGGACGGTGACCGCGGGTTCGCTGCGATTCGTCGAAGGACGCGATGTTGGCCACGGCGCCGCACCGACGATCAGTTTGCGGCGGCAAACCCGTCTGCCGATTTTTCGTGTGCCGCCGGCGCTGTACGATGGCGTAGCGGCCAGCCTGCGTAAGGTCGATCCCTTGGAGGAAGCCGAGATTCGTTTTGTCATGCCCGCACGAGGAGATCGCTGATGCGGATTGCGGTGGTCGGGTCCGGATCCTGGGGCACGGCGCTGGCGGCCACGCTGGGCGATGCCGGGCATGAAACCAGCCTGTGGGGGCGCGATGCGGCGGCGATGGCCGACATCGGCGCCCGGCGTGAGAATCAGCGTTATCTTCCCGGGCGGCTGCTGGCACCCGCGATCCGCGCGACGGCTGACCTCGCAGCGGCCGTCGCCGACAGCGTCGTGGTCGTGCTGGCGCTGCCCTCGGCGGCCGTACGTTCGCTGTGCCAGCGGCTGGTGCCGCAGCTTGCGCCCGGTGCCGTGATCGTCTGCGCGGCGAAGGGTCTCGAAGACGAAACCCGCCTGACGATGGATGCCGTGGTCAGCGCCGTGCTGCCCGCGCTGCCCGTCGTGTTGTTGTCCGGACCGACCTTTGCCGTCGAGGTCGCGCGCGGCTTGCCGGCGGCCGTCGTCGTGGCGTCCCGGGACCTGGGCGCCGCCGCCACCGCCCAGCGTGCCTTCGCGACCGATCGCCTGCGCGCCTATACGACCGAGGACGTCGTCGGCGTCGCCATTGGCGGTGCGCTCAAGAATGTCATCGCCATTGCCGCGGGCTGTTCCGACGGGCTGGGCTTCGGCAACAACGCGCGGGCGGCCCTGATCACGCGCGGCTTGCATGAAATGGGGCGCCTGGCCGAACGCCGTGGCGGCAACCCGCTGACGCTGTCGGGCCTGGCGGGCCTGGGCGATCTGGTTTTGACCTGCACAAGCGACCTGTCGCGCAACCGCAAGGTGGGCCTGGCCCTCGCGGCCGGCGAATCGTTGCCCGCCATCACGAACAGACTGGGTCAAGTCGCCGAGGGCGTTGGCACCGCGCGCATCGCGGAGGCGCTGGCCGCCGAGGTCGGCATCGAGATGCCTATCACCTCGCAGGTCGCGGCGGTGCTGGCAGGCACGCGTACCCCGCGCGAGGCCGTGGCCGATCTGCTGTCGCGCGAATCGCGCCCCGAGCGTGTTTAGACGACCTGTCGGTCGACCGCCAACGCGGCGAACAGCAGCGTCAGGTAGACGATCGACACCACGAACAAGGATCGCGCCCAGGCCCGATCGGCCGTCGGTCGAAAGCCCGCCAGACCCCAGCCGACCAGCGTTGCCCCCAGCAGCGCGGCGATGATCACGAACGGCGTTCCCGCCACGTGCAGGGGCGCCAACAACAGCGTCGACGCGACCAGCGCGACCGAAAACACGACGATATGAAATCGCGTGGCGCGCGGCCCCTGCGACAAGGGCAGCACGTGGAAACCGGCGCGCTGGTAGTCGTCCGAACGGTACAGCGCAATCGCCAGAAAATGCGGGATCTGCCACAGGAACAGAATCGCGAACAGCACCAGCGCCGGCACGTTCATGCGCCCGGTCACCGTCGTCCAGCCCATCAGCGGTGGCATGGCGCCGGGAATGGCGCCAACGAACAGGGCGGCCGACGAACGGCGTTTCATCGGCGTGTACACCCAGACGTAGGACAGGAACGCCAGCAATCCCAGGGCGCCCGTCAGCAGATTCCCGCCCAGCAGCATTAGGGGCAAGGCGGCACAGGCCAGCGCCGTTCCCAGACCGACGGCCAGATCGGGCGACAGGCGTCCGCGCGGCAGGGGCCGTTCGCGCGTGCGATCCATCAGCCCGTCGACGTCGCGTTCCAGGTACATGTTCAGCGCGTTGGCCGCCGACACGATGAAGACCGTGCCCAAAAGGGCCATCACGGCCCGCCAGGTCTCGATCGGCCCGGGCGCCAGCCACAGCCCGCCTGCAAAGGTGGCAATGACCAGGCCCGTGATGCGCGGTTTGGTCAGCTGAATCAAGTCGCGAACCTGAGACAAGAACCCGGCGCGCGTCTGCGACGGCGAAAACGGGGCGGCGTGCAGGAAGATCATCCACTGGGTCGCCAGTAGCGCCGTGCCCACCGCCAGGTGCAGTTCCACGGTCGTCAGGTCCAGGAAAGTCTGAACGCTGCGCACGCCCAGCACCAGTTGCAGGGCCACCAGCGTCGGCGGCAGCAGCGTGGCCAGGCGCAGCACGGGCGCCCCGGCAGCGGCGCGAAAGGTCCGGAAGGCCGACAGGCAGACCAGGGCCAGAACGACCAACGCCCCCATCCGGTGCACCACGTGAACCAGCACCGTGACATAGGCATCGGGCCACAGGGCGCCCCGGCACAGCGGGAAATCGAGACACAGCAGGCCCGCCCCCGAATGCCTGACCAGGCCACCTAGTACCATCTGGAAGAAGATGGCGACCGTCGTGACCAGCGCCAGACGCCGCACCCCCGGTGCCAGTTCAGTCCGGTTCGCCGCCCCGCTGGCCGTCTGCACGGCCAGGAAACTTACGGTCAAGAAGAAGATCAACGAGGTCGCCGTGTGTAGCGTCGAAACCGTCGTCGGCAGTCGCAGCAGGACCGTGACCCCGCCCAGGGTCGCCTGTACCAGCACCAGGGCCACGGCCGCCCAGCCTATTTTCCACAGCATGCGCGCTTGTGCCCGTCGCCGCGTCAGGAACACCGCCAGGCCGACAGTCAGCAGGCTGACCAGGCCCGCGGCCAGCCGGTGGCTGTGCTCGATCGCCACGCCGCCTGTCATTGTGGGCAACAGGCTGCCGTAGCAGGTCGGCCAGTCCGGACAGGCCAGACTGGATCCGGTGCCGTGCACGATGCCGCCGATCAGGATCAGCAGATACGTCGCGACCGCTGTGATCGAGGCTAGCCGGTGCAGGGCAGGGGGCGGCGCAAGGCCGCTGGTGCGTGGGCCGTCCGCGCGGGCGCCATCGTTGCGCGCTTCGTCCGCCACCCGCTGCCCGTCGGAATGCAAGAAGGTCGCTGCTTGCCAGCCGCTACTTGGCGGCGAATTCGAACGTGAGGTCGGCGGCCTTGTCGGCGGTGACGGTTATCTCGGCGGTCTTGACGCCGAATCGTTCATGCCACGCCTCGACGGTGTACTTGCCGGGCGGAACGTTCGGCAGCGTGAAGGCGCCGTCCTCGGTGGTGACGACCCAGAAGGGATTGTCAGTAACCACCAGGTAGCCAGTCATCCACGGGTGCACATCGCACTTGAACTTGACGACGTCGCCCACGGTCGGAAACTTCTGCTTGATGGCCGGGAAGCCCATCGGCTGCGCCCGGTTGAACAGCGTCGCCGGGCCCTTGTAGGTGTGCACGTTGTGCAAGGTCTGGTCACTGTTCTTGATGGTCACCGGCTGGCCGGCCTGCACCACCGCGACGCGCGGACGGTACATGCAGCCATCCTGATCCATCGTGGCCTCTTTGGCGGGCGCCGGAAACGCACCGGTCGTGCCCTTCGAGATGCGCACGACGACGTTCTTCAGCTGGCCTGCGGGACCGGCGATGACTTCTTCGTTCTTGCCGCCGCGCTTGGCGCAGAACGGGTCCGCCTTCATGTTCAAATCTTCCACGGCGGGTGCCTTGCCCAGCAGCTTGACCGTTCCCTTCACAGACCCGGTTCCAGCCGCGCCGGCAGACGTCACGGCACCGATGGTGAGGGTCAGGGTGGCAATGGCGGTCAGCAGGGAAACAGGGGACTTGAACATCGGGGCTCCTCGTCGGGGAATGATTGTGGGCGTCCTAGCAGGCGTGCCGGATTCAGTCAACCGCAACGCCCTTCATATTATTGGACGCGAAGGGCAAGCGATCATTCAATCAGCCCCCTGCGCTGCCCGTGTGAAACGCTCGCGTCAAAACACAAGGCAGGCTAGGCTGGAAAACCTCCACGACATGCCCACCTTCGTACCGGATCGCGCCGGGTTTCGCGACCTCGCCCGCCGCGGCCGCCTGTGTTTCGTGTACCAGGAAATACTGGCCGATTCGTACACACCGGTGTCCGCCTACGCGAAGTTGGGCCGTGGGCCATACTCGTTTCTCCTGGAAAGCGTCGTCGGTGGCGAAAAGTGGGCTTCCTACAGCTTCGCCGGCGTACGGCCCCGTTCGGTCCTGCGCGCCAAGGGCGACGTTGTCGAAATTCTGAAACCCGAAGGCGATACGTTCGTCGTGGCCGAACGCAGTCGCCAGGCGAATCCGCTGGCGTACCTGACGCAGCTTCTGGGCGAATTGCCGCCGGCCGTGCCCCCCGGGTTGCCGCGTTTTTTTGGCGGCGCCGTCGGATTCCTCGCCTACGATGCCGCGCGCTGGTTCGAACGTCTGCCCAGCACCGCGCCCGATGAGCTGGGCCTGCCGGACGCCTGCTTCGCCCTGACGGACACCGTCCTGATTTTCGACAACCTGCGCGGCACCATCAAGGTCGTGGCTTCGGTCGACGTGTCCGCCGGTGATACCGATCGCGCGTACGACGACGCCTGCGCGCGCGTGGAGGCGCTGATTGCGCGCCTGTCGCAGCCGGCGGCGCCGTTGCCGGCCCTGGACGTCTCGGGCGCCGTTGCGGCCAGCGACCTGCCCATGCCGGCCTCGCGTTCGGGGCGCGACCTTTACGAGAACAGTGTCCGCCGCGTGCAGGAATACATCCGGGCCGGCGACGCCTTCCAGGTCGTGCTGTCCCAGCGTTTCGAGATCCCGCGCCAGGGCGTCGACCCCTTCGACGTTTACCGCGTGCTGCGCGTGACCAATCCGTCGCCCTACATGTTCCATCTGGAATTTCCCGAGGCCGTCGTCACCGGTGCCTCGCCCGAATGCCTGGTGCGCCTGGACGGACGCAAGATAGAGGTCCGCCCCATCGCCGGCACGCGCCGCCGTGGCCGCAACGCCGACGAGGACACCGCCCTTGAGGCCGAGCTGCGCGCCGACCCGAAGGAACGCGCCGAACACGTCATGCTGATCGATCTGGGCCGCAATGACGTCGGCCGGGTGTCGGCGCCCGCGTCCGTGAAGCTGGATCAGACCATGGTGGTCGAACGCTACTCGCACGTCATGCACCTGGTGTCGAACGTCAGCGGCACCCTGGGCGAGGGCAAGACCGCGCGCGACGTGGTCGAGGCCGCCTTCCCGACGGGAACCCTGTCGGGCGCGCCGAAGATTCGCGCCATGCAAATCATCGAAGAGCTAGAACCGTCGCGCCGGGGCATCTACGGCGGCGCGGTCGGCTACCTGGCGTACGGCGGCAACGTCGACCTGGCCATCGCCATCCGCACCCTGGTCACGAAGGGCGACATCATCGCGGTGCAGGCGGGCGCCGGCATCGTCGCGGGCAGCGTGCCGGCCGCCGAGTACGAAGAATGCGTCAGCAAGGCGCGCGCGGTCGTCGCCGCCGTGCACATGGCGCGCGGCGCGGGCGCCGGGGGGCGGGGCTAACCGTGCTGCTGGTCATCGATAACTACGATTCGTTCACGTACAACTTGGTGCAACACCTGTCCGAGCTGGGCCAGCAGGTCAAGGTCGTGCGCAACGATGAAGTATCAGTTGACGATATTGTCCGTATGGCACCGGAACATATCGTTATTTCACCTGGACCATGTACCCCGAACGAGGCCGGTATTTCGCTGTCGGTGATCCAGAAACTGGCGGGCAAGATCCCCATCCTGGGCGTGTGTCTGGGCCACCAGGCGATAGGCCAGTCGTTCGGCGGCAAGGTCATCTACGCCAAGGAGATCGTGCACGGCAAGACGTCTCGCATCTTCCACGACGACACGGGCGTATTCACGGGCCTGCCGAATCCCTTCGAGGCCACGCGTTACCATTCACTGGTGGTCGAACGCGCCAGCTTGCCCGACTGCCTGGAAGTGACAGCCAAGACCTGGGACGACGAAATCATGGGCCTGCGGCACAAGACCCTGCCGGTGCAAGGCGTCCAGTTCCACCCCGAATCCTTCCTGACCATTGTGGGCAAGGATCTGCTGCGCAATTTCATCACGGGGCGCCGATGACCCTGTCGCTGCCCGCGGCCCTGGCGCGCGTCGTCGACGGCGGCGGTTTTTCTGCCGACGAGATGGCAGCCCTGGTCGGCGGCATCATGGACGGGCAGGCGACCCCAGCACAGATTGGGGCCCTGCTGACCGGCCTGCGCATGAAGGGCGAGACCGTCGACGAGGTGGTCGGCGCGGCGCAGGCGATGCGCGGCCGGATGCTGCGCGTGGGGTTCGAGGCCCCGGTCGTGCTGGACACCTGCGGCACGGGTGGTGACGGCTCGGGGTCCGTGAATGTGTCGACGCTGGCGTCGTTCGTCATCGCGGCCTGCGGTGTCCCGGTGGCCAAGCACGGCAATCGGGCGCTGTCGTCGCGTTCGGGCTCGCACGACGTCATCGAGGCCCTGGGCCTGGACCCGGCACCCGGGCCGGACCTGGCCGCGCTGTGCCTGCGCGAGACAGGACTGTGCTTCATGTTTGCGCCGACCTACCACGCGGCGACCCGGCACGCGGCGGCCCCTCGGCGCGAGTTGGGTTTTCGAACGATGTTCAATCTGCTGGGCCCGCTGACCAATCCGGCCGGGGTGCGCCATCATCTGAACGGCGTCTACAGCGCCGAACGCTGCGAGTTCCTGGCGCGGGCGCACGCGCAGCTTGGCTCGCAGCGCGCGCTGGTCGTGCACGGCACAGGAGGCCTGGACGAGCTGGCGCCGCGCGGGCCCACGCGCGTGGCCGAGTTGCTGAACGGGCAGGTGAAGGTCTACGACGTTCAGCCGGCGGACTTCGGCCTGCCCGAATCTGATCCGGCCGGCCTCAAGGGCGGCGATCCCGCCGTCAATGCGCGGCTGCTGGGCGAGACGCTGGCGGGCGCGGCAGGGGCGATTCGCAATTGTGCGCTGATGACGGCCGCAGCGGGGCTGTTCGTGGCGGGGGTCGCGCCTGACCTGAAGGCGGGGGCCCAGCGCGCGGCCGGGGCACTGGACAGCGGGGCTGCGGCCGGCGTCCTTGCGCGGCTGCGGTCGTTGACCCCGGCCAAGGCAGCCGTCGCATGAATTTCCTGGTGAAGATCTGCGGGGTCACCACGCCCGAGGACGCCGCATTCGTGTCGAAGGCGGGGGCGGGCGCCATCGGCCTGAATTTTTGGCGCGGCTCGAAACGGTTTGTCGAGGACGCGCGCGCCCGCGAGATCGTCGCCGCCATTCCCAAGGGGGTTCTGCGCGTCGGCGTGTTCGTCAACGCGCACCCACTGGTGGTGACCGAGACCGTGACCGATCTGGCGCTCGACCGCGTGCAGCTTCACGGAGACGAGAAGGTCGGCAGCTGGAGCGATCTGCCCAACGACCAGATCATCCGCGCCGTCCGCGTGTATGACGAGGCGTCGCTGAAAGAGGCGCACGCGTGGGATCCCTGGGCCTTCATTTACGATTCGCATACCGAGGGCTACGGCGGCGCGGGGGAGCTGGCCAACTGGGGTTTGATCGCGGCCTCGGGCCGGCGCCCCTTCTTGCTGGCCGGCGGCCTGACGCCCGAAAACGTGGCCCAGGGAATCACAGTGACAAAGCCGAACGGCGTCGACGTGGCGACCGGCGTGGAAAGCGCGGTCGGCGTGAAGGACCGCAGCAAGGTGCGCGCCTTCATCGAGGCTGCGAAAGGTGCCGCGGCCAGGGCCGGCCTGCCGGTCGGTTGAGTCAGGCTCGCGCCTCAAGCCGCCCGCGACCCGCTACCCCAGCAAGATTTTGCCCGCCGGGCCGCGGCCCTCGCGCAGCACCGTCACCCAGTCGTCCACCAGGCTGACGACCGTCGACGGGGGACCCTGCAGCGTTCCGCCGTCGAGGATCAGGTCCAGTTCGGCGCCGTACTCGCGCTGAATTTCTTCGGCCGTCGTCAGCACCACGCCGCTGCGTGACTTGGCGGTCGCCGTCAGGATCGGCTTGCCCAGGCCCCACAGAAGCTTCTCGCACAGGGCGCTGTCGGGGATGCGCACGCCGATGGTGCGGCGGTCTTCCAGCGTGAAGGGCGTCGGGACGCGCGGGCTGGCGATCAGCTCGGCGCAGTAGGGGCCCGGGAAGATACGGTTAAGAATCTTGTACGCCGCCTCGTTCACAGCCGCGTAGTGCGCCAGTTCGCCCACGTCGGGCAGCAGGAAGGTCAGCGGGCGCTTGGCGCCGTCGATCTCGCGCATCTTGTGGATGCGTTCGATGGCGTGCTCGCGCCCGAATTCGCAGCCGATCCCGTACAGGGTGTCCGTCGGGAACGCCACGACGCCGCCGCCCGCCAGCACGGCGATGGTCTGACGAATCGCCGCGTCCGAAGGAAGCGACGGTGCGATCGGAAGTATCGGCGCGCTGGTCGAGGTCATGGGGCTGCTGCCGCGGTGGGCTTCGCGGCGTCTACCGCATCACCTGGGGGGGTGCAAGGGATATGCGGATTCCGCGATATCGGCGTAACCTCGTCGCTGCGGTCGCAACGTGTTGGGCGTCACCGATAAAATGCCATGAGCTGGCGCATTCGCAGCGCAGGGATCGCCTTGCTGATGGTCGTATTCGGAATGTGCGCGCGGGCGCAGGCGGACAGCCCGGGCGTGCACCGGGTGTCGATCCGCATCGCGGGTGCCCTGGCGCTGGTGGATGTCACCCGGACGATGGGGGCGGCGCTGGATCTCGACCTGCCGCCGGGCGCCGCCATCGTGGACTGGAAAATCTTGGACTGGAAAATCTTGGGTGCCACGCGCTTGCGCCTGCAATCCGCAGCCGGCCAGGGTGACTTTGGCCTGCGCATCGCAGGGCTTGCGGCCAACGGGCCCCCTGTTCTGATCCGTTACCGTTTTACGGCGCCGTTGCAGTGTCGCGACGGACGGCTGGTTCTGCGCGTTCCGGGATCGCTGGAAGCGTCGCCTATCGCTGCCGACGTGCGGGTGCTGTTGACGGGCGGGGGCAGCGCGCAAGACTTCGTGGAACTGGCGGGCACGCGCTTGCAGTCGACGGGACGGGGCCGATTCCGCGCCCAGGCGCCCGCGCGTGCGGCGTGGGAGCTGGCGTTCGGATTTCGCGATTCGGGCCCGGCGTTGACGGTGCGGGCGGCGGTGGCCCCCGTGTCGGCGACGGACAGCGAAGTCGTCGTGCAGTTTTGTCGACCGCGGCGCAGCGCCGATCGACCGCCGCCCGAACGGGTCATGCTGGTGGTTGATCGCTCGCGCAGCGTGGGCCTGGCGGGCCTGGCGGACGAACGCATGCTGGCGCGTGGACTGGTCGAGGCGCTGCCGTCGTCGGTGCGCTTCAACGCCGTCTTCTTCGATCGGACGGCAAGCGCGCTGTTTCCGCTGCCGCGCGAGGCGACGCGCGAGGCGCTGGATCTGTTTTCCGCTGCGATGGCGCCGGCCCTGATGACGAACGGCAGCGACCTGCCGGCAGCGTTGCGGCTGGCCGCGCGTCTGTCGGTCGCGGCCAACGGCGATTCTCCGGGGCGCAACTGGTTGGTGATCATCACCGACGGTGCCTTGCCAGATTTGCCCGCGGACATGAACATCGGCGATGCGGCCGTCGGGGACGTCGCCGTTCTTGTGCTGCGGGCCGAGGGCGATGATCCGGTTGCCGAGCGCGACCGACGGCGTCTGGAAGACCTGGCCGCATCCGTGGGCGGTGTCGCCCGGCAGCTGTCGGGGCGGGGTCTCGCCGATTCGGTACGCGAGACTGTGGCGGCCCTGCACGCCGGCGGCGATATCTTTTCAATTCGACTGTCGTCCGGGACGCGCGGCGCCGCTGTCCACGACGTGCCCGGATCATTTGGACCGGGCCAGGGGGGGCAGGCTGTGGTCAAGCTCGGTGGTCACGCGATGACTTCGCTGATCGTGCGATCGCGCTGGCACGGTCGCGCGGAATCCATACGCGTGATTCCGGCACACGTCGACCCGCTGTGGATGCGCCCGCTGTTCCAGGCCGTCCGACGCTCTGGCGCGCCGGCACCCGTCGTGCGCGGGCAGATGGACCGGGGTGTGGTCAGGAACGCCCTGTCGCTGACCTACCTGCCGCGCGCCCGCGCCTGCTATCTGGGACGACCCGTGAAAAGTGCCGCCGACCTCGACCTGCGGGGCCGCCTGCGACTTGAGCTGTCGCTGGAACGGGGCGAGATGCGCGAGGCGGTGATACGCCAGTCGACCCTGGGCCACCCCGAGATCGAGGCCTGCCTGCGCGAGGCCGCGTTCGCGGTCGATGTACCGCGGGCCATGTTCAATGATGCGCCCGTCGTGGCAGCCCTGAATCTGGTCTTTGCGCCGCGGACGCCTGCCGCGCAATCTGACGCATCGGCCCTTGGGCGCGAAATTGACCTGTTGCTCGGCCCCATAACCTTTTCGGGCGACCCGGGGGACCTGCTTGACGTGCGGGTGCGCCCCGACTATAAAACCACCTCTTCCAAGCCAGCCAATTGACAGGGCTTTAACGCCAGCAGGAGTTCTCGATCATGTCGTCTTTCAAGATGGGCCTTCTCGGTCGCAAGTTGGGTATGACTCAGGTATTTCACGAGGACGGTACGGCCCTCGGCTGCACCGCCCTGGCGATCGGCCCCTGTGTGGTCACGGGACAGCGAACGAAAGAGAAACACGGCTATGCGGCTGTGCAGCTGGGCTTCGAGGAACGCAATCTGCGCGCGCTTCGCCGGCCGCAGGCGGGCTACTTCAAGAAGGCCGGAATCGAGAAGGCACCGGCGGTGCTGCGCGAGATTCGTCTCGACGAAAAGGACGCCGCGGGCCAGTACGAGGTCGGCAAGGTGTTGAAGGCCGAGGAAATCTTCAAGATGGGCGATGTCGTCGACGTCGTCGGTGTCACCAAGGGCAAGGGCTACCAGGGCGTCATGAAGCGCCACCGGATGGCCGGCGACAGCGCGACCCACGGTACGCACGAGTTTTTCCGCCACGGCGGCTCCATCGGCTGTCGTCTGACGCCGGGCCGCGTGCACAAGGGCAAGCGCATGTCGGGCCTGATGGGCAACGTGAAGAACACGTCGTCGGATCTGGTGGTCGTCAAGATCCTCGAGGACAAGGGCGTCGTCCTGGTGAAGGGCGCCGTGCCGGGCCCCGCCAACGGCCTGGTCCTGCTCAAGGGCAGCACCAAGGACGTCAAGAAGTACATCGTGCCGCGTCCGCTGAAGGAAGCCGAGTCCAAGAACCCGATGAAGGCTTCGAAGAAGGGGCAGACGCAGAAGTAAGGGCGCTTCTGGCGCTGCTACCGCTTGTCTTCCCTGCGCGATCCGAAGAACCGTCACGACGTCTTCTTCCGCAAGGCGCGCGACGCCGGCTACGTGGCGCGGTCGGTCTACAAGCTCGAAGAGATCGACCGCAAGCTGTCGCTGTTTCGCCCGGGGCAGCGTGTCCTGGATCTGGGCTGCCGGCCGGGCTCGTGGATGCAGTACGCCCGACAGAAGGTCGGCGCATCGGGCGTCGTCGTCGGAATCGATCGACTGCCCATGCCAGCGCCTGTCGCGGGCACGCGGGTCATCATCGCTGATCTGTTGCAGACGCCGGATGCGGCGTTGTTGGTGGACCTGACGGCCTTCGATGTCGTCCTGTCGGATATGGCGCCGGACACCACGGGCATTCGCGCCACTGACCAGGCGCGGTCGGCCAATTTGTTCGAAGAAGCGCTGGGTCGCGCCGAACGCCTGTTGGCGCCGACGGGTGGCTTCCTGGGAAAGATCTTCCAGGGTCCCGACGTACAGGTGCTTCGCAAAAGGATGCAGGCGCGATTCTCCGATGTCCGCTTGATCAAGCCTGCGGGCTCGCGCAGCGAAAGCACCGAGGTCTATTTGGCGGGCAAGGGCTTCCATCCCTGATAGGCTGACACCGATGGCGGGTTTGATCGCGCCCGAGGGCGCCGGGGCGTCGCGGATCCACGTGCTGTCACCCGAGCTGGCCAATCAGATCGCCGCGGGTGAGGTCGTCGAGCGGCCGGCCTCTGTCGTCAAGGAACTGTGCGAGAACGCCGTCGACGCGGGCGCCCGCCGCATCGAGGTCGAGGCGGAGGCCGGCGGCCGCCGCCTGATTCGCGTGGTCGACGACGGCTGCGGCATGACGCCCGACGAGGCCCGGCTGGCGCTGCGGCGACACGCCACCTCGAAGATCGTCAGCGCGGATGATCTGTGGACGCTCGGCACCTTTGGCTTTCGTGGCGAGGCCTTGCCGTCCATTGCCGCCGTGTCGCGCCTGACAGTGCGCACGAAGGTGCCGGGTGCCGAGGCGGGCTTTCAGCTTGTGGTCGAGGCGGGCGTCGAGACTTCCGCGCAGGAGGTGGGCATGCCTGACGGCACGCAGATCGAGATGCGCGACCTTTTCTACAACACGCCCGCGCGGCAGAAATTTCTGAAGTCCGAATCCACCGAGGCGGCCAACATCGCCGAGGCCGTCTTGCGTCTGGCCCTGGCCCACCCCGAGGTTCATTTCAAGCTACGCCAAAACGGCCGCAATGCGCTGGATCTGCCGGTGCAGCGGGAACTTGGCGAACGGGTGCGTGCGGCGCTGTCCCGCCGGGGCGCGGGTGTTTTGCACGAGGCTTTGGGCGAGGAAGGCGGGCATCACGTGCGCGCGTTCCTCGCCGGGCCCGAGGAGGCGTCCGGCACCGCGCGTTCGACCTTCTTGTTTGTCGGGCGGCGTTTCGTCCGCGACCGTTCGCTGCTGGCCGCCCTTGCCATGGGCTATGGCGAAATTCTGGAGAAGGGCCGCTATCCCCTGGCGGCGTTGTTCGTCGACGTGCCCGGGCAAGATCTGGACATCAACGTCCATCCACAAAAGCTGGAGGTGCGTTTTGCGCGCGCGCAGGAGGTTTACGCGGCCGTACGCCACGTCGTCGCGTCGGCTATTGGCCGTGCGCCCTGGCTGACGTCGTCGGTGATGCACACGTACAGCCTGCCGCCGGAGCAGGCATCCGCACCCGACCGCAGGGCAGGCGGCATGTCGGCCGCCAATATGACCTTCCCGCCGCCCATGGCCCGCGCGGACGCGGCACGCGACGCAGAGGCTGACGTTGATCTGGGTCAGTCGACACACGGAACGTTCTTCGCGAATCTGGAATACATCGGCCAGTTGCACCGCACGTATCTCATCTGTCAAGGCCGCGACGAATTGATTCTGGTCGACCAGCACGCCGGTCACGAACGCGTGGCCTTCCAACGCCTGCGCGTGGCACACCGCAAGCGCGGCATCGCCCACCAGCGACTGCTGTTTCCGATTCCCGTCGAGGTGGACGAGGCGGCCGCCGCGCAGGCGCGCAGCCCCGAGGCCCAGGCGCTTCTGCAGGGGCTTGGTTTCGAACTGGAGGCGTTTGGTCCCACGACCTTGCTGGTGCGGGCGGTGCCCGATCTTTTGCGCAACGTCGATCCGAAACCGCTGGTCACCGATGTGCTGGCCCGCCTGGCCGAGGGCGCGCCGGCCGCCCCCGATGACGAGCCGCTGGATCACATCTTCGCGACCATGGCGTGTCACAGCGTCGTGCGCGCGGGTGATCTGTTGGGACGCGAACAGGCGGTCGCGTTGCTGGGGCAGCTGGATGCGGTCGATCTGCGTTCGCACTGTCCACATGGTCGGCCGGTCGTGCTGCGTCTGCCCATCAATGAAATCGAACGACGTTTCGGCAGAACCTAGCCGCGGCGCGGGCCCCGACGTGGTCGCCATCCTGGGTCCGACCGCGTCGGGAAAATCCGCCCTGGGCCTGGAACTGACGGCGGCGCTCGGTGGCGAAATCGCCTGTTGCGACTCGATGCAGGTGTACCGGGGCATGGACGTGGGCACAGGGAAAAGCAGCCCCGCCGAACGCGCGGCCTGTCCGCACCACCTGCTGGATGTTGTCGAGCCTGACCAGCCCTTTCATGCCGCAGCCTGGGCCGACCACGCCCGCCGCATCATCGACGACATGGCGCCGCGCGGGTCCTTGCCCGTCATTGTGGGCGGCACGGGGTTGTATTTTCGCGCCCTGGTCAAAGGCCTGTTCCAGGCGCCGCCATCGGATGCGCAGATTCGTGCGCGGCACCAGGAACGGGCGCGCCTGGACGGGGTGGGGGCCCTGCATACGGCACTGGCCACGATCGATAAGGTGGCGGCCGCGGCGATCCTGCCGACCGATCTAGTGCGCATCAGCCGCGCGCTGGAGATCTTCGAGCAGACCGGGATGACCATCAGCGACCTGCGTCGCACAGCCACCCCGGCCCGGCCCTTTCGTGTCTTCGCGATCATTCTTGATCCGCCGCTGGACGAGCTTCGTGTCCGCATCGCCGCCCGGGTCGACACAATGATGGCGGATGGCTTCTTGGACGAGGTGACGGCCCTGCGCGCGCGCGGCTTCGGTCAGGCGCGGGCGCTGCAATCCCTGGGCTACCGGCAACTGGGGCAGCATCTGGATGGCACGCTGGCATTGCCCGAGGCGGTCGCAGAAATCAAGCGGGTCACCACAACCTACGCCCGCCGCCAGCGGACGTGGTTTCGCAAGGAAACGGCGACCTTGCGACTGTCCGGGGCACCGGATATTTCGTCGCTGCTGGCCGAGGTTCGTCGCTGGCGCGCCGTCGCCGACTGACTTGCACTGCCGCGTAAAGCGGCACAGGATCGCGCCCAAAATGGCCAGCAAGGAAGCGCGTGTGACGGAGACCCCCGTCCTGGAATTCGAACGTCCGGTGGTCGAGCTCGAGCGCAAGATTCAGGAACTTCGCGAATTCGCTGGGGACTCGCGGGATATGCAGCGCGAGATTCGCAGCCTGGAAACGCGGGTCGCCGAATTGCAGCAGGAGATCTTCGCCGATCTCACGCCGTGGCAGACGGTCCTGCTGTCGCGTCACGCTGGTCGGCCCTTCACGCTGGACTACATCAGCCGCATGACGGCCGAGTTCACCGAGCTGCACGGCGATCGCCGCTTCGGTGACGATCCCGCCATCGTGGGCGGCTTTGCCCTGTTCGACGGCTCGCCAGTCTTGTGCGTGGGTCACCAGAAGGGCCGCACAACCAAGGAGAACGTCACCCGCAACTTCGGAATGCCGAAACCCGAGGGTTATCGCAAGGCCCTGCGTCTGATGGAGATGGCGGCGCGCTTCGGCAAGCCCATCATCTGTTTCGTCGACACCCCGGGCGCCTATCCGGGCGTCGACGCCGAGGAGCGCGGCCAGGCCGAGGCCATCGCCAAGAATCTGGAGGTCATGGCGGGACTTCCCGTGCCCATCCTGTGCGCGGTGATAGGCGAGGGTGGATCGGGCGGGGCGCTGGCGTTGGGCGTGGCGGACAGGATCGTCATGCTGGAATACGCGACCTATTCGGTGATCACGCCGGAGGGCTGCGCGGCCATCCTGTGGCGCGACGACGACAAGAAGGCGGATGCGGCCGCTGCGATGAAGCTGACCGCATCGGACCTGCTGCGCCTGCGCATCGTCGACGAGGTGGTGTCTGAAGCGCCCGGCGGCGCCCACCGCGATTTCGATGCGACGGCCCGGAACCTGACGGTGTCCTTGCGCCACCACCTGACAGAACTGCGGCGGCTGTCTCCGGGCGAATTGCAAGAGCAGCGCTATCAGAAGTTTCGCGAGATGGGCGCCTTCGTCGAGTCGACCGAGCGGCCCGAGTCGCGCTAGGCCGTGTTAAGGTCGACCCCGTGACGGAATTCGAAGCCGCGCGCACCAAACGATCCATCAGCCCCGAAGCCGAGGAGATCCTCGGTCTGTATTTCCCGGCCCTGGACCACGGGTTCGTGTCCCTGGTCGACTACATGGGCACCGACGAGGATATCGAGCGGGCGGCCCGGGTCAGCTACGGGCACGGGACGCGCAAGCGCAGTGCCACACGGGGCCTGATCCGTTATCTGCGGCGGCACAAGCACACGACGCCCAGTGAGATGGTCGAGCTGAAGTTCCACTGCTGCATGCCCATCTTTGTCGCCCGGCAGTGGATCCGGCACCGGACCGCCAACGTCAACGAGCTGTCCGGGCGCTACAGCCTGATCCCCCTGCTGTTCTACACGCCGCCCATCGACCAATTGCAGACGCAGAGCCGCAGCAACAACCAGGGTCGCAGTGGCCAGGTCGTGGGCGTCGATCTACGGCAAGAGGCCGAGCGCCGCTGGAACAGCAGCCGGCAGGATGCCGCCGAGACCTACGAATGGCTGACGACACAGGACATCGCGCGTGAGCTGGCCCGCATCGACCTGCCGCTGTCCACGTACACGCAGTGGTACTGGAAGATTGATCTGCACAACCTGCTGCATTTTCTGACGCTGCGGGTGGACCGGCACGCGCAGTGGGAAATTCAGGAATTCGGCAAGCTGATGGCCGGCATGCTGAAGCGCGTGGCGCCGTTGAGTTACGAGGCCTGGATTGACTACGACGTCTGCGGCGGACACTTCAGCCGCATGGAGCTGGACCTGCTGCGGTCGATGGTGAGTGCGGACGAGGGCGGCGTGCGTTCCGCGCAGACGACGGTGTCGCGCGATCGAATGCTGGAGGCGGGGCTAAGCGCCCGCGAGGCGGACGAGCTACTGGCGAAGCTGAAGCCCACCGAAGTTCCTAGCTTCGACCTGGATCTTGGTCAGGCAAAAACGGCCGAGCATTTCGCCCAGCGTTTCGCCGACGCCGTTCCGCGCGGCGACCAGACACCGGCGGAATAGCCGGCGTCCGATCGTCACCGGGCTGCCGGCTACCTGACGGCGCAGCGCGGGTCTTTGGGATCCGGGCAGGTCAGGCATTTGATGACCTGCTGCGTTCCCGGGTCTGCCATCTTGCCGCCGCGATCGACGTCGATCTTGAATCCCGATGCGAGGCACGAGGGCGTCTTCGTTAGTGACCAGCACGGGGGCGACTTTCCCGGGCCGCACTGTGGAATCGGCAAATCGACGATGCCACCGCTCTGGGTCTTGCGATCCGACACCTGACAGTCGGCCTGAAGGCCGTCTACTTTGGGTTCCTTGTCGACCAGCGGCGCCTCGATACAGGTGGTGCTGATGATTGCCTTCAGCTTTTCGCCGATCTTCTTCATCGCGGGCGAGAAATCATCCATACAAATATTGTGGATGCTGCCGTTGTCGCCGAAGCCATCGACGAATTCCTTGACGCGAATCGCCGGTGTGGCGGTCGCCTCCGGGTCCCCGGGGAACGAACAACCCGGGAGGTAATCAAAGACATCCATGCCGGTGTCCACGTCTTTGACCTTGCCGATCTTGTACTTTCCATCGCCGGCCGAGCCCGTGATGGCAGCTACGACAATACGATCGGCCCGCCCCGGTTTGAGGTTCTTGATATTGCCGACGACCTCCGCCACTGAAATGAGCTGCCCCTGCTCGTTCGACTTGCAATCGATGATGGGGGCCGTGAAGTCGCCCACGGGCGGCTCCTTGCCATTGCACAGGTGGCCCTTGATCGCGCAGCGCAGGCTGGCTGACTGTCCCGGAAGGTCGGCCTCGAACAGGTGTGTGTCCGGCGGCGCGGAACAGTCGTCTTCGTCCGTGATCAGGATGACGGCCAGGTAGGCGTTCGGGCGAAGGAAACCCGCGTTTTCCGCCAGGTTGACGTTTGCCGTCGGGTAAAGCGCCAGCCGGGTGGCCTGAAGCTGGTGCTCGAACCCGCAGCCAACATCCCCGAGTTTGGCCATGCAGGAAAACACATCAGCGAGGTTGCCGGTGAAGTTGTTGGTCTTCCCTGAGTCCTTCGACTCCAGATACCGCTGTCTTGTGACATCCAGACCACAACCGGGAAGCACCTGGAAGATGCCCCTATCCCCGCCCGGACGGGTGCCACAGTTCGAGGCGTTGGAGCCGGCGCCGCCCATGTCGCTGGACACGATGCCGATGCGCACATTGGGCAGCGCCGGCTGTCCCGTGGGGCCCGGGATTTTCTGCAACTCCGCGATGAACGAGGGGAAGTTTCGGGCCAGGCGGTTTTGCTTCGTGGCCATCGAGGGCGAGTTGTCGATCATGAACAGAATGTCGACGTCGCGGATCGGGTTGACGTCGTAGTACAGATCGCTTTGCTGGGTCGGCTGCGGAATCGGCTGCTCCAGCGGGTGCGAGTTACAGGCCCACAGGGCGGGCAGGGCGGTCAACGCCCCGGCCCAGCGCAGATTTCGCCAGCGGACGAGTTGGGTCAGTCGCGTGACGAGGGAATGGGAACGAGTCATGGGGTCCTCCTGCGCGGGGCAATGCGTGTGAGCGCGGTTCGCGTCGGCCATCTTACACCAGGGTGCAGCAAGTTATAGACCACGAAAACGGTTCGTAAGTGTCGGTAACTGCGGGCTGTTCCGGCCGCTGCCGCCAACTTACTTGGCAATCGATTCGCAACGGTTGGCAGCCGGCCGACGATGGCCAGCAGACTATCACGGTGCACCGACGGGCAGACAAAAGTCTCGACGCTATCCGGACTTAACTTATTCGCGCGGGGGCCGATGCTTGATTCAGCAGGAGAATAACGATGCTTCCCGACAGCGAGCGTGATGCTTCGAAGGTGGTGCGCAGACGGGTGCTGACCCTGAGCGCGATGGTGGTGATGGGATTTTCCCTGCCGGGCGAAGCGCAGCAGGCGCCAGCGCTCGCGCCTCCCCCGGCGCCAGCTGGATCGGCCGCACCCGCTGCTGCCGGGGCAGACCCCGCAGTCGCGTCCGCCGCGCCGGCGCCAGCGCCGGTCGAGCTGCCTTCTTCGTTGGGGGAGCTGCGAGACAAGGGGCGCCAGACGCTGGACATCGTCGTCCAGATCTCGGACCAGCTTCGCAACATGGCGATGGTGGCCAAGCAAGAGGGCGACTTGATCCGCGCCGAGTGCGTTGGGGCGAAGCGCCAGCACGCCCGTGTTCTGGTCAACACCGGAACTGAGCAGCTGACCAAAATCGACGATGCGTTGAAAGCCGGGGACGGTCTGCGCGCCACCTACAGCTTCATGACCCTCGACACCACGCGGTCGAAGGCACAAGACCTGATGTCCGAGGCCCACGGGTGCCTGGGCACCAAGACCGACGAGAACATTCACGTGGGCGTCCAGACGAACACAGGTACCGACGATCCGAGCCAACTGGGGCTCCCCACGCACCGGACCTTGGATCGTCCGCCCGCCGCCAGCCCGTACCGTTAGGTCAGGGGCCGGCCGCCGCATCGGGCGCGCGCGCGGCATCAGGTGGCGACAATGTTCCGGCGTCGGCCTGCGATGTCTGCGGCTTTCCGACGGGCGCCGGTGTGCCCGCGGGGTGCTTGGGCCTGTGGGCCACGATCCAGTCGGC
>JANXXE010000117.1 GCA_025350815.1 Myxococcales bacterium | reverse complement strand
CCGACCACCCAGCCGACCAGGATCCCGCGCGTGGGCGCCTCGCCCCCCAACCACCGAACCAAGACCTGCGAAGGCACAAGCACGTCCACCAGGCCGGCGACGACAAAGCCGAGCAGCAGCTCGATCCACACGGAACGAAACAAACGTGCACTGGCGCCCAGGCCCCGCAGCGGCAGTTGGCGATCGGTCCAGAAGGCGACGGCCGCCAGCACCACCGTCAGACCCAGCAAGATCCACAGACTCGCGTCCACGCGTTTGCGCCTCATGATTCCAGGCGAAACCGCCGCAACTGAAGCGGGCGCTCCGCCCGGACGTCCGTCGCGCGCAAGCGCGCCGCTTCGATCACGTCGTGCCGCGGGGACAGACTGCACGCCGGATCGGTGGCTGCGGCGTCGCCCAGCAGCGCGAAGGCCTGACAGCGGCACCCGCCGAAATCGATCTCGCGCTCGTCGCAGGTCCGACACGGCGCGGGCATCCAATCATCCCCACGAAACGCCGTGAACGCCTCGGACGCGTTCCAGATTTCCGCCAGCGACCGGTCCTTGACGTTCTCGAAACGCAGTCCGTTGATACTGGTCGCCTGGTGGCAGGGCAGCGCCTGTCCATCGGGGGTCACCACGACGTAGCGCCGGGCCCAGCCTTCCATGCAGGCGCGCGGACGATCCGCATAGTAGTCCGGGCGCACGAACAGGATCTCGATCTTGCCGCGCAGGCGCTCGCGCGCGGCATCGGCGACCGTGCGTGCCTCCGACAGGGCCGCCTGCGTGGGCAGCAAGGCATCCCGATTCACCAACGCCCAGCCCAGATATTGGGTATTCGCCAGTTCAAGACGTTCCGCGCCCAGCCGTTCGGCCAGCGCAATGAACGCCGGGACGCGCGCGATGTTTCCACGGTGAAGAACGACATTCAGGGTCAGCGGCAGACCGACCGCACGCGCGGCCGCGGCGACTTCCAGCTTTGCGTCCAGGCAGTCGCGGCCCGAGATCCACGCGCTGCCTTGCGCGTCCGTGTCCTGGACCGACAGCTGCAAGCTATCGAGGCCGGCTGCGCGCAAGCGGCCAAGCCGCGCCCGGTCGAACGGGATCCCACTGGTGATGAGATTCGTATACAGATCGTGCGCACGCGCCGTCACCACCAGCGCCTCCAGATCATCGCGGACCAGCGGCTCACCGCCGGTGAGGTTGACTTGCAGGATTCCAAGCGATTCGGCTTCGCCCAGAACGCGCTGCCAGGTGGCCGTGTCCAGTTCCGACGCGTGGCGCGCGAGTTCCAGCGGGTTCGAACAGTAGGCGCACGATAACGGACAGCGGTAGGTCAGCTCGGCCACCAGCGTGTAGGGCCTGGGCGCCCCGATGGTCGAAGCGGCCGTCACGTCCCGGTCTCCGCCAGCAAGCCCCGATCATCAAGCTGCCGCAGGAAGGTCAGAACATCCGCCTCGATGCGCGCGTGGGGCACGCCCGGGTGCTCTGACACCAGCCGTTCGACCATCGCCGCGACCGTCAGTTGTTCCGCGCACAGCTCGGCGATGCGCGCAGCCTGGGCCGTCAGTTCAAGACCTCGCTCAGGGTAAAGCAGCATGTGCTTGCCCGAGCGCTTGTCGAATCGAAACCGAACCTTGGGCGCCAGCCGGGGCCGGCTCGCCGGGCCAATCACACGCGGCTCGCTTGCAGCACACTTGAGGCATGCACGCAGTCGAGGAGGTGCCACAGGATTTCGGTCTTCCGCACCAGCGCCGCGACGCACGCATCTTGAAGCGCACGCGAGGAGGCGTTCTCGACGACAAAGGTGAGACCCTCCTGGCCGTCTCGACGGGCGCGCGTAACGCGGCTGCGGAAATACGCCAGCGCCGCGGCCCCCACCCAGGGGTAGTGCTGCTCCCACGCGGCGATGCGCTTCGACATGAGATCCGGCGCGAACATCTCCGTCAGCGATGAGGCCACGGCCACGACAAGGGGACTTTCGCGGACCAGCGACACATACGCATCACAGGCAAAGCGCACGCCCGGCAGCACCTGCCGGCAGCTGGCGACCATTTCGCGGTCGAGGCCGACGCCCTCGGCCAGGCCCAGCCACAGCGCCAGGCCGTCCCCGGCCGTCTCGTCGCCGTCGTGATCGTGTATGCGGCGGATCCAGGCGCGCCGGAAGGCCGGATCCTCGGACTTCGACACAATCAACGCGTCCTTGATGGGGATCCGCGTCTGGTAGTAGTAGCGGTTGAGCACCCATGCCTGAAGCTGCGCGCGGGTCAGTTCTCCCGCGTGCATCAGATCGTGAAAGGCGTGCTGATCGTGGTAGCGGCTGACGCCTTCAGCGCGCAGCCGGGCCATGAATTCATCGGGCGTCAGCAGCGGCTCGCTGGTGGGTCCCTTCACAGCGCAATCTCCATTCCGTCCTCGGCGACCTCGGCGCCTGCGTTGGCCACCGACTGCCTTTCATCGCTGTCGTCGCGCAGGATGGGATTCGTATTGTTGACGTGAATGAGCACCCGCCGTCGCGCCTTCAAGCCCGCGAGATACGGCAGGCTGCCTTGCGTGCCCCCAAGTGGCCAGTGGGCCATGTCTTCCGCGCGGCGGGTACCGAGACCCGCCGCGATGAGCTCGTCGCTGGACCAGAAGGTGCCGTCGAAGAATACGACATCGGCGTCGGCGAGGGCGGCGTCCAGTTGAGGCGACGGTCCGGCAACGCCGGAAAAATACGCCAAGCGTCCCCCCGTTCGGCGATCGCGAATGACCAGGCCCACGCTGTCGCCGCTCGACGGCTCGCGATGCCGTTCAAGGTGCAATGGCAACTTGCCGGGCGCCGGCCACGCCGTGATGCCCAGACCCGCGCCGTCATTGCCAAGTGACGTCTCTTCTCCGAGGCCCAGCGCTCGCCAGGTCACCTGACCTGGAAAGCGTTCGAGGGTGCGATAAAGCGCGTTGCCCTCGGTGAATCCATCGCGCGTGGCCTGCGTGGCGTAGACCACGATGGGGTGAGATTCGCGCAAGGACAGCAAACCCAGACAGTGGTCGAGATCGCCGTTGGTCAGCACGATGCCAGCGACGGGCCAGTGCCGGGGCTCCCGCGGCCACAGAGGATCGAAACTTTCCAGCTGCTGCCGAATCTCGGGCGAGGCGTTTATGAGAATCCAGGACGCGCCGTCGGCGCTGATTGCCACAGATTCCTGTGTGCGTGGCTTCGCCTTGATCGTGCCGGTCCGAACGCCCCGACAATTGGGGCACCCACAGTTCCACTGCGGGAAACCACCGCCCGCCGCGGATCCGAGGACGCGGACAATCACGGGACAGAACTAGCTGTGTGTCGCGTCCGAGCCGTCGTGGCTGGCGCGCAGGGCGTATTCAGCCCGCGGCGCGGCCGGCCCAACGGGGTCTCGACCGTCCGAGTCACTCTGATAGCCACCGATTTCGGCGCTCATGTTGATTTCCACGAATGACGGCGTTTCCCACTTCTTCATGGCATTCACCTCAGCTATCAGGTTGATACAACCCCCGCCCACCACTTGGTCAACGGGAACCCTGTTTGTCGGACGGACGGCTGAAAATGTCAAGGAGGCCATCGCGGCCAGAGATCTGGTCGCCACGTCGCGTCAGACGAGTGAGCCTCGCCGCTTGTGCCAATCGACCGAAAGGTGATATGGGTCGCACTGATTGACAACCACTACATCTCTATCGAAACAGGGCGAGGGCACTTCCATGATTCAGCATCGTTACTTTTCTTCTGCTTCCATTCTCGTTGGTGCGGCCATGGCGCTGCTGTCAGGTCCGGGCTGCAGCAGCAGCGACCGGTCGGGTCTCAGCAGCCACAGCAGTCGACTGGGCGCCGATGACGGAGGTACGGACGCACCCGTTACCGACGCCGCCTACCTCGACGTCGCGCCGCTGACTCCTGACGCCACCGATGACACGTCGCTGACCGACGCCACCGATGACGCCTCGCTGACTGACGCCACCGACGGCGCGTCCACGGATCTCTCGAAGGACGCGTACCTGGGCGATGTCCCCTATGGTCCTTTGCCGGTGAAGATCAATTTCCAGCGCACCGACACGGTGACGACGCCCGCAGGTTATCTGGCCGATACGGGCCTCATGTTCTTTGATCGGGGCAACGGGTACGCATACGGCTGGGATCAAGACATCTCGTCCGTCAGCCGCGAACGCATGAACCCCATTTCCCCCGACAACCGCTACGACACGCTGGCGCAGCTGCAGAAGGACGTCGACCCGACGGCCTTCTGGGAGATCGCGGTGCCGAACGGCATGTATTACGTGCACATCGTCTCGGGCGACCCGAACTTCTCCGACGGCGTGTTCCGCACCTTCGTGGAGGGTGCCACCATCATCGACGGCAGCCCCACCGATACCGACCATTGGCTTGAGGGAACCATCCGGGTGCAGGTCAAGGATGGCCGGCTCACGGTTAGCAGCGCCACGGACGCCATGAACAACAAGATCAACTTCATCGAGATTTCCACGATGCCTCTGCCGGATGCGGGTCCCATCGTTGCACGCGACACCGCCGCCCCCGAGGACGTCGCGGTGGCCATCCCGACCGACACGGCCGCGGCCACGGGCGATGCGTCCGCGAAGGACGGCGCTGCTGCCGCCAAGCAGGATTCTGCTGTAACGACGACCCCGACGCCAGACAGCGGCTCTACCACGACGACGCCACCGCCCTCGACCGTACCGCCCTCGACCGTGAAGAAGGACGCGGCGGCGACGGAAGATCCCCCCGTGGACGACACTGTCACGCCGGTCAAGCCCCGCAAGTCTTCGGGTGGCTGTGAGATCGCGGGCAGTGGTTCGGGCTCCGGCCGCGCAGGCCTGCTGCTGCCCCTGCTGTTGGGCGCCGTGCTGATTCGCCGCCGCCGCCGGGGCTAATTCGCCGCCGCCAAAAAAGCCGCCGGGCCCTCGGGTCCGGCGGCTTTTTTTTATGCGACCCCAGCCAGCGCGTGGACCGCTACGGGATGATGGTCGCCCTGCACATGTTGCTGCACCCCGGGCTGCTGTCGCACACCTCGCCGAAGGTCGACTGGATTCGACCATCGCCGCAGTACGGTGCGTTCAGACAGGACATCGAACACTTATCCTTGCCGTAGGGGTTGGCCTCGTTGGCCTGGCCAAGATCGCACGGCTCGCTTCCGTTCTTGATTCCGTCGCCGCAGTACGCGGCCAGGGTGCAGTTGGCCTGACACGTGCCATAGGTGCCATCATTCTTGCCGTCATCGCATTGCTCACCCGCGTCCTTGAATCCGTTTCCGCATTTGCGGTGGCAGGTTCCGTCGCAGGCGCTGCCCTGCGTACCATTGGCCGCGCCGTCGTCGCACTGCTCGGGCGCCTGCACCGTTCCGTCGCCGCACGAGGGCAGTGGCACCGCGGCGCTGCAGTCGGCCGTGCATGAACCGGGCTGTCCGCTGTTGACGCCATCGTCGCACTTTTCGCCAAACATCACGTCGACGGTCTTGTCGCCGCAGTAGGGCGCGATACGGCAACGGTTGGTGCACTTGGACTTACCATAGGCACTGGCCTGATTCGCGGTACCAAGATCGCAGATCTCACCCGCGGTGCTTTGCACCACGCTGTCGCCGCAGCGTGGACCCAGCACGCACATGGGCGCGCAGGCACCGTAGCTGCCGTCGTTCTTGCCGTCGTCGCAAGTCTCCGAAGCATTCTTGACCCCGTCGCCACAGCGAGGCCCAAGGGTGCAGTCCATGTTGCACTTGCCGTAGCCGCCGATGTTCGCGGCCTTGCCGTCATCGCATTGCTCACGCGCGTCGGGCATGCCGTTGCCGCACTTTTTCTTGCAGGTTGCCATACAGGCGCTGCCGGACGTTCCGTTGTTGGCGGCGTCGTCGCACTCCTCGGCGTCGGTGACAATGCCGTCCCCGCAACGCGGCCCCAGTTGGCAAGTGGCGGTGCAGAAGCCGTAGCCCTTGCCGTTGTCCGCGCCCTGATCGCAGGCTTCCCCGTTGGCGCTGTCGACCTTGCCGTCGCCGCAGTAAGCGGCAAACACGCATCCGGGCGCGCACAGCTTCGCCGTCCCGCCGTAGGTGGACACGTTCAGGCCGTTGTCGCACTGCTCGTTGGGCTGAACGACGGCGTCACCGCAGCGGGGGGGCAACGTGCAGTCCGCATGACAGGTGCCGTAGGCGCCGGTGTTCTGGGCCGTCCCCAGATCGCAGGCCTCGTTCGAGGTCACGATTCCGTCACCGCAGACGGTGGCACACTGGCTGTGGGTTCCAGCGAAGTTCGACAGCGTCAGGCGATAATTCGACTGGGTGATGTGCCGTTCGGCCTGAAAGACCACGATCTCGTAGACCTTGCCCTTTTGCAGGCCGAAGTCGACCGTTCGCCGCGCGCCGCAGTTGTTCAGCAGATCGCATACCTGGCCGGTGCCGTTCGTGGCATCCAGGATCACGCTGGCGTCCTCGGCGCCGTGGACACCACCCAGATCGACCGCCAACTTCTTGTTGATGAAGACCCAGACGTCGTCATCACCGGTGAAATCCAATTGCTCGCTGCCGCCATACTCGAACCAGTAACGAACCTCCGACGTGAAATGGAAGTTGTGCAGGCCGTTCATGTACGGCTGGTAGTTTCCCCAGCCTTTTCCGTCCAGCGGGAAGAAGTCGGAGTTGCTGTACTGATAGACGCCGCTGCCGAGCCGCGTGAAGGAAAGAACATCGTGGATGGTCTTGTTGTACTGAGCGTTGTCGGCATACCAGTACGAAAAGTAGTCCGTGCTGACGCCGGGGTTGTTGTTCGTCGTGACAGAGGTGTCAGCGGCCACGTGGATGGGTTTTCCATTCGTGCCGAGCATAGTCTCGACGATCCCGGTAACGCTGCCGACGTACTGTTCGAAATCCGGATGGCCATTGGGGTCGCCCGCTGCCTTGAAATCCCTCAAGATGATGGGAAGCAGCAACGGATCCTGTGTCGTGGCCGTCGACGTGCACCGATACCCAGGTTCGATCTTGCAAGTACTGGAACAGCCATCGCCCGACAACGTGTTGCCGTCGTCGCATTCCTGCCCGGCGCTGATGTCCACAGGCAACAGCAAGCCATCGCCGCAACTGGTGCTGCACGAGCCGCCCGCCGCGGGACAAACGGGTTCCTTGCGACAAAAGGGCGTACAGCCGTCACCCATGTTGTTGTTTCCGTCGTCGCACTGTTCGGAACCTTCCGCTACGCCATTGCCGCAGACGGTGCGCACGCAGGGCTGGCCTGGCGTCGGGCAAACCCAACCATTTTCTTCCGCGGGACCGGGAACTTCGAGCGTGCAGGTGGCACTGCAACCGTCGCCCGGGTTCGCGTTGTGATCATCGCACTGCTCGGAGCCAACCTTGATACCGTCGCCACATTGGGCCGGGCGGCACGCGTTACCCAGCTGACAGGTCCAGCCCGCCTCGACAGCACACAGGCCGGAACATCCATCACCGCTGACGAGGTTGCCGTCGTCGCAGGTCTCGCCGCCCGAGACGCGCCGATCGCTACAGATCACGGTCGACTGGCAGGGTTGGCCGGGCTGCGGACAGGCAAAGTTCGCCTCGATCACGCACTGGCCGCTGCAGCCGTCGCCCCCCACGGTGTTGTGGTCGTCGCACTGCTCGCCGTTGGCGACGCTCAACTGTCCGTCGCCGCACCATTCCACCAGGGCACACCTTTGGCCGGCCTTGGGACAGGCGTAGCCGGATTCGACGTGGCAATCCGCCGTGCAACCGTCGCCCGCCACCATATTTCCGTCGTCGCAATATTCACCGTAACTGAGGCGGCCGTCGCCGCAGATGTCCTTGGGTACCAAAATGCAAGCGCCGCCCACGCCCGCGGTCGTGGGACACGAATAACCGGGTTCGATCTGCTTGCAGTTCGCGGAGCAACCGTCACCGCCCATCTTGTTGTTGTCGTCGCAGGCCTCATCGCCGATGACCTTGCCGTCGCCGCAAACGATGGTGGTGGTGCAGGCCTGACCGGGAACCTTGCACTCGAAGTACTGTTCGATACGACACGCGCCCGTGCAACCGTCGCCCGGGGCGGCGTTGCCGTCGTCGCATTGCTCGATGCCGTTGAGCAACCCGTCACCGCAATATTCGTCCTTGATGCATTTCTGGTTGGGAACCGGGCAGGTGTAGGCGGGTTCCAGGCGGCAGACGGCGGAACAGCCGTCGCCGGGCGTGGCGTTGCCGTCGTCGCAGGTCTCGCCCTGGTTCACGACGCCGTCGCCACATCGGGCGGTCGGCACCCGTGTGCAGGGTTTGCCGGGCATTGCGCAGGCGTAGCCGGCCTCGACCTGACAGGTGTCGGAACAACCGTCGCCGGACGCGGCGTTCATGTCGTCACAAGCTTCGCCACCCTGCACGTTGCCGTCGCCGCACACGATGGTCGACCGACACGGCGATCCGACCGTGGGACAGGTGAAGTTCGGTTCAACCCTACAAAGACCCGAGCAGCCATCGCCCGGCCGGGCGTTGCCGTCATCGCAGCTTTCACCATCTTCGAGCTTGCCGTTGCCACAGACGGCCTGGGGGCCCGCGTCACCCGCGTCGCAGCCACCTCCGTTGCAGCCGCCGGGGTTGGCGGGCGCGTCCGTGGCGACAGGCGCATCGGGCAGCTGCAACACAAAGGCGTCAGCCGCATCCACCAGTCCACCATCGTCGTCCTCAACAGCGCCGTCCGCCGCGACAACCTGAAACACGCGTTGCGAACAGGCAGCGAACGCGAGAGACGAAGCGACGATCAAGGCGTGACTTAGTGAAATATGTTTGTGCGTCATGAATATCCTTGTGAATAGCTTATCATTGGGGCGTCCAGATGGGGTCGTCCAGATGTCAGTGAACGCGATGGCTCCGTGTTGGTCGGCAAGCCGAATCGGGCGACGTCAGGGGTGGCGGCTGGGCGCCCTGCTGTTGCTGGCAGGTGCTTGCAGCCACGATCCCGCGGCCTCGCTCGGGACGCCCCTGTCACCCACAGGCACAGCTTCGTCTGACGCGACGGGCGAAAGTCGCGGCCAGACGCCACGTCGGTTGCGCCGGCTTAGCAATGCCGAACTCGACAATGTCCTGGGCGACTTGTTGGGTGCGCCGTTGTTTGTCACGAAGGGCTTTCTTCCCGATCCCCGCGTCGAAGGTTATGACAACGACGTCGCGACACTCGACACCTCCGAGAGCAAGGTGGACGAGATCGCCACCGCCGCCGAGCGCGTCGCCGATTTCATCACGGCGCCCACCCGTCTGTCCGCGTTTGCACCCTGTACGACCGATGAGCAACCGGGCGACTGCGCCAGGCGATTCGCGTCCTGGCTGGCCCTGCGGGCTTACGGCCGCCCCCTCACAGATGACGAACGGCAGCGTCTGGACGACGTGTTCAGCGTCGGGTTCACCGATGGTGACTATGCGTCGGGCGTGCGCCTGCTGGTGTCCGCGATGCTGCAATCACCCTATTTTGTCTACCGCCTTGAACTGGGTGCGGGGATGCCCCCCAAGGATGCGCAGGAGGTTCAACTGGACGGCTACGAAATCGCCTCGCAGCTGTCCTTCCTTCTGCAGGGCAGGCGTCCCGATGCCGAGTTGCAGGCGGCAGCCGCAAGCGGAGGCCTGGTGAACGCATCGATCCGCGAACAGCAATCGCGTCGGTTGCTGGCAGGCCCCGCAGCCCGGGCCCATCTGCGCGGATTTCTGCGCGCGTGGCTGGGACTCAAGGACGTGGCCGTCATCAACAAGGATCTTGGCGTGCTGCCAGTGTTCACGCCGCAGGTGCGCTTTGCCCTGGAACGGGAGCTTGAGACCTTTCTCGACGATGTCCTTGTGCGATCCGACGGGCGCCTCGACGAATTCTTCGTCGCCGATTACACCTTTCCTGGCCCCGCCCTTGTTCCTATCTACCAGGATGACCTCAAGGGGCCACCCGGTGACTTTCAGCGGGTGGGGCTCGATACCCGACACCGCCGCGGCCTCCTGTCCTCGCCCGCGTTCCTGGCCACACATGCCGGGATCGCGCAGACCAACCCCGTGCAGCGTGGCCTGGTCATCCGCGGACGCCTGCTGTGCCAGGACGTTCCACCGCCACCGGCCAATGTGATGGCGCAGGCACCCGCGGCGTCGACGACGCAGACCACGCGCGGCAAGTACGAAGCCCACGCCCAGGATCCGTTTTGCCGCTCTTGCCACAGGCTGATGGACCCGCTGGGCTTTGGCTTCGAGAATTTCGACACGCTGGGACGATTTCAGTCGGTCGAGGGGCCGGCGCAACTGCCAATCGACGGCCGGGGTGAAATCGCCGGCAGCGACATCGACGGTGTCTTCACCGGACCCGCTGAGTTGTCCCTGCGTCTGGTGGGCAGCACCCTATTCCGTCGCTGCTTCGTCAAACAGCTATGGCGATTTGGTGAAGGACGGGCCGCCGAGGCCGGCGATGCGCCGCTGCTGGCACACCTCGCCCGCGTTTTCGAAAGCGGTCAGGGCCGCATCGGTGCGGCGCTGCTGGGCGTGGTCGGCAGCCCGGCGTTCATCGTCCGCCGGGTGGAGTCAGAGCCGTGAGCGCCGCTCGCACGACACGACGCAACTGCTTGCGCGCCCTGGGGGCGTGCGGCG
The DNA here is from genome assembly GCA_025350815.1 of Myxococcales bacterium. Lineage (GTDB taxonomy): Bacteria > Myxococcota_A > Polyangia > Fen-1088 > Fen-1088 > JANXXE01. Next base: position 31,836 of record JANXXE010000117.1, on the reverse strand, counting down.
TGATGTTGCCGTGGCTGCGCCCACGGCCGGTTCACGCGGCCACGGCGGCGCCCAGGCTGGTGCTGCTGATGCAATCGAACGGCACCGGCCAGTCGAATTTCTGGCCACGCACACCGGACAAGCTGGAATCGCCCATCTTGGCGCCCATCACGGATGATCCCGTCTTGCGGGCCAAGACCACGATCATCAAGGGGATCACCAATACCGTGGGCGGCATTGGAAATGGCCACGACTTCGGATTTTCCGGCCTGTGGTCCGGGTACCAGTCCGTCGGTACGTTCAACGATCCCTGGGGCGGCGGCATTTCAATCGATCAGCTATTGCGCAAATCTCTGACATTCGGCGAGCCGTTCCCGTCGCTGCATTGCGGGGTACTGGCGACGGACATTCCGGCGTTCAAGACGCACCGACGCAGCTTCAGCTACTCGGGACCCCGTCGCCAGATTCCGACCGAGGTGGATGTGACCAAACTCTACGCGCGATTTTTCCCCGCGGGTGCCGTGGCGGGACAGACGGCCGGCAACGACGCAGATGCGGCGGCGGTTGTACGCAGACGCCTGCAACAGAAGAAGTCGGTACTGGATTTTGTCACCGGCGATCTGCGCAACCTGCGTACGACTGTCGGCAAACGGGATCGCGAGCGCCTGGACGCACACGAAGCGGCCCTGCGGCAACTGGAACAGCAACTGGGCAGCACGTTGAATCCCGCCGCTCGGCGGCCTGGCCGTTGCGTGTCAGTCACCGCGCCGCCTGTGGGGCTGGACCCTGGTGCCGAAGACAACGTGCCCCAGTTGGTTCGGCTGATGCTGGACTTCGTGGCATTGACGTTGACCTGCCAACTGACCCGCATCGTCACTTTTCAGTTTGGCAACGGCGGTGAGAAATGGTTTTACCGGTGGCTCGGCATCAACGAGAACAGCCACGACGACATCGCCCACAGAGACACCGGCATGGATCCGACGATCACGGCCAAGATCCTGAAGATCAATGTCTGGCACGCCGAACAGGTGGCGTACCTGGCCCGCGCGCTCGACCGCATTCCGGAAGGCGACGGAACGGCCCTCGACAACACACTGATCGTCTGGGGCAACGAGATTGCGACGGGGAACCACGCCATGCAGGACATTCCGATCGTGATGTTGGGCAAGGCGGCGGGGCGACTGAAACGCACGGGCTATATGGTGGACGGGGGCGCGCAGGACTATCACCGCCTGGGCACTTCGGTGCTGAACATGATGGGCGTTCCCGCAGAGGGGTTCGGTGAGGTGTCAGACTGCGGCCCGGTGCGCGGCCTGGAGGTCTAGACCGGGCCGGCACATGCGGGATCGGGTTCGGCCTTGGTTCATTGCGCCACCATGCCAGCAAGTTCCCGGTCGCACGCGGGCCCGAAAATCGGACGCCAGGCCGATCCGTGGACCACGAAACTGCGCGTGACGCACAAAAATCCGCGCACCTTCGACGTTGAGGACTGGCACGGATCTCGCTGTTGGTCCTGACATGCTCGCACGAATTTCGTCGGCCACCGTCGTCGGCATTGAAGCGGCCCCCATCGACGTCGAGGTGGACGTGGCCGCGGGGCTGCCCGGCTGCCACATCGTCGGCCTGCCCGACGCGGGGGTGAAGGAGGGACGGGTGCGCATTCGGGGCGCCCTCGAGAACACCGGCTTCAAGCTTCCGCCGCGTCGGATCACGGTCAATCTGGCGCCCGCCGATCTGCGCAAGGACGGCGCGGCGTTCGACGTGCCCATCGCCATCGGGATCCTGCTGGCCGCCGGATTGCTGCCGGCCGACTGTGCGGCGGGGGCTGTGCTGGTCGGCGAGCTGGCCCTCGACGGCGGCGTGCGGCCCGTCAAGGGCGTCCTGCCGATGGCGGCGTGGGCGCGCAGCAAAGGTGTCTCCCGCCTGTTCGTTCCGCGCGGGAATGCCGCCGAGGCGGCCATGGTCGGCGGGGCGCTGGACGTCGTTCCGGTGAGCAGCCTGCACGAACTGCTAGCGTCGTTGCAGGGTCAGGCGGCCCCTGTCGGTGCAAGCCCGGTCGAGGGCCCACCCGCCCTGCCCCCGCGCGGACTGGCGGATCTGGCCGATATTCGTGGCCAGCCGATCGCGCGGCGGGCGTTGGAGATCGCGGCGGCCGGTGGGCACAACCTGCTGTTCGTGGGCCCGCCGGGTTCCGGAAAGACGATGCTGGCGCGGCGACTGGCCGGAATCTTGCCGACGCTGTCCTTCGACGAAGCGCTGGAGACCACGATGATCTATTCCGTCGCCGGCGTACTCGGCGGGCGTTCGGTGGTCGCAGGGCGACCTTTTCGAGCGCCCCACCACACCGTCACGGTTGCGGGATTGGTGGGCGGCGGGCCCACTGTGCGGCCGGGCGAGATTTCCCTGGCCCACAACGGCGTCCTGTTCCTGGACGAACTGCTTGAATTTGGCCGACCTGTTCTGGAGGCGCTTAGGCAGCCACTCGAAGAGCGTTCGGTGGCGCTGGTGCGGGCCCGACGCACGGTGACCTTTCCGGCGGACTTCATGCTGGTGGCGGCGACCAACCCATGTCCCTGCGGCCATCTCGACAACCCCCTGCGAACTTGTATCTGCTCGCAAGGTGCGATCAACGGCTATCGCAGCAAGCTGTCAGGTCCGCTGCTGGACCGCATCGATATGCACGTCGACGTTCCGGCTGTGTCGTACCGCGAGCTGGCGTTGGCCGAACCCGGCGAGGCGAGCGCCCCCGTGCGGGCACGGGTCGAGCAAGCGCGGGCCCTGCAACGAGCCCGGGGTCCACGCGCCAATGCCCGTCTCGACGGACGCGAGCTGAACGCCGCTGTCGCGGTGGACGCCGATGGCCACCGCATTCTCGAACGGGCGGTCGAACGGCTGGCGCTGTCGGCGCGGGCCATCGAACGCGTCCGTCGACTGGCGCGCACCATCGCCGACCTGGATGACAGCGTGGCCGTCCGCGCGCCCCATCTGGCCGAGGCGCTGCACTACCGGGTGCTGGATCGGCCGGCGGATTGAACCGGTTCCTGGGGAAGAAGCAGTGCCAGCGCGGCGGCGGGCGCGAAAAGAAATCCCGCATAAAGAAGGGCTTCGCGAAAATCCCCTACGCGGCTGAAGAGCCCGAATAGCACGGTGCCTGCTGCGGCGACGATGCGGCCGAAATTGTAGCAAAACCCGGCCCCGGTCGTACGCAGCAAGGTGGGGAACAGCGGCGGCAGGCACATCGTGAACAGGGCGAACGCGCCCTGACAGACCCCAATTGCGACAAACCACAGCAACGTCGTCTGGTAGGTCCAGCTGCGGTGAAAGCACAGCAGCATCACCAGGAAATACGCGGCCAGCATCCCTGAAATCGTCTTGCGGTATCCCAGGCGGCGGGCCAGCGCGCCGGCGATGAAGTTTCCGGCCATCGAGCCCACCATGATGACCAGCAGGGCGACGAGCGCCGCGGTGTTACGCGCGTCGGCTTCGAGCCCGGCAATCTCGGGCAGCGCGCGCACATGCGCCTGTTGCCAGAACATGAATGCCCAGTGCGCGGTCAGCGACACGGCGCAGATACCGAGGACCCGAAAGGTCACGCCACGGGCGGCGGGCGTGAACAGGTCACCGATGCCTGCCGGCTGCGCACCGGCACGCGCATGGCTCCACGCATCGGTCTCGGGCACCGCCTTGCGAATCCACAGCGTGACCAGCGCGGGCACGATGCCGACCAGAAAGATCAGCCGGTTCGACTGGTCGTGCTTGAAGACGAATCCCGCCAGGCACGCGAACATGATCCCGATGTTGACCGCGCTTTGCAGCACGGCGGCGATCCACGGGCGCCAGGCCCGCGGCCAGGTTTCGACCAGCAACGCCGCACCGACCGCCCATTCGCCACCGATGCCCAGCGCCCCCAGGAAACGAAACAGCATCAGCTGCCACCACGTTTGCGCCAGCGACGACAGGCCGGTGAAACAGGCATAGGTCAGGATCGTGAGGACCAGGGCCTTTCGGCGACCAAGAAGATCGCCGAGACGCCCGAAGAACGCGCCGCCAAGCGCCCAGCCGACCAGGAACGCCGCCTGAATGATCGAGCCCTTGCGCCCCACTGCCGGATCGCGAACGTCGGTCGCCAGCAAGGACGCCACGAAGGGCGTCGCGACCAGGGTGTAAAGGTGCATGTCGAGGCCGTCGAAGAACCAGCCCAGCCAGGCGGCGAGGCCCGAGCGAAGTTGCGCCTTCGACAGGGGCGTAGCGCCAGTGGACATCACAAAGCGCTACGTATGAGATTCTTGCGCACGCGGGCCGCGGGCACGGGGCGGTCGCCGCCTGCAAACCAATTCCGCACGTCGAGGTCCAGGCCCACACCGTGCATGTAATTGTGCAAGGCCTTGCGCAGCCCGTGGCCAAGGAATTCGTGGTCGCAGCCCACGGGATCGTCGTAGACCAGATCGTTGCGCGCAAACGTCACGACGGGCTCGGGCGCCAGGCGAATGCCGAAGGTCTTGGGCGTCAGGCCAATGGGACTGTGGGCGGTGGCGGCAAAGCGGTGCCAGAACGCCGACTGGATGCAGCCTTCTTCAAATAGCTGCCGCACGCGTTCCAGAGAATCGACGGTCTCCTGTTCCGTCTCGGTGGGAAATCCGTACATCAGATAGGCGTGAACCATGATGCCGGCGTCCGCGAAAGCGCGCGTCACCCGGGCCACCTGTGCGACGGTGACGCCCTTCTTCATCAGCGCCAACAAGCGATCGGAGGCGACCTCTAGTCCGCCACTGACCGCCACGCAACCTGACCGCGCCATGAGTTTTGTCAGTTCAGGCGTGAAGGTTTTTTCGAAACGGATATTGCCCCACCAGGTGATCACCACGCCCCGATCCAGCAGGCGCTGGGACAGGGCTCGCAGCACCGCCGGCGGCGCCGCCTCGTCGACAAAATGAAATCCCGTCTGCCCGGTCTCGCGCACCAGCGCCTCGATGCGGTCGACCAGCGCGTCGGCCGATGCCGGATCGTAGCGACTGATGTAGTCCAGCGACACGTCACAAAAGGTGCACTTCTTCCAGTAGCAGCCGTGCGCAACGGTCAGCTTGTTCCAGCGGCCGTCGGACCACAGACGGTGCATGGGATTCAGCATCTCGAAAATCGATAGATAGTCGCCAAGCGGCAGACCGTCGTAGGTCGGTGTGCCACTGTCGCGCAGGGGGATGTCGTGCTGCCGCGGATCCGTCTGCAAGATCACGCGTCCGTGTTGCCGAACGAGTGTCCGGAAAAGCGGCGCCCGCGGACTGCCCCCGGATCGCAGGTGTTCGATCAGCGACAGCAGGGGGCGCTCGCCGTCGTCGAGCGTGATGAAGTCGACGTAGTCGAAAACGCGCGGGTCTTGCAGCTGGCGCAGTTCGGTGTTGACGAATCCACCGCCCAGCGCGATGCGCGTCGTCGGGGACACGGCCTTCACGGCGCGTGCGATCCGAAACGCGCCATAGACATTGCCGGGGAAGGGCGCCGTCAGGCCCAGCAGATCGGGCCGGTGCCGCGCGACCAGCGCTGCGGCGATGTCGTCCAGTGTCTCATCGACGAAGGTGGGTTCGGCATCAAGCGCCTGCTGCAGCGGATCAAAAGTCGGGGCGCTGGCCGCCAGCTTCTCGCCGTAACGAGACAGCTCGAAGCGCGGATCAATGCCTTCGCGCACGACATCGGCGACGTCGTCGACATACAGGCTGGCCAGGTACTTGGCCTGGTCCGCAATGCCCAGCGCCCCGAACGCCCAGGCCAGGGGGTCTTCGGTGTCGTCGGGCAGGGCGTCGGCAATCACACCAAATCGGGGACCTTCGGGCAAAAAGTCACGACCGGCGATGCGCAAAGCCAGACTGGGATCCTTGCCTTGCAAGAAGCGAACGGCCGCATCGATGGTGTCGAGGTAGCGATCAGTGTTGGCGGCAAAATGCGCCAGTCCCGGCGGCGGCTGGGATCGACGACGGCCCTTGCGCAGGCGCGCGAGGCGCTGATTCAAGATCTTCGCGACGGTCGTCAATCCCGCACGGCAGAAGACACGCAGAAATAGCTCAAGCGCGGGGTCGGCCTGCATCACGTGCAAGCCCAGACGCTCGGCGTGCAGCCGCAGGAAGCCGGTCAGATACGCCGTCGCCGGGTACGGCGTATTGAGCTGGGTCATCGGCGGCGTGACAAGCAACAGGCGCATGGCAACTGGGCCTATTTCCGCAGTGCCAGGCACATGGCCTTCACGTCGCCGGGATCGTCGGGGGCGACCTGCAGGTTCAGCGGGCCGAGGTCGGGCAACACCACTGCGCCGGTCTTTCGCGATCGGACCTTGCCGATGCCGTGAAACACGCTGCTGTGAAACGCCTTGATGTCGCGGTCCAGTTCAGGCAGCTTCAGGCCGAAGACCTCAGCCACGATCTGCTTGTGCTGGTTGACGTCCTGGGTGGCCTCGATGCGCCTGACGAACTGCTCGAAGTGCTGCTGTCGACCGTTGCCCGACTCGCTGAGAAGGCGCCGCATGAGGATCCACGAAGTCATGTAGTGGGCCATGCCGTCCGCGCTGTGAAAGCCTGAAAATTTGGCCGTCAGAAGATCGTTCATCGGGACAGGATCGGCGAAATACACGTAGCCGCCGTGGATCTCTTCGGCATCGAAGATGACCAGATCGCCCTCGATCTGAAGCGCGCCAACGTAATTGGCGAACCCCTCGTGCAGCCACGGCGGCACGTGCGGGCCGATGCCGCTGAGGAACCTATGGGCCAGCTCGTGGGCGGCAATCGACGCCACCAGGTCGAAGTCGCTGTCCATCGGGAAGACCATCAGACCCTGACCGAGAGGTCCCATCCGATCGACAAAGAACCCCGCCACGTCATCGGGGGCCACGCCCTTGTAGTCGCTGGGCCGGCGGAAGGCCAGGACTTCGACCACGGGTGTGCTGGCCCCCATGAAATATCGGCGCCCGAGCGCCGCGTGCACGCGTTCCAGTCGTTCGACCAGGGGTTGGACCTGCGCCATCTCAGCGTCCGAATGCACCACGAAGTGTGGCGCCGAGAAGCGCGTCCAGGCGGCGTCCGGACGATCCCAGGGACGGTGCGCGCAACCGGTCCCGGCGCAGAACACCGCCAGGAGGCATCCGAGGATGCGGGGTGCAACAGCGTTGCGCATGAACGACAGAGCTTAACCCAGCGTGGGCGACGTAAGCTGGGCAAGAATGTCGCGGCCAGCACCGGGACGGCGCCGCTTCAGCGTCGCGACAGGTCGCGGATGATAATGTCCTTGAAGCGCATGTTGCCCTGCCCGCCGGAATGCAGTTGCAGGCCGATGGGGCCATCGTCGCTTTCCGGTTTCGGATCCGTGTAGTCCACCATCACGACGCCGTTCAGTCTGGTTAGGTAGCGATTGCCGACCACCTTGACCAGGTATTCGTTCCATTCGTCGCGACGAACGACGCTTTCATTTTCGGGCGCTGGCCACACCAGCCACTTGCGCGACTGATCGTAAATGCCGCCGGTGTGCTGGCCCAGGGTGCAGTCGATCTCGGCCTGCGGCCCTTTCGTGACGCTGGCCGTGCCCGGCTTGAACCACACGTGGAAGAAGATGCCGCTGTTGCCGTCACCCTCGCACTTGAAGCGCAGGGCAAGCTCGAAATCCTTGTAGCTGTTGTTCGTCTGCAGATACCCGTAGCCGCGGGTCACCGCCCGCCCGTGCAGCGTGCTGTTCTCGATTTCCCATTTTTCGCCGCCGACATTCACCCAGCCGGCGAGGTCCTTCCCGTTGAACAGGACAAGCCAGTCCTCGCCGGGCAATTTGGCCTTGGGTGCCGGGGTGGCGGAGACCTGTGCGACGAGGGCGGCGAGAATCAGGGGAATCATCCCCGGCACGCTAGACCCAGCCAGAAAAATGTCTATGGGGTAGTGACTGTCGACGTCGTGGCTCAGGTCAGGCCAGGCATCGGACCGCTGTTGTACTCGGGATCGCCCCATGATTGGAGCTGGTCGAAGCCCATCGCGTTCGCAATCGACACCAGCAGCGGGGGGTGAAAGGCACTGGGGGCTGTGTTCTTCACGCAACGTCCCGTCTTGAAGTACCCGCCACAACTGCCGGCCAGAAAGGCGGGCACGTCGTTCCAAGTGTGAAGCCCCAGCGTCATGTTGTTCATGAAAGTGACCACGGAGGTGTCCAGCATCCGTTTGTCGCCCTCCTTTTCGTCGTTCAGCCTACCGATCAGGTAGGCCCACTGCTGGTAAATCCATGAATCGACCTCGAACGACCCCGGCACGGTCTCGTGTTTGACCTCGTGAAAAGTGCTCGCGCGGGTACCAGTCGCCAGGTTCAACCAGGGAAAATAGAGATTGGAACCTTGTCCGTCGGCAAACTGCAGAACGGCAACCCTGGTCACATCGGCTGCCATGGCCGCCACCAGAATATCCATTTGCAATTGCATTAACTTCGGCAGGTTCTCGGGCAATAGTTTGTCGATCGCAGCCGGTGCCGATTTCGGCACGCAGGTGTCAACGAGGACCGGGCGCACCGCGAGGATCTCGTTTTCGATTGTCCGGATCGAATCCAGGTGCCGCTGGATCCTGTATCCGTCCTCGGTGCCCAGCCTCTGGCCGAATCGAACCAGATCCTTGGCGACGAAGTCGAGGACACTTTTCTGACCCTGACGCGCTCGTTCTATCTCGGGATCGGGAACCCCGCTGGTGCGGCCGGAAAACACGGCGCTGAACGCAGCCAGGGGATCTTCGAATGGCGCGACGGGTTTGTTGGGTCCGTCGTGGACCGCGTATGCGGGGTACGTGAGGAAGACGCCGAGATAGAGGCTACTGGGTAACAGGTGCGGGTAGAGCTTCTTTAGCTCGCTGCCCAGATAACGATCGATCGATGGACCCGCGGCCACGTTGTCCCCATTGGGCCTGAACTCGAGCATTCTCCGCCCGGTCAACAGCCCCTGGTGAGTGAGGTGCCCATTTACGCCGGCGGGGTATTTGCCAATAGGCGTGTCGTCGAGAAACCGGTAGTTCAGCTTGTCGAGGAACAGCAGATCCTTCCGATACGGCTCAAGGCTCTGCATGGCTCGGGACAGTGAGAAGTCTGTTGGGCCGCTTCGGGCAGAGGGCCAGTTCTCCGGCTTGTTCTCCGGCAAGATGCCATTAGGCCATACGACAAACACGGCGCGCTTGGGTCCGTTGGGCAGGCAACCGGCACGGGCCAACTGAGGCTCAACGAGCGGCAACAAAAGGGGGCTGATTCCAGTCGCCTTGAGAAAGGCGCGTCGCGAGAACTTTTCGCGTGACTTCATGGTGCCTCCCCTGGACTCGGCGACCTGAACAAGAACGATCGGGACTGAGTCACCGCAAGAACAAGCTTCCTGAGGTCGAATGACCCCTCGGCCGCCAATTGATCATAGACCCGGTCGAGCGTTGGCTGCTCGTCAGCCGTTTCGACGCGACCAAGCGCGTACCTGAACCACTGTCGCGTCACGCACCGACGAGCTTCCTCCGTCTTTGCCAGGCTTTTCAGCAAGCCGACGGCGTCCGCAAACGTCGTTTGCCCGCTGGGCAACGGCAGCAGGCCCGATGAGTCTATCGCGGAGCCGTCGGCAGCGACCTTCCGGTACTGGCCAACGGCGTCGTAGTTCTCGAACGCGAACCCGGCGGGATCCATATACTGGTGGCAAGCCGCGCAGGACGCCTGCGCTTTGCGTGCGGCGGCCTTTTCTTGCTCGGTCGCAGCGCTGGCTGTCTGCGCGTTGACCTCATTTTCGACGCTCTTCGGCGGCGGCGCAACCTGACCGCAGAGCAGAAACTTGTAGACGGCCACACCGCGCCTCACCAACGAGGCCTTGGCGGACAGGAATGCCAACTGGGTCAGCAGGCCGGCGCGCTGCGTGGGATCAAGATCGACCTTCGCGATCACGCCGGGCTGCAGGGCCGCCACGACCACCGGCGGTAAACCGTAAAGCGCCGCTGTCTGTGCCGTTGCGAAGGCAACGGGAGACGTCAGCAAGCTCTCCAGCCGGGCGTCGCCGTTGTAGACATTTTGGACGAAAGCGTCGAACTCGGCCTCGAGGGATGGTCGGATGGCTGTGGCGAAGGACGGAAACACGCCGGCGTCCTTTTCAATGCGGCCAAGCGTCCCCATCTGCAGCCACTGTTGATGAAAGCTGCCCAGACTGCGCGCCGCACGCGGATCGCTAAGCAAGCGTTCGGCCTGCGCCACGACGTCCTTTTCGGCGGCCAATGCCCCCGCATCCGCCGCGGCGAACAGCGTCGCGTCGGGCATCGTTTCCCAAAGAAGATACGAAAGGCGCGAGGCCACCTCATAGGGCGCGAGGCGAATAAGATCCCCTTGTCGAATCGGGGCGTCCAGGCCCCGCTCCTGGTGATAGAGAAACCTGGGTGATTGCAGGAACGCCTGCACCAGCAGACTTATGGTGCTCTTGAAGTCATAGCCGACGTCCGTCCGAATCTGGCGGTACAACGCCACAAGCTCGTCGACCTCGTCCTCGCCGAGCGGCCTCCTGAACGCACTTTTGCCGAAGTTCCGGATGAACTGCAGGGCGCATGCGTCCTCTGCCGGGGCGGTGGATCCTGACGTCGGCGCGCAGGGTACCAAGCGGGTCCACGAACCCTTCAACGCCGCGTCGGCCAGCGTCTGAGCCGCCTCTCGAAACAGGCGCGCGTGCTGTTCTGTGGCGTCCGCAGGGAAGGTAAAGCCCGTTTCCCCGGGGGCATCATTGGGCAGGGGAATTCCCCCGTAGCCCGTCACGCCAAGCAGGTCGGCGACGGTGTTGTCGTACTCGCGCGTCGTCAGCCGCCGAAGCTGCCACGGTCCCGCGCTTTCTTCCTTGGCGGCCATCGCAACCGTGGCGCCCATCGCAACGGTGCCCCCAGCGCCGGCGGAACCCTGCGTGGTGGTCTCCGGGGATCCCGCGGCACCCGAAGCGGGGCCGCTCACAGACACATTACGGCCGTCGATCGACCCCACACACGCCGACGCCAGCGTGGCGAGCAGGATCCCTGCCGTCATCGCGGCGGACAGGCCACCATGAGCAGACCTTCTATCAGACCGACTATTCACTACACGCCGCCCTTCGATAGCGTATCGGCAACTAAAGCGTGGTGTCAACAAAACAGTGGCCCATGCACCCCCGGGGGGATTCGCCCCCCCAGGGCACCTGAGCCGTTGACTGCCTAGGCCGCTGCCGCTGCCGCCGCCTCCGACTCCAGCCCGGGCTCGGGCTCGGGCACGACGCTGCTGGCACCGATGCGGGCGTTCTCGGCCTTGCGCGCGGCGACCAGACCCAGGCGCAGGTCCTCGGCGACGGCCGGGTGCTCGATCATGAAGGCGCAGGCCTTGTCGCGGCCCTGTGCGATCCGCTCGCCTTTGAGCGAGTAGTACGCGCCCGATTTTTCCAGCAGGCCGGCGTCCGAGGCCAGATCGACGATTTCGCCGGCCCAGTTGATGCCGGTGCCGTAGATGATCTCGAATTCCGCCTCGCGGAAGGGCGGCGCCACCTTGTTTTTTACTACCTTGACGCGCGTCTTGCTGCCCACCGCTTGCTCGCCGTCCTTGACCAAGCCTGTTTTGCGAATGTCGAGACGCACGCTGGCGTAGAACTTCAGCGCGTTGCCCCCGGTGGTGGTTTCGGGATTCCCGTACATCACGCCGATCTTCATGCGCAGTTGGTTGATAAAGGCGACCGCCGTGTTGTTGCGCGCGGTGGCCGCCGTCAGTTTGCGCAGGGCCTGACTCATCAAACGCGCCTGCAAGCCCATGTGCGCGTCCCCCATCTCGCCTTCGATCTCGGCCCGCGGGACCAGCGCGGCGACGGAATCCACAACGATCAGATCGACCGCACCCGTGCCTACCAGGCGGTCGACGATTTCCAGCGCCTGCTCGCCGCAGTCGGGCTGGGACACAAGCAGGTCCTCGATGCGCACACCCAGCTTTCGCGCGTACTGCACATCCAGGGCGTGTTCGGCGTCGATGAAGGCGCACACGCCGCCCGCCTTCTGGGCCTGCGCGATGACGTGCAACATCAACGTGGTCTTGCCCGACGATTCGGGTCCGTAGATCTCGACCACGCGACCACGCGGCAGGCCGCCGACGCCCAGCGCGACGTCGAGACCGATCGACCCGGTCGGGATGACCGAGATCTCGGGGACGTCGCCGCCCCCGAGCGACATGATGGAACCCTTTCCGAACTGCTTCTCGATGGCGGCCACGGCCGCGGTCACCAGCTTCAGCTTCTCTTTTAGCGTGGACATGTTGGTCTCCTGTTGATGGTTGAAGATCGATCCCGTTGACGTCGACAGCCACAGCGAAGGCCGTGCCAGGGCCTTTGTGCCGCGCCCGCAGGGCTGCCAAGGAACTCGGCTGCCGGCTGCCGGACGACGTGACCGAACGCGCGTCCGGGGTGCCGAAGGACCGGACGGGAAACCCGCCCATTCCGTCGACAACGGCGTAGGATGCGCCGCAAATGCGATCTCTTTGGGCCTTGCGGCTCACCCTCACCTGCGCCCTGCTGGCCGTCACGGCGGGCATCGTTCGCGGACAGGCTGTCCGCAAGCAAGAGGTGTTCGTTCTGCACCCAGTGCCGCCCAAGGGATCGCCCCTCAGCGCGGCGGACCTCGATGGGCTGGTGCGCGGATTGGCGTCGCTCGGCCACGATGTCGGCCAGCTTCGGGCAAGTCCGGGCGGGGGCGACGCTATGCCGGACGTGGAAATCTTTCGTCGCTCGGTCGAGGTCGCCCTGCGCGACGACGAGCTTTTCGGTCCTGCCGATGTGGACAGGGCGCGCAAGCTTTTAGCCAAGGGTCAGGCGCGGGCGCAGTCCTTCTTGCAGCACGAGGCCCACACCCAGATATCGGGCCCGACGGTCCTCGGCTACGTGTCCGCCATCGACGGATCGGTGCAGCCTTACGGTTTGTACGTGCCGCCCGGTTACTCGCTGGCCCGGCCGTGGCGATTGGACATCTGGTTTCACGGCCGCGCAGAAGACCTGACAGAGGTGCGATTTCTTTCCGAGGCGATCGGCAGCGGCGGTCCCTTCGTCCGCCCGGACACCTTCGTGCTTCAGCCCTATGGCCGCTACTGCAACGCCAGCAAATTTGCCGGCGAGGTGGACTTCTTCGAAGCGCTGGCCGACGTCAAACGGCGCTACCGGATCGACGACGACCGGATTGTCATTCGCGGCTTCTCGATGGGTGGGGCGACCGCGTGGCATCTGGGTGCCCATTTCGCTTCAGACTGGGCGGCCGTCGCGCCGGGGGCCGGATTCGTCGAAGCGGGCCGTTATCTTGAGAAGGAATACGGCGACAAGGTCGACCCCAGCTGGTGGGAACGCAAGCTGCGGCAGCTTTACGATGCCCCGCCTTACGCGGAAAATTTTCGAAACACGACCGTCGTCGCTTACAGCGGGGCCCTCGATACCCAGCGCCTGGCGGGCGACACCATGGTCCAGGTCCTGGGACCCGTGGGCGCCAAGATCACGCACATCATCGGTCCGGGAACGGCCCATGCGTACCAGCCGGCCGCCAAGGTCGAGGTCGCGCGGCAGGTCGATGCGCTGGCAGCGCGCGGGCGCGAGCGCATCCCACGCCGGGTGTCGCTGACGACGCCGACGCTAAAATACAACCGACAGGCGTGGGTCACGGTCGATGGATTGGGGCGCCACTGGGAAAAAGCCACTGTTCAGGCCGAGATCATCGCTGGGCGCGAGGTGCGCATAACCACCCGCAACGTCACGGCGCTCAGCCTGGCGACACCGGCGGATCGCAGTCCACTGTCCCCCGATCGAGTGCCGCTCGTGTCCATAGACGGGCAGCGGCTGTCTGTCAGCGCGCCGCGCGGCCACCTTCCGTGGGCGGTCAGCTTTCACAAGAACGGCGCGCGCTGGGAGACGGGACCGATTCCGGCCGCGCTGGGGTCGCGCAAGAAACACGATTTGCAAGGGCCCGTCGATGACGCCTTCACCCAGCCCTTCTTGATGGTGACGCCCACGGGCCGCGCGGACTACCCGGCGGCGGGGCGCTGGGTGGTCGCCGAACAGAAACGGGCCATCACGCAGTGGCGGCGTTTCTTCCGCGGCGAGCCGCGCGTCAAGCGAGACGCCGAGGTCGGTGCCGACGACATCGCGGCCTACAACCTGGTGCTGTGGGGAGATCCCGGCAGCAACCGGTTGCTTGGCCGCATCGCGGATCGGATGCCCATACACTGGACTAACGACGGCATCGCTATCGGCCAGCGTCGCTACCGGGGCGAGCAATACGCCCTCGTCGCCATCTTTCCCAATCCGCTGAACCCCGAGCGCTACGTCGTGCTCAACAGCGGTTTTTCCTTCCGTGAATACGACTATCTGACCAACGCCCGGCAGACGCCCAAGCTGCCGGATTGGGCGGTCATCGACACCAGCCAGCCGGCAGACGCGCACGGTCCAGGTCGCATCACCGAGGCTGGATTTTTCGGCGAGGACTGGCAGCTTCCGCAACCCTGAGGGCGGCTTTCTCGGCAAGACAGAGGCGCGTTATGGTGCGCGCCATGATCAAGTCATCGCTGTGCTGGTTGGGGCCCGCGATTCTTGTGGCCGCATCCTGTGCACCACGCCTGGGCACACCGGGCGCGGCTGCGCCACCGGCGGCCGGCGCGCGCGCCCCTGCGCCACTGACAAGCCCCGCCCTGCGCTTGCCGCCGATTGCGAGGCCCACCCATTACGAGGCCGAGCTGAACCTTGATCCGGCGCGCGAGGACTTCTTCGGCACGATCAGCATCGACCTGACCTTCTTGCGGGGCAGCGACACGCTGTGGCTGAACGCCGACGAATTGACCGTCGACGCGGCGGAATTGATTGTCGGTGGCGAACGTCTGTCAGCCCAGGCGCGTCCGGCGAAACGCGACTTCCTGGCGCTGATCTTCCCCCGTGTGGTGGCGCCAGGGCCGGCCCGCGTGGTCCTGAAATACCGGGGCAAGATGCACCGGAACGACGGTGACGGAATCTACCCGGTCAAAGAAGGCGACGACTGGTATCTGTTCACACAGTTCGAGGCGACGTCCGCGCGCCGGGC
The DNA here is from genome assembly GCA_025350815.1 of Myxococcales bacterium. GTDB lineage: Bacteria > Myxococcota_A > Polyangia > Fen-1088 > Fen-1088 > JANXXE01. The sequence continues at coordinate 16,795 of JANXXE010000117.1, read as the reverse complement.
TTTCCCGTGTTTCGACGAGCCTGGCTACAAGGTGCCGTGGCGCCTGACCCTGCACACCAAGCAGGCGCTGGCCGCGCTGTCCAACACGCCCATCGAATCCGAGACGCCCGAGGGCCCGGCGGGCAAGATCACCCGCTTCGCCGAGACCAGGCCGCTGCCCAGTTATTTGATCGCCTTCGCGGTCGGCCCCTTCGATTTTGCTGACGCGGGCAAGTCGCGGCAGGGCGTTCCCATCCGCATCGTCGTGCCGCGCGGCCGCGCCGCGGATGCGCAATATCCCGTCGAGGTCACGCGGCCCATCCTGGCGCGCCTGGAGGACGAACTGGGCACCGCATACCCGTTTGCGAAACTGGATCTCGTGGCGGTGCCGGTCTTCAACGCGGGGGCCATGGAAAATCCGGGGCTGATCACCTTCCGACACAGCATCATCCTGTCGAAACCCGATGACCTGACGCGCGCCAAACAGCAACGGTACGCGCTGGTGGCGGCGCATGAGCTGGCGCATATGTGGTTCGGGGATCTGGTGACGCACGCGTGGTGGGACGACATCTGGTTGAACGAATCATTTGCGACGTGGATGGAAGACAAGGTCATCGCGCGCTGGAAGCCCGAATGGGACTGGCCCATCCTGGGCGCGAACAGCCGATCCGCCGTGATGGGGCAGGACAGCCTGGATACCGCCCGCATGATTCGCCAGCCCATCGACAGCAAGGACGACATCAAGAACGCCTTCGACGGCATCACCTACCAGAAGGGTGCCGCCGTACTGGCGATGATCGAGCGTTGGGTCGGCGAGGGTGCGTTCAGCAAGGGCGTGCGCACGTACCTGGCGAAGCACGCCTGGGCCAACGCGACCTACGACGATTTCGTCAGCGCCATCGGTGCGGCCGCCGGGCGTGATGTTCACGGCGTCTTTGATTCCTTCGTGCGGCAAAGCGGCGTTCCGCAAGTCAGCATGGCGTTGACCTGCACCAAGGCCGCGGCGCCGCGCGTGACGTTGACCCAGCAGCGGTACGCACCGCTCGGCTCACGCATCGATACAGCGCGCACGTGGCATGTGCCCGTGTGCATTCGATATGCCGTCGGTGCGGGCGCGGATACCGCGTGCACGCTGCTGACGGAACGCAGCGCCGCGATGACGCTGGACCAGGCCAAGGGGTGCCCGGCCTGGGTGAAACCCAATCACGAAGGCGTGGGCTATTACCGCAGCCGCCTCGACGACGACTTGCTGGGCAGGCTACTGGGCCATGCGGACAAGGTCATGTCGGTGCCCGAACGGCTAACCCTGGTCGGTGACGTCGAGGCGCAGGTGCAGACGGGCGCCCTGGGCAAGGCGGTGGCCCTGGGACTGGCCGAGACCCTGGCCCGCAGCGCGAACCAGCATCTGGTCAAGGCGTCGATGGGAATTCTTCAGGGCGTGGGGGAAATGCTGCCCGAGTCGCTGCAGGAGACACATCGGAAGTTCTTGCGCGTGGCATACGGCGAACGCGCGCGCGCCCTCGGCTGGCGCAGCCGCAGCGGCGAAGACGACGACACCAAAGAGCTGCGGGCCGCCTTGGTGGCGCTGGTGGGGGGCGAGGGAGAAGACGCGACGATGCAGCAGGAGGCGACCGCGCTGGCCGGACGCTGGCTGGACGACCCGAAGACTGTTGAGCCCGAGATGGTGGATGCGGTGCTGTCGGTGGCCGCGCGTCGTGGAGATGGCAAGCTGTATGAACGGTTGCACGCGGAAGCACGCAAGGCCGTGGATCGGACGCGGCGCACGCGCCTGCTGGCGGCGATGGCGCAGTTCGCGGAAGCGTCGATCTTGCAGATGTCCATGCAGCTGAGCCTGACCGACGAATTCGAGATGCGCGATGCCGCGACGTTGATTTCGGCGCCCTTCCAGCGGGTGCAAACGCGCGCGGCCGCCTACGCTTTTTTCAAGCAGCATTTCGACGAAATCACCGCGCGCCTGCCGGCCGAACTTCGTGGCCGCAGCGTCACCGTGCTGGCATCCCTGTGCGACGACGGCCGACGCGCCGAGATCGAACACACGTTCGCCGCCCGGGCTGCGGCCCTGGCAGGGGGAACCCGCGTGATGGCCCAGACGATGGAACAGATGGGCGTGTGCGCCGCCAACCGCCAAGCCCAGACGCCCAGCGTGATCGAATTCTTCCAGCGCCACCGCTGACGGGCTAGCGCAAGATCCCCTTCACCACCTTGCCGCCGACGTCGGTCAGCCGGAAGTTGCGGCCCTGGAATTTGAAGGTCAGGCGTTCATGGTCGACGCCCAACAGGTGCAGGATGGTCGCCTGCAAGTCGTGCACGTGCACGGGATCCCGGGCAACGTTGTAGCTGAACTCGTCGGTCTCGCCGTAGGACATTCCCGCCTTCACGCCGCCGCCGGCCAGCCACATCGTGAAGCAGCGCGGATGATGGTCGCGGCCGTAGCCGACGGCGTTCAGATCGCCCTGGCTGAACACCGTGCGCCCGAATTCGCCGCCCCAGACCACCAGCGTGTCGTCCAGCAAGCCGCGCTGCTTGAGATCCTTGACCAGCGCGGCCGACGGGCGATCAGTGTCCTCGCACTGCATGCGCAGCTCGCTTTCGATGTTCCTGTGGGTGTCCCAGCCGACGTGGAAAAGCTGGACGAAACGCACGTCGCGTTCGGCCAGGCGCCGCGCCAGCAAGCAGTTGGCGGCAAAACTGCCGGGCTTGTGCACCTCGGGGCCGTACATCTCCAGAACCGATGCGGGCTCGTCGGACAGATCGGTCAGCCCCGGCACGGACGCCTGCATCCGATACGCCATCTCGTACTGCGCGATGCGGGTCAGGGTCTCGGGATCGCCCATTTCGCGGTACTTGATCTGGTCCAGCGCCGTCAGGTCGGTCAGAAAATCCTGGCGCGCCTCCCGGCTGATGCCGGGCGGATCCGACTGGTACAGAACGGGATCACCGCTGCCGCGGAACTTCACGCCTTGATATTTCGACGGCAGAAAGCCGCTGCCCCAGTAATAATCGAACAACAACTGGCCGCAGGTGCCGTGCTGATCGCGCGACAGCATGACCACGTACCCGGGCAGATCGCGGTTCAGACTGCCGAGGCCATATTGTACCCACGCGCCTGCACTGGGACGTCCCGGCTGCGGGCCACCCGTCAGCAGCGTCGTCATGCCCGGGGCGTGGTTGATGGCCTCAGTGTTCATGGTCTTGATGTAGCAAAGGTCATCCGACACGGCGGCCGTGTGGGGCAAAAGCTCGCTGACCCACGCGCCGGACTGTCCGTGCTGCGCAAAACGAAAGGCGCTGGGCTGGATCTTCATGCCCTGCCCGGCCGTCATCGTGGTCAGGCGTTGGCCCTGGTGCACCGACGGTGGCAGATCCGTGCCACGCAGTTTGGCCAGCGTCGGCTTGTGGTCGAACATATCAATCTGCGACGGCCCGCCCGACTGGGTCAGGAAGATGACCCGCTTGGCCCGCGGCGCGAAGTGCGGCAGGCCGGGCAGGCCCTGACCTTCCACCAGCGCGTGCGCGCGGCCCGGCAGCAACGAGCCGACCGCGGCCGTGCCCAGCCCCGCGGCGGTGCGCCCGAGAAGTTCGCGGCGGGAAAGGAAATGGCGTTGGTCGGCAGCAGTGGTCATGGCATTCATTCCTTGGTGAGCGTCTCGTCCAGATTCAAGATCAGACTGGCGACGGCCGTGTAGGCGGCGTGACTGGGGGCGTCGATTGCGCTGTTGGACCGGAAGTCACCGACGGCCAGCAACTGTTCGGCGGCGGCGGGATCGCGCCGAAAGCGCTGAAGAAATCCTTCCAGGGCGTGGGTCAGCACCGCACCTTCCTCGGGTGTCGGGTTGCGCGCCGTCGCCATTCGGAAGGCCAGGGCCAGTCGTTCGTCCTGCGTCAGCTGTCCGTCGCGCAGCAAGCGTTCGGCCCATACGCGCGCGGCCTCGACAAAGGTTGGATCGTTCATGGTGGTCAGCGCGTGCAGCGGCGAATTGGTGCGGAACTGCCGCACGGTGCAGACCTGGCGGGCGGGCGTGTCGAACAGGGTCGTCGGCCCCACCGACCGGCGCCAGAAGACGTACAGGCTGCGGCGATACAGCGCCGATCCGGTGTCGCGGCGGTAGCGGATTTGGCCGTAACTGAAATCCTCCCACACATTGTCGGGCTGGTAAGGCCGCACCGGCGGTCCGCCCAGCTTGTCGACCAGCAAGCCGGACAACGCCAGCGCCTGGTCACGAATCGCGTAGGCGCTGAGCCGAAAGCGCGGTCCGCGCGCCAGCAGACGATTTTCGGGGTCATTTTCCAGCGTTTCGGGCGTCGTGCGCGAGGCCTGCCGGTAGGTCGCGCTGGTCAGGATGCGCCGGTGCAGGGCCTTGACGTTCCATCCGCTGCCAACGAATTCGGTGGCCAGCCAGTCCAGCAATTCAGGGTGGCTCGGCGGATCGCCCTGCGTGCCGAAATCCTCCGACGTCTTGACGATTCCGGTGCCGAAGAACATCTGCCAGGCGCGGTTCACGGCCACGCGTGCCGGCAGCGGGTTCTGTGGATCCACCAGCCAGCGGGCGAGGGCCAGGCGGTTGTGCGTCGCCTGCGGCGGCAGCGGGGGCAGCCACGACGGCACGTCGGCCGTCACCTTTTCGCGCGGCTTGTCGTACTCGCCCCGGCTCAGCACAAAGGTCTCGCGCGGCGTCGCCGCATCCGCCATGACCATGGTGATTCTGATCTTCGCGTTCATCGCGTCCAGTTGCTGGCGCGCCTCGTCGACGGCCTTTTGCCTGGCTTTGTGCTCGGGAAATTGGGCCAAGAACTGCTCGGTCAGTCGCTTGCGCTCGTCGACTGACCGGTTCGCTGCCGGACGCGCCAGGGCGGCGGCGACCTCCTTTGACAGGGTCGACGGATCGGCCGCCTTCTCCCACGCGTCCTGTCCCTTGCGGACCTCGGTGTCGTAGCCCTCTTGCTCTTTCTTCAGTTTCTGCAGCGTCGCGTTCTGCGCGTCGCGCGCGCCCAGGGTCCGGGTGTCGGCGAATTCGTAAACCGGCGCCGCGGTGTGGTCGCGCTGATCGACGTTGCCCGTCTCGGCGACCTGGTTGAAGAAACCGTAAAGCCGGTAGTACTCGGCCTGCTTCAGCGGATCGTATTTGTGGTCGTGGCAGCGCGCGCAGCCCGCCGTCAGGCCCAGCCACACCGTCGCCGTGGTCTCCGCGCGGTCCATGACGTAGGCGACGCGCGATTCTTCCGCGATGGCGCCGCCTTCGCCGTTGAGGGAATGGTTGCGGTTGAAGCCGGTGGCTATCTTCTGGTCGATCGTCGGATGCGGCAAAAGATCGCCGGCCAGCTGTTCGACCGTGAAGCGATCGAAGGGCATGTTGCTGTTGAAGGCGCGCACGGCCCAGTCGCGCCACGGCCACATCGCACGCTCGCCGTCACTTTGAAAACCATTCGTGTCGGCGTAGCGCGCGGCCTGCAGCCATTCCAGCACCATGCGCTCGCCGTAGCGCGGGGACGCCAGCAGGCGGTCGACCACCTTTTCGTAGGCCCTGGGCGAACGATCCTTCACGAACTTATCAAGTTCGTGAAGGGTGGGCGGAAGGCCCGTCAGATCCAGCGTCACCCGCCGCAGCAGCGCCTGCCGACTGGCCTCGGGCGACGCGGCCAGGCCATCCTTGTCCAGCCGGGCACGCACGAAGTTGTCGATGGGATTGCGGACCCAGCGCCGATCGCTGACAACGGGGATCGGGGACCGGACGGGCGGGACGAAGGCCCAATGCTGCTGCCAGGCGGCGCCCGAATCGATCCATTCGCGAACGGCGGCTATTTGCGCGACGGAAAGTGTCTTGCCGCTTTTGACCGGCGGCATCCGGTCATCGTCGTCGGTGGTGACCAGCCGCTGATAAAGGGGGCTTTCCGCGCTTTTGCCCGCGACGACGACGCGATCACTGTCGGGCCGGGGCAGCAGCAGGCCCTCGCGCGTGTCGAGGCGCAGGCCGGCCTTTCGCGCGGGCGCATCGGGTCCGTGACAGCGGACGCAGTTGTCCGACAGGATGGGACGAATGTCGCGGTTGAAATCGACGGCAGCGCGGGCGGCGGACGACAGCGCCAGTTGCGCGATAACCACTGCCGCCGTGGCGGGGATGACGATGGCCTTCATGGCAAGACATATCCTGACCCCGCCTGTGGCGCTTGTATGTCCGTCAATCAGCCCGGGCGCGGCTCTATCTTTAGATAGAGCGAATTCCACGTTGGCGAATCCGTGGCCTAAGATTGCCTGATGCGGCCCCGTGACCCACCGTGGCGAAGGACCCGCGTTTTCGGCGCGTGCATCACCATCGCGGCGCTGTCCTGGCCCGCGGGCGCCTGGGCGCTGGACCCCAGCCGGGGGATTGGCCAGTACAGCCACCGACTGTGGCGGGTCGAGGAGGGCCTCCCGCGCGAGGCCGTGCATTCCCTGGCGCAGGATCGCGATGGCTACCTGTGGGTGGGGACACCGGGGGGACTGGCCCGCTTCGACGGTGTCGCGTTTCGCACCTTCGACCGCCGCAACACGCCGGCGATGGTCAGTGATCGCATTCTGGCGCTTCGGGCGACCCGTGACGGCAGCGTCTGGATCGGCACCTCGCAGGGTCTGTTGCGCCACCGCGACGGGGCCTTCACCGCCTATTCTGAAAAAGACGGCTTGCCCGGCGCCGCGGTGGTCGCGCTGGAAGAGGACGCGGACGGCCTATTGTGGATTGCCACCGGAAACGGACTGGCCACCTGGGCGGCAGGGCAGTTTCGCCGCGAATCCGAAGCGGACAGCATTCGCTGTTTGCTGGCCGGCAAGAACGGGATCATGTGGCTGGGCACCGACAACGGCCTTGTGCGGCGGCAAGGCGACAGTCGGACGCGCTACACCACGGCCGAAGGCCTTCACGACAACCGCATCACCGCCCTGGCCGAGGACGCCCACGGCGTGCTGTGGATCGGCACCCGGCGCGCGGCGCTGTCACGCTTGCAGGACGGCAGGCTGACGACATCTGCGCCGCGCACGGAACAACCCGACAATTCGGTTCGGGATCTTCGGGCCGACAGCGACGCGGGCGTATGGGTCGCGACCATGGACGGCATCGCGCGCGTCCGCGACGGTGCAGTCGAGACCTTCGACAGCACGAACGGTCTTGCCGACAACCGCGTCACCGCGTTGCTGGAAGACGCGGAAAGGAATCTTTGGGTCGGCACCATGAACGGCCTCGAATGCTTCCGCGACGGCGTGTTCACGACCTATACGAAGCGCGAGGGCCTGTCGCACGACTGGACGACGTCCGTCGCTGAATCACGCGATCACAGTCTGTGGGTGGCGACCCGCGGCGGGGGATTTCTCAAGTTCAAGGACGGTCGCTTTCGAAAATATTCGCGCAGCGACGGTCTGCCCAGCGATTACGTCCGCACCATTTTCGAGGATCCGGACGGCGCTGTCTGGGCGGGCACCAACCAGGGACTAAGCCGCCTGCGCGACGGGCAATTCACCACCTTCACCAAGAAGGACGGCCTGCCCAGCAATGACGTCGTCACCATCGTCCCCGCGCGCGCTGGTGGCTTCTGGATTGGCGCGCAGGGCGGTCTGGCCCGCTGGACAGCGGCCGGGTTGACCATTCGCTCGACGATTTCTGAACTGACGTACGCGCGCCCCGTGCACGAGGACAGGCAGGGCCGCGTGTGGTTCGGCGTCGCGGGGCGCGGGCTGACCTGTCTGGACGGGAATTCCAGCACGCATTACACCGTCGCCGACGGTTTGGGCAGCGACGCGGTCAAGGCCATTGCCGAGGACGCGGACGGCACTCTGTGGTTCGGCACCACCGACGGGCTGTCTCGTTTCCGCGATGGCCACTGGTCGACCGTGACCACGCGGCACGGTCTGTTCGACGATGACATCTCCCAGGTCATTGAAGACGGCCAGGGGCGCGTGTGGCTGGCCGGTCCGAAGGCGGTCTTTCACGTCGACAAGCGAGCATTGCAGGACGTGATGGACGGCAAACAGGCGGGCGTTTTGTCGACCTTCTACGGCAAGGGCGACGGGTTGCGATCGCAAGAATGCTCGGTCGACCAGCCGGGCCGCTGCCTGACCCAGGACGGTCGCCTGTGGCTGACCGGTCCCTCGGGGCTGATGGTCGTCGATACGCGGCATCTGCCCGTCAACCGCACACCACCGCCGGTCTTCGTCGAAAGCGTCACGATCAACGGGCGCATGCACGAAGGATCATCCCCCGCGACGGTGCCGCCGGGCCCGCGCAACCTGGAAATCGTCTACACGGCGCTGTGCTTTCGCGAGCCGCAGAAGGTTCAGTTCAAGTATCGCCTGGACGGCTTCGACAAGGATTGGATCGACGCCGGCAAGCGCCGCAGCGCCACGTACACAAACCTGCCGCCTGGCCCCTATCATTTTCGCGTGAAGGCCTGCAACGACAACGGCGTGTGGAATGAGGCCGGCGCGTTCGTGGACGTGACCTTCGCGGCGCACTGGCACGAGACCCGGGGCTTTTATCCCGCCCTGGCGCTGGCCTTGCTGGTGCTGGGGTCGGGCCTGTATCGGCTGCGGCTGATGCAGGTGAAGACGCGATTTTCGGCCGTGCTGGCCGAACGCAACCGCATGGCGCGCGAGCTGCACGACACGCTGGACCAGGCCTTCACCGCGGTGGCGCTGCAACTGGACGTCGCGGACAAGACCCTGCCCGCGGACGCCACGGCCCACCGGCCGATTGCCCTGGCCCGCGATCTGCTGGTCCACAGCCAGACCGAGGCGCGTCGATCGATAGCGGATCTGCGCTCGCAGGCCCTTGAAGGCGGGAATCTGGTCGCGGCGCTGACCGCGGCGGTGGCGACGTTGACCGACGGCTTGCCGGTGAAAGTCGAGCTGCGCGTCGGCGGGCAGACCCGGGCGCTGACCGGCGTCGTCGAGAACGATCTACTGCGCATCAGCCAGGAGGCGCTGGCGAACGCCCTTCGCCATGGCCACGCCACGCGCATCGATATCGAGCTGGCCTTCGAGGCTGATCTCGTGCGCCTGACCATCAAGGACGACGGCCGCGGTTTCGACATGGACCACGCCCCGGCGGAACAAGACGGCCATTTCGGCCTGGTGGGAATGCGCGAGCGAGCCAAGCAGCTGGGCGGACATCTGACGTTGCGTTCTGCGCCCGGCCAGGGCACACAGATCGACGTGCAGGTGAAAATCTGATGGCGCCCGCGAAGAAAATCCGCGCGCTGGTCGTCGACGATCATGCGGTCGTGCGCATGGGCCTGGTGGGTCTGTTGCACAGCGAGGCTGATCTTCAGTGCGTGGGCGAGGCCGACGACGGGCACGCGGCGCTGGAACAGTTCCGCAAGTTGCGACCAGACGTCACGTTGATGGATCTGCGCATGCCGGTGATGGGCGGCGTCGAGGCCACGCGTGCCATCCTCGCCGAAGATCCGGCGGCGCGGGTCATCGTGCTGACCACCTACGACGGCGACGAGGAAATCTTTCGCGCCCTGGAGGCCGGCGCCCGCGCGTACCTGTTGAAAAACATGCTGGGCCAGGATCTGGTCACGGCCGTGCGCACCGTCCACGGCGGCGGCCACCACATCCCACCGGCAATCGCCGTTCGCCTGGCCGAACGCCTACAGCGCTCGCAGATCAGCGCCCGCGAAATCGAGGTCCTGAATCTGATCGCCAAGGGCCTGAGCAACAAGAGAATCGGCGACGCGTTGTCAGTCACCGAAGGAACTGTGAAGACCCACGTCATCAACATCCTCGGCAAACTGGGCGCCGACGATCGCACGCAGGCCGTGACCATCGCGATCCGTCGCGGCCTGATACGGCTGGAATAGATCCGCACCGGCAGGCCGTGGTTTTTCGCAAGCGCCTCGAAATGGCGCGCCAAGTTTCAGGGGCAGCCCCTGCGCGTGCTGCCGCCGCCCCTGGCCCTGCCGCGCGGAAGTGTCGAACAGGCCTGGCACGAACGCACCGACACCTCGCCGCCCCACGTCTGGCTGCGCCGCTTGATGGCGGACATCGCGCGCGGCGTGTAACCCCCTGCCCGATTCAGGATGCGGTTTTCTTCTCGATTACCTGCACCGCGTTCACGGGCGCCGGGAAAACCGACAAGGCTTCGCGCATCAGCTTCGTGGTCGCGAAATAGACCGACCAGTAGTGGCTGTTGTGCGTGAACGGACGCACCGCCAGCACCGGGCCGGCCAGGTTGGCATCCACGATCTCGACGACCGGGGCCGGATCCTTCATCACGTGTTCGATCTGGGCCAGTCCGGCGCGCAAACGCGCGATCGCGGCCTGGTGGTCGGCGGCGCCCGACAACTGTGCCGTCAGGTCCACGCGGCGATAGGGGTTGGCCGAAAAATTCTGGATGGTGTCGCCGAATACTTTGGCATTTCCGACGGTGGTCAGGACGTTGTCGGGCGCGTCGATCTCGGTCGCGAACAGGCCGATCGCGCGCACCGTGCCCGTCACGCCGGCTGCGCAAACGAAATCACCGACCTTGAAAGGACGCAGCACGATCATGAAAATTCCCGCAGCAAGGTTGGAAAGCAACCCGGACCATGCGAGGCCGATGGCGACACCCATGGCGGCCAGAATTCCGGCAAAGGATGTGGTCTCGACCCCGAACACGCCCAGGATGGCGATGCCGATGACGATGTTCAGCGTGACGGCCAGCGCGCGCGTCAGATACAGGATCAGCGTCGGATCCACCCGGCGCTTCTCGCAGGCCTTTTCCACCAGCGAGACCACCGCGCGCGCCACCAGGCGTCCCACAATCCACAGGGCAAGCGCGCCGATCAGGCGCGTGCCAAATCGCATGCCAACGTCGACGGCGAGATCCATGTACTTCTGCATCTGGTCTGTATTCATGGTCGGGGCTCCCGGCATCGTATAGCCCGCCACACCCCTGCGGACAAGCGCGACGTCCTCAGCGGCGTGCGGTGGCGGCGCAGAAGTTGACCTTCTTGATCATCGCCGGGGGCGCCGCGCGCTCTCGGGCTGCCGTGGCCCGGCGCGACTGAAAGACCCTCAGGAAGCGATCGGGCGCCTTCGCCAGGCCATCAAAAGCGGCCTTCCACGCGACAAGACCGGGCCCCTCGGTGGGTTCGGGGACCAGGGCCAGCAGCCCCAGAAGATCTTCCACGATAGCGGGTTGATCCTTCGCCTTTCCGGAGGCCAGCACCGCCGCCAGCGATGGCACCAGCACGCTGTCGCGAAACGAGGCCAGATCGTCGCCGTCAATCTGGCACCACAGCAAGCGCGCGTGCAGGTTGGCAGTGGTCTGCCCCCCTTCGTTGCGGGGCAGCAGCACAATCTTCTTCAGCGCCTCGTCGAAGTCGCCTTCGGCCTCGCCGTACATGCTCAACATCACGTCCAGCAGGCGACTTCGGCAATCGCCGTCGCAGGTGCGCCCGAACAGATACGACGTCAGCCAGCGCCGGCGGTCGGTGTGAAACTTGTCGAGTGCCGCGCTTTCCCCCGGACCCACCAGCTCGCCGGTGCGCGCGGTCGCCAAAACCAAGGCCGCCACCAGGCGTGCCCCCGTCGAACTGTCCTCGAAGCGCTGAATATCGGCCCATTGCCGGCGTTCGTACAGGTCCTGCAGATAGGGCTCGAACAGCCAGGCCAGCTTGCCCGGATTGGCGTGGACGTCGCGCTGGTCGCGCAGAATCGACAACGGGCCCGCGGCCGGATCGGCGGCGACCTGCGACGCCGCACCCAATTCGTCCTCAATCAGCTGTGCTATCGCGTTCGAACGTTCGGCCAGCTTGTCGTCCTTGCAGATTTCAGCCGCCTTCTCGACGCCGAAGCGCTGCAGGCAGGTCAGGGCGAATGCCGTCGACAGTTGCAGGTAATTCTTTTGCGCCGTCCCGGCCAGCACCGTTCGCATGTACGCCGCGTTCTCGCGGCCCAGCTCCAGCGCGTAGGACACCGCCAGCTCGGGATCGATGATGTTGCCCCGGGTCAGCGACAACAACACGCCGAATTTGGCATCGGTCGCCGCTGGTCCCTGCGCCGCGAGGATATTCAGATTCTTGGCCAGGATCTCCGCGCGGGCGATTCGCCATTCGTTGTCCGCCTTGGTGCGGGCAATCTTCTGGTCGGATTCGGCCTGGCGCGCGGTGATCTGCGACTGGTGGTATTGCCAGACAGACGTGGCTATTAGCCCGGCTACGCCAATGACGAAACTCGACAGAAAGCTCGAGTAGGTCTGGATGAAACGTCCCATCCTGCTGGTGTCGGGTCCGGCGGGCGCATCGCTCATGGCGGCAACAATACGCGGCAGGCCGCGCCAGGGGAAAGGCGCAGTGGCCCAGCGTACGTGAACGCCGCAAATGCCAACTGGGCCCCGCGCACCACGCAGTCCCGTGCTACCTGTCGGAACCGGGCCGCCTGAACGCGAAGGCCAGAGGCCTGATCGAGTATCCGGAAAGCGTCAGCCCGGTAGCCCCATCGTCTCCCGCAGCGTCGCGACGTCGAACCTTGCCTCGGCCGGCTGGCGGCCCTCGTGGTTCTCGAGATCCTTGAGGAGCACTTCCACAGAGGCGCGCCCCTGTGGTGTCCGCAGCGCCTCGCGTGGGGTCTTCCCTTGTAGAGCCGGCAGGGGTCGATCGACCCAGTCTTGATAGTGACGGCTCTTGAATTCTCGGATCGCCTCGGCCGCGGCGGGCGGGCTCTCGGGTAGGTTGACGCCGGGTGGCCGATTGCGCGGGCCCAACACCGAGAACTCGGGGTGCTCCCGTCGCCGGTGGATGACCAGCTCTGCACACGCTTTTTCTACCCGGGCCCGCAATTCGTCGGCCCGTTTCAGCGAATTGGTCTCCAGGTGTAGTTCGGTCCCGACCAGTCTGGCCGCGCCCATCACCGTCGGCCCGGTTCGACCACCAAGCGATCCGCCACCCCGGACGAACGTGTATGTGTCGTCGTCTCCATCGGGCGATTCCACTCCCTTGACAGCGCCCAGCTTCCTTTCGAGCTCGGCGCGGCGTGCCGCCACGAACGTGAACACATCGGTCGTGAACCGCAGCTCATCTCCCTCCGTGTTCGCCAATCGCGGCGGCAGCGTCGATTCAAGGGTCCTGGTCCGGACTGCGTCCTCCCACTGGCGGATCATGTGTCGGCCAACGGAGTCGTCCCGTAGGCGTTCGACTGGCACGGCCGTCTTGCGACGCAGCTTGCTCCGAATCCGCTGCAACACTTCGGCAGCCTCGAAGGGCGGCAGCGGATTGGGATGGATGCCACAGAAGACAGAGAGCCCGGCGTGGTCCACGACCCGCCCCAGGATGGCGTCACGCTTGACCAGGACGCGCGACCCCTTCACCTCCGTCACGCGCCGATCTTCACCCGCGAGGAGATCGCGGACGGTGACGGTCGAGCCCACCTCCACATCGGTGACCTCCCAGATCGTCATCCACGATCGGCGCTGAGCCTCCAGCCAATCGCGCTCGTTTGGCGGCAAGTGTCGCCCGGGTTCGTCCAGGTACCAGTCCACGATTGGGCGACCTTCCACCGCCGCACAATAGACTGACCACGGCGACGCCAGCTGAATGGCCCGCTCCACGTCCTCGAACACGTCCACCGCCTGGACCGGCGCCGCACCGAAGCGGCGCTCCGCGAATCGATGCATGTCCTGCACGATGCGCTCGTCGAGCTGATGCACCGAGGTTGGATCGTTGCCGCCAGCCGGCTTGGCCTCGTCGATCGCCAGGTGGCACTTCTTGTACTTTCGGCCGCTGCCACAGGGGCAGGGGGCGTTGCGCGGTGTCTCGGGCTCAGCGATCCGCGGCGCGCGCGGCGGCTCATCGACATCGAAGACATCCGCCGCCTCGTATGGATACGTGAAGTCTCCGTCGGGCTCACCAGGTGATGCCCAACGACGATCCCCGCGGGCAGTTCCATCCAGATGATCAACTGGGGCCGGTAGGGCCCGCCCTCCATGACGAAGAAAGGTGGACTCAGACAGCCGCCCACCCACTCGCTACGTTCTTGAGCGCCGCGCCGCCGTGGGGCCATGGGTCGCAGCGTACGCATGGGCGACGCGGCTTTCAATACCCACGTTTCAGGCCTCCCGACCCGCCCGGATCTCGTCGTAAATCCGCCGCACCAGCAGCCGGAACGCCACCTGCTGGAACTGCGGATCGTTCAGGTAGCGGGTGACGATCTCCTGGTTCTGATCCATGCGGTCGACCATCAGGTTCTCGACCTTGTCCTTCATCGACAGGGCGAAATTGTCGAGGGGATTGGCGTTGGCGCGCTGGACAATCTCGTCGTCCAGCTTCGCCGCCGCGATGAACTGGTCGAACAGAAGTTGGTCGTCGGCCTTGAACTCGGTGCCAAAGCGCTCGTTGAGCACCTCGATGATCTCGGAGAGTTGCGCCTCGTCGTCCTTGGCCTTGTGGGTACCCACGTCGGTGGGGCTGTAGACCACGCCGGGCTCGCCCAGGCGCATTGCGATCGCCCCCTCGCTGATCTTGTCTAAACGGTAGTACTTCAGGGCAACATCGCCATCGAGCTTCAGGGGCGCCTTCCGGGGATCTTGCGGCAGCTTGGTCTCGAAGAAGCGGGTGAACGCGTAGAGCTTTTCGAGATCCGGATCCGAGAAGGGCATGATCTGCGACAGGAACGTGTACAGACGCACAAACGCGCCCAGCGCGTTCTTGAATTCCTCCTGCTCATCCTCCGGCAGGGCCACGTAGCGATCGATCCCGGGGTTCAGGTAGCGATTCATCTCGGCGTGGTCGTGAACCGTTTGCTTCTCGCGCGGCGAGTAGAACACCTTGCAGAAGGATTCCACCTCGGACTTCCAGAAGACCTGGGCGGCCTCCAGCTTGTGCCCCAGATCGTAGAGCTGCTGGGGATCGGCCGTCTCGGCCACGGTGGTCTGTTCGTAGTAGGGCTGGAAGCTGCGCAGGATCTCTTCCGTGTCGTTCACGAAGTCGAGAACGAACGTGTCCTCCTTGCCAGGGCATGTCCGGTTGAGGCGCGACAGCGTCTGGACCGCCTGAACACCGGACAAGCGCTTGTCGACATACATCGTGTGGAGGAGCGGCTGGTCAAAACCGGTCTGGTACTTGTTGGCCACCAGCAGCACCTGGTAGGCGTCGCTGTCGAAAGCCGCCGCCAGGCCTGCCTCGGAGATGTGCTTGCCGTCCCGCCCCACGTTCATCCCCGGCTCTGTGTATTCGAAATCGGCGTCGGGATCCTTCACCGTCCCCGAGAACGCCACCAGCACCCCGACGTCGTTGTAGGCCTTTTCCTTGATGTACCTTTCGAAAGCCTGCTTGTACCGAACGGCGTGCAGGCGTGAGCTGGTCACGACCATCGCCTTCGCGCGCGCGCCTATCCGGTGGCGCACCTTGGTCCGGAAGTGCTCGACCATGACCTCTGTCTTCTGCGCGATGTTGTGCGGGTGGAAACTCATGAAGCGCGCGAGCTGGCGCACGGCCTCTCTCTTCGGCACGCGCGGATCGTTCTCGGTCGCCTTCACCAGACGATAGAAGCTCTTGTAGGTCGTATAGTTCTTGAGAACGTCGAGGATGAACCCCTCCTCGATGGCCTGGCGCATCGAATACAGGTGGAACGGGCGCGGCCTTCCCTCGGCGTCGCGCACACCGAACACTTCCAGCGTCTTCGCCTTCGGCGTGGCCGTGAACGCGAAGAACGAAAGGTTCTTCTGACGGCCGCGGGACGCCATGACGGCCTTCAGCACCCTATCCTCGTCGTCGTCACCCTCCACCGGGCTGTCCACCTCTTCGGCCTGCTCTAGAGATCCTGCCGCCAGCACCTGCTTCATCTGACGCGCAGCCTCGCCGGTCTGCGAGCTGTGGGCCTCGTCGACGATGACCGCGTACCGTTGCCCGGCCAGGTGCCCGATCTTCTCGGTGACGAACGGAAATTTCTGCAGCGTGGTGATGACGATCGGCGTGGCCGACGTCAGCGCCTGGGCAAGCTGGTCCGAGTGCTCGTCGATCTTCGCGACGACGCCCTGCTTATGTTCGAACTGATAGATGTTGTCCTGAAGCTGCTTGTCGAGGATCCGGCGGTCGGTGATGACCACGACCGAATCGAAGACCTTCCGATCGCCGGCGTCGTGCAGGCTGGCCAGGCGATGGGCAAGCCAGGCGATGCTGTTCGATTTGCCGGAGCCGGCCGAGTGCTGGATGAGGTAGCTGGCACCGGGACCGTCGACACGGGCGGCGGCCTCCAGTTTCCGTACGGCGTCGAGCTGGTGGTAGCGGGGGAAGACGATCTTCTCCTCCTCGACTTTTTTCCCGGCCCGCAACTTCTCTTCCTTCATCGCGTGGATGAAGCGGCCGACGATGTCGAGGAAGGAATCCCGCTGCCAGACCTCCTCCCAGAGGTAGGCGGTCCGGTACCCGCTGGGGTGCACGGGATTGCCAGCACCGCCATCAGCGGCGCCGCGATTGA
Source organism: Myxococcales bacterium (assembly GCA_025350815.1). Taxonomy (GTDB): domain Bacteria; phylum Myxococcota_A; class Polyangia; order Fen-1088; family Fen-1088; genus JANXXE01. The sequence goes on along the minus strand of JANXXE010000117.1, from coordinate 372 downwards.
ACGGCAGGAAGGTCGTGCCCTCCCCCGCCAGCCGGGTGGTCATGTACACCAGGTCGGGATCGACCGCGAAATGCACCAGCGCGCGCTTCTTGAACTGGAACAGGGCATGGCGCGCGTCGCGCCGGCGGTACTGGGAGATCGCGTGATGGACGGTCTGGTGGGTCAGCGGGTTCTTGAGCTCGGCGGTCGCGATCGGCAGACCGTTCAGCGACAACATCAGATCCAGCGATTTGTCCTCGTCCTTGTCTTCCGCGGGAGCGAAGTGGACTTGCCGGGTGGCGACCAGCCGGTTCTGCGCATACTTGGCCAGGATGTCCGGGTTCAGTCCGTGGGCCGGTCTGAAGTAGGCGCAGTCGATCTTCTTGCCGAAAA
>JANXXE010000214.1 GCA_025350815.1 Myxococcales bacterium | reverse complement strand
CCCCGGAAGAACAGCGCGAAATCGTCGGGGTTCGTGGCGTTCGACAGCGCCTCGTCGTAGGTGACCATGCGGGCCTTGACCAGTTCCGTCAAAGACTGGTCGAAGCTGATCATCCCGTAGGGATCGCGTCCCGTCGCAATGGCGTCGTGGATTTCCCGCGTTCGTTTCGGGTCCGCGATCAGCTCGCGTACGCGGGCGGTCGCGATCAAGATCTCGACCGCCGGGACCATGCCCTGCCCGTCGGCGCGGCTCAGCAAGCGCTGCGACACAACGCCTTTGAGCACCGTCAGAAGCTGAAGGCGCGCCTGCATCTGCTGGTGCGGCGGGTACAGGGACACGATGCGGTTCACGGTCTCGACGGCGTCGACAGTATGCAAGGTCGACAGCACCAGGTGGCCAGTCTCGGCCGCCGTGATGGCAATTTCCGTGGTCTCCAGATCGCGCATCTCGCCCACCAGGATGACGTCAGGATCCTGTCGCAGGGCCGCGCGCAGGGCCTTCGAGAACGACAGCGTGTCGAATCCGATTTCGCGTTGGTTGATGACGCTTCGCCGATCCTTGAACGCGTACTCGACGGGATCTTCCACCGTTATGATGTGGCAGGCGCGCTGCGTGTTGATGTAGTCCACCATGGCCGCCATGGTGGTCGACTTGCCCGAACCGGTGATACCCGTGACCAGCACCAGACCGCGCTCTTCGTCGGCCAGCTGAAGGACCTTTTTGGGCAGATTCAGGCGCTCGAACGGCGGCACTTCGGGCGGAATCAGCCGCATGACCATCCCCGCCGCGCCCCTCTGCTGGAACACGTTCACCCGGTAACGAACCCCGTCCTGCGTGGCGTACGCCAGGTCGATGTCCCAGGTCTTCTCGAACTGGTCCTGCTGGCGTGGGTTCATCATGCTCAGCGCGAATTCCTGCACCACCTCGCGGGTCAGGGGCGGTACGTCGCGCACGGTGCGCAGGTCGCCCTTGATGCGGAAAATGGGCGGCAACCCAGCCTTGAGATGGACGTCAGAGGCGCCCAGCTGGCGCGCCGCCTGTAGCACCCGGTCCAAAACCGTATTCATCGCCTCAACATCATCTCACCACAGCCGGGGGCAAAATACAGATTCCTGTCGTTTTTGACCTTTCGGGTCGTCTCACCTAGCCTCATTTTGTGGTCACCTCCGAGGGAAACGCAGCCGGCGAGGAGGTCCTCCTGGTCGACGCCGATCCCGGCGCCCTGCGCGGCGTGACCAAGCTTTTCGAGGAGGCCGGCCTCACCGTTACCGCCGTATCCGACCCCGTCCGCGCCCGCGACCAGCTCACGAATCGCTTCTTCCAGGTGGTCGTCATCGATCTCGACACCCCCACGACCGACGCGGGAATCGAGCTGGTGCAGTTCGCGCGCAAGGAGGCGCCACTGACCGTGCCCATCGTGATGACCGTCCGGACCGACTTCGCCGCAGTCGCCGGCGCCTTTCGGGCCGGCGCCGCGGACGTGACGCCGAAGGCCGACGATTCGCTGACCTACCTTCGAAATCGGGTGGTCAGGGCGGCTGCCGAAGTGCGGGCCGTGGCCAGCCGCGAGGAGCTTGTGGGACAGGTGGCCGAGGTCCACGAAGACTTTCTGAAACAGATGATGGATCTGTCGCGGCAGGTGACCGACCTCGAGGACAAGATCTTGTCCCGCGAAGGCGGTGAATCCTCGTCCTTCGCGGCCCTCGGGATCGTCAACGTCCTCATCGCCGATGACGAGGAGGGGCTGGCCGCCATCCTCGAACGTGAACTGCGTGCCGAAAAAGGCTGGCGGATCCGTTATGCGCAAAGCGGCGGCGAGGCCCTCGACAGTGCGTCGCAGACGACGCCCCACGTCTTGGTCGTGAAGGAACTTCTGCCTGATCTACCCGGCAGCATGGTGATCAAAAGCGTGAAGGCCAGCGCCCCCGAACTGATTTCCCTTCTTTTCAATCCGCCCGCCGAGCAAGGCGACGGTGATGTGAAGCTTATCGACCAAAGCCGGGTCATGAACCTCATCCCCGCGTTCACGGATCCCGCGCAATTGGTGGGGGCCCTCGACGACGTTCGCCAGGCGCTACTGAAGAAGGCGAAAGAGCGCCGCTACGTGCACGTCTTCCGGAAGCAGCACTTCGAGTTTCTCAAGCGCTACAACACGATGAAGCGGCGCCTGTCAGCCAAGTCGGGTTCCGACTGATGCGGCGTCGGCCGGCAGGCGCGCAATGTACGGCAGATGGCGAAAGCGCTGGGCGGCGTCCAGGCCATAGCCAACCAGGAATTCATCGGGCACCTCGAAGCCGACGAAATCGACCGGCACAACAACCCGTCGGCGGCTGGGTTTCGACAGCAGCGCACAGACGCGCAGGCTGGCCGGACGGCGGGCCGTGAACACGTCCAGCAGATACTTCAACGTCAGGCCGGTATCCACGATGTCTTCCACCAGGACCAGATGTTGGCCTTCCACCGGCAGCAGCAGATCGCTGGTGATCTGTACGACGCCCGAGGATATCGTTGCATCGCCGTAGCTGCGCACGGCCAGGAAGTCGCAGCGATGCTCGCGCGGGATCGCCCGCACCAGGTCAGCCATGAAGATGAAAGCGCCGCGCAGAACACCCACCACGGTCAGATCGCCTGCGGGTACCGTCCGGGCTATCTCCTGGCCCATCGCGGCAACTCGCGTGGCAATGGCTTCGGCCGATATCAAAGGGGAGGGCAGCATCGGGTCCGGGATGATTCCGTCTTTCAGAAATTGGCGCAAGCTGCCGAGCCTTTCCAGCCTGCTCCATTCGTTGTTTCCTCATGCCCCCCGATCCCTTTCAGGGAACCTGCGCCGAAATATGGTGTCCGTGAGATACGTGCAGCGGCCTCATAGATTCCTCACCATCCTCGCCGTCGGTCTCGCGGCGTGCGCGACGACCTCCAGGCGACCGGCGCCGTCCGTATCGACCGCGCCCGGCGACGCCACGCACGTCGAGATGGACACCATCAAGCTGGAGGCAACCCATAGCCCGGCCGGTATCCAGATCGATTCCTATGACGCCCAGGAATTGTTCGATCGCGGCGGCCAGGCGCTGACCGACAAGCGCCTCGACGATGCCATCCGTTACTACGACAAGCTACTGACGGGATTCCCCGATTCGCCCTACAACCGCTCGGCGCTATACAACCGTGGCCTCGCCCAACGCGACAAGAAAGATTGGCCCGCTGCCATCGCCTCGTTCCGCAGCATGGCCGAACAGTACGCCGACCACATCGACGCCAAGGACGCGCTTTTCCAGCTTGGCGCTTGCCACGCCGAAAAAGAAGACTGGTCCGCCTCGCGGGACGTCTTCGCGCGGATTTTGAGCCGCAAGGATCTCACGGCCGATGATCGCATCGAGGCCATGGCGCGCCGTGGTTTTGCCCAGCTCAATCTGGGCGACCTGGACACGGCCGAGGCCAGCTTCATGGGCCTGTTGGCCTATCGTTCGACCATCGACAAAGAAGAACGGCTCGCCACCGATTTTTTCCTGGCCTTCGCGCAGTACAACCTCGGCCAGATTTTCCACAAGCGTTTCCAGGCTGCGCCGATTCGGCTACCCGAAGCCCGGATGGAAAAGGATCTCGAGCTCAAGGCCAAACTTTTGCTGACGGCGCAGCGCCGCTACATCGAGGCCATCAAGTTTGGTCACCCGGGTTGGGCCTCGGCGGCCGGGTTCCAGGTTGGATCATTATATGAGGAGCTATACGCCTCTTTCATGTCGGCGCCCGTTCCCGCCGAGCTATCGGCCGAGGCACGGGAAGTATATATCGATGAACTTCATAAGAAAATTCGCATACTTCTAGAGAAGTCCCTTAAGTGGTATCGAGAGAATTTGCTCATGGTGGAACGGATGGGCGTCGCGACCGATTGGGCCGCCAAGTCCAAGTTGGCGTACGCCAAGCTGCTGCGCTTGCTCGATCCATCGACGAAAAGCGAACTGGGACAGCCGGTCGCTCCGGGTTCCGAGGCGCCGCTACCGCAAGGCCCGCCCCCGCCCACCGCGCCCGAGGCACCCGGTCGAGATCCGGCCGAACGCAAGCCCACGACCGGTGATACCGTCAGGCGTCAGGTCCTCTGATGCGCCAGGACATTTCCGTCGCTGCCGGGCCTTCGACGCCCTAGCCCGGAATTTGCTTGACAGTGTCGCTCCGCCGAACTATACGTTCGCGCTCTGCGTGCGCGCAAGACACCTGCGCCAGCGGCCCGAACCTCCCTAACGTATCGAGATCACAGACATCCTGATGAAAACCCGGTGCTGGCGTAGCTCAATGGTAGAGCAGCTGATTTGTAATCAGCAGGTTGCGGGTTCGATTCCCATCGCCAGCTCACCAGGCCCGGAACGCACTGGAAGGAGGCGCGGGCGCATTGTTCGATCGGCAAGCGCAGGAATAGTTTCTGGAGGGGTTCCCGAGCGGTCAAAGGGAACAGACTGTAAATCTGTCGCCACTGGCTTCGAAGGTTCGAATCCTTCCCCCTCCACTACCCAAACAGCTGGAGCGCGGCAGCGGGGAGGATCGTCTCGGGGGCGGGCTGCACACAACCGAGTAGCACGCGGGAGTAGCTCAGTTGGTAGAGCTCCAGCCTTCCAAGCTGGTTGTCGCGGGTTCGAGACCCGTCTCCCGCTCAAGGAATCCGCCCACGTAGCTCAGTTGGTAGAGCACGTCCTTGGTAAGGACGAGGTCACCCGTTCAATCCGGGTCGTGGGCTCGTGGCAAAACGTAGCATCGATGTTTGAAGTCGCAGCATTCGGATCGAAAACAAGTTAGAACGGCACCTTTCGCACGGCACAGCTTCGGGAGATCAAGACGATGGCCAAGGAAAAGTTCATACGAAACAAGCCCCACCTGAACGTGGGGACGATAGGGCACGTGGACCACGGCAAGACGACGCTGACAGCGGCGATCACGAAGGTGCTGGCGAAGAAGGGCGGCGCCAAGTTCATGGCGTA
>JANXXE010000168.1 GCA_025350815.1 Myxococcales bacterium | reverse complement strand
TGCGAAGGGCAAGAAGGCTTCGGCCGGCAAGGCCCGCTCGGCTTCAACGGGGCGCCGCAGCGCGCGTAAGAAGGTCGCCGGCAACGTTGTTCCGGACTCGAAGCTGCGTCAGACGCCGGCGCCGCGTCCCTCGGGCAACCTGCGCTTGTACGCCCTCGCCGCAGATGAGGACCTGAAGGTCAACATCTACAACGAGGATGGCTCGTACGATGTCAACGCCCTGCAAGCTGTGTCGCGTCTGCTGCGGTGTAAGAGAACCGATGCCATCAAGGATATCGAGCCGCGTCTGGTCACGATCTTGTCCCACGTGTATGACCATTTCGGCGGCCGCCGCCTCGAAATCGTGTCTGGCTTTCGCAACCAGCGCCGGACCACCAGCTTCCACTTCCAGGGCGCCGCCAGCGACATCCGGATTGCCGGCGTGACACCGAAGAAGGTGCGCGCCTTCGTCGAATCGCTGGACGAGGGGGGCATGGGGATTGGCCTATATCCGCGGTCGGGCTTTGTGCACGTTGATGTTCGCCCACTGCCCAGCTATCGCTGGATCGACTACTCGCGTTCGAATCCTGACTCGTCGGACAAGCGCCCGCCGCGTGGCTGGAAGCGCAAGAAGCTGCAAAGCTAGGTCCGACCCACGGACCTGGGCCTGCCCACCCGGGCAGATGGCCTTTTTGGGCATCGGTCTTTTTCCGTTTACCATCTAGCGGGGGTCCGCCGATTCAGAAGACACAACTTATGTCTGGTACGCGCGCGTTTCGTCATCTGTGGCTGTGGCTGCTGTGGCTGCTGCCGGCCTGTGGTGGCCCCGATCAAGCCGCGCCGCTGCCCGTCAGCGCGCGGTCAGTCCCGCCAGCAACGCACACGACAGGGTTACCGTCGGGCCATCTTGATTTGAGCGCGCTGGTGGACAGGGTCGGCCGGGCCTTTGTGCCCATTGCCGGCAGCCCGGGAACCCTGGGGATCGAGGATGCAACGTACACCCTGAAGGTGGTCGGTACGACGGTTGAATTGGGGGTCGCGGGTGACCATCCCGCGACCGCGCAGATCGAGACGAAGTCGATTCGCCTGGGCGAGCGGGAAGTGGGAGCGACTGAAGGCACGGTTGTTGACGGCAATGAACTGCACTTTCGCAGGGCCGGAATCACCGAACGCCTGATCGCACGGCGGGGTTCAGTGGAACAGGTGTGGGAATTGTCCGCGCGCCCGCCCACTGCGGGTGACGCGACCATCTTCGTCGGTGTGGACCGGCTGTCGTATTCCGGCGAGAGCTTGGCGGGACTGCACTTTCTCGACCGCGGGGTGGGCCCCGGATTCGTGGTCAGCCACGCGACGGTGATCGATGCCGGCGGGGATCGCCTGGTGGCGCGTCTGGAGGCGAAGGAGGGTGGCTTTGTCGTGCGCGTGCCCGGGGCCTGGCTTGCGACCGCCCGATACCCCGTCTTGATCGATCCCACGTTCTCTGCCGAGTTCAACATGGACACGCCCGTCGGGACGGGGCCGATGACCGGCATCCAGGACAACCCGTCGGTGGCTTTCGGCGGCGGCAACTTCTTGGTCGTCTGGGAAGACCAGCGCAGCGGCACGGGCCAGCTGGATGTCTTCGCGACGCGCGTGTCGCCTGCGGGCACGGCGCTCGACCTTGGGGGCATCGTCGTGGCCGCGGTCAACGGGTCCGCGCAGCAGCATCCGGACGTCGCGTTCGACGGGACGAATTTTCTTGTGGTCTGGGAAGATCGCCGTTTTGGCGGCGGTGACATTTACGGGTCGCGCATCACCACCGCCGGTGTGAACCTGGACGTGGGCGGTGTCGCGATCATCCAGAAGCCGTGTGATCAGACGGCCCCCGCGCTGGCCTGGAACGGCAGCAAGTACCTTCTGGCGTTCCAGGATCAACGCACCAATCTGTCGGGCTGTCTGTCGAGCACGCGCATTGCCTCGACCCTGCTGGATACTGCGGGCGTTCCCCAGTCTGCCATCGGCATCGCCGCAACGGCCGTCAGCAACACGCAGGCGAATCCGGACGTCGCGTGGAATGGCCAGAACTTCATCGCCGTGTGGCAGGAGATCCGTCCGGGCGGATCAGGCACGGACATCCTCGGCGCCCGTGTGACATCGATGGGGGCGACGGTTGCGGCGGACAGTGCCCTCGGGCAGGTGCTGTCGGCGGGACCGGGTAACGAGCTGAACCCCGCTGTTGCCTCCGACGGGAACGAGGTGCTGCTGGCCTGGCAAGATCCGCGCAGCGGCAACAACGACATCGCCGCTGCGATCGTCAAGCGAGACATGACCACATCCTGTCCGGGTGGCTGTCCCAAGTTCGTGGCACAGACGGCCGACAGCGAGACCGCGCCTGCGGTTGCCTGGGCGGGCGGGTACATGGTCGCGTGGCAGCAGGTTGCGTCGCCGGCGGCGCTCTCTGGTATCGACGTCTTCGGTCGCAAGGTGGACACAACGGGTGCCCTGACGGGCAGCCTGATAAGTTTCGGCAGCAGCGCCGGCGACCAGACGGCACCCGCGCTGGGCGGCGACGGGGTCGGGGTGTTCTTCGCAGCCTGGACCGACGGGCGCCAGGACGCCGCCAATCCCGATATTTTTGGTACACCCGTCACGGCCGCGCCCGTGGTCGCCGGGGGTGGCCTGCTTTCATTCGGGACGCCCGAGCAGCGACGGGTGGCGGTAGCGAGCAGCGGCAGCAACTACCTGGTGGTGTGGCAGGATTCGCGAACCGCGACCAGCAACGACGTCTTTGGCGCCGTGGTCAGCCCCACGGGAGTTCCGGGGGCTTCATTTACGGTCGCGGGCGATCCGCCCGGCACGCCGGTCAACCAGGGCGTTCCGGCCGTGGCGTTCGGCGGCGGTCGTTACATGGTCGTGTGGCAACAGCAGACCCAGGGCAGTCCCACGGGCTTCGACATTTTTGGCCAGCGCATCACCAGCGCGGGCGCCCTGGAGGGTAACCGCATCCTGATCTCGAACGACGCCGCCAGCCCGGCGACGGCCGCCAGCGGCGCGCAGACGGCTCCCGCCGTGACCTACGACGGGACGACGGACAGTTTCTTGGTGGTCTGGCAGGACACGCGGGGTGCCGGTGGTGACGTGTTCGGCACGGCCGTGTCGAGCGCGGGCGTGGTGGCGCTGAACGGAGGCGCTGCGCTTGGAACCGGCGCGGGCAGTCAAGGTTCGCCTGCGCTGGCCATGGGTGGTGTGGGTGGCTCGCAGGCGCTGGTGGTTTTTCGCGACGGCAACGGCATTTCGGGCCAGCTGGTCAGCGCCGGCGCCATCGTGGGCGGCGCCTTTACCATCGACAGCGGCGGTGGCAACCCCGACGACGATCCGGCCGTCAGCTGGAACGGGATCGATTGGTTCGTGGTGTGGTCCGACGGCGACAACCTGGGAGGCCAGCGCGTTGGCGCCAACGGTGCCGCCGTGGGTGGGTCGGTCAACGTTTCGTTGGAGATCGGGAACCAGACCTCGCCCAGCATCGCGTGGGACGGCAAGAACAATTGGTACGTTGTCTGGGAAGACACCCGCGACGGCAACGCGGACGTCTACATGACCCGCATTGCCGCTGACGGGACCGTCGTCGACAGCAACGGTCTGGCCGTGGTCAACACCACCGATCCCCAGGGGATGCCTGCGATCGCCACACTGGCCAGTAACGATGCGGTCGCGCCGCTGGATCGGCAGAACCGCGCGCTGGTCGCGTACGAGTCCCGACCGGGCGAGGGTTCCCCCCGCGCCGTCGGCAAGATCTTCCACGACTTGGCGGCACTCGGGGCACCTTGTGCGGCCGATGCGGCGTGCGATTCGAATTTTTGCGCGGACGGGGTGTGCTGCAACACCGCGTGCGGTGGCAGCAACGCGAAGGACTGCCAGGCCTGTAACGCCGCCGCCAACTCATCCGGTGCCGACGGCACTTGCTCGCCGGTGAAAATGGGCGTTCAGTGTCGGGCCGCAGTCGGCGTGTGCGACGCCGCCGAGGTGTGCGATGGCATGGCGACAGCCTGTCCGGTCGACGCCTTCGCGTCGGTGGGGACGTCCTGTGAAGGAACACTGTTCTGTCGCGACGGTGAGACCTGTGATGGCAGCGGTGCCTGTTCGGCCACGACGGGGTCGGCGCACAACTGTGCAGATGGCAACACCTGCCACAAGTCCCTGTGCGACGAAGCTGCCAGGAGCTGCGACAATTCGGCCGTCGCGAACGGAACATCTTGCGCCAACGGGACGGTTTGCGATGGCGCCGAGACCTGTCAGGCGGGCGCCTGCACTTTGGGGACGCCCCTCGACTGTCGAGACGGCAACCTGTGCACGCAGGATCGCTGTGATGCCGTCATGGGTTGCCAGAATCCGGCCGAGCCGGCGGGCACGACCTGCGAAGGGACCTTTTTCTGTCGCGACGGCGAGATCTGCGACGGCGCCGGATCGTGCTCGGCGGCCAGTGGCAGCGCGCACGGCTGCAACGACGGCAATGTTTGTCACAATAATACATGCAGCGAAGCGGGGGGCGGCTGCGACAACTCGGCGGTGAACAACGGTCTTCCTTGTCCCAATGGCGATGTCTGCGACGGGGCGGAAACCTGCCAGGGCGGCAGCTGCGCAGCGGGTCCGGCCTTGTCGTGCGACGACAACAACGCCTGCACGCAGGACAAGTGTGACAAAGTCCTTGGCTGCTCGATTTCGGTGCTGCCCGCCGGCACGACCTGCGAAGGGACATTTTTCTGTCGCGACGGCGAGACCTGCGACGGCGCTGGTACATGCCTTGCCGGAAGCGGAATGCCGCATAGTTGCGCGGACCCCAATCCGTGTCACAAAAGCACCTGCGACGAGCCGGCAAAGCGCTGCGACAACAGTCCGGTCGCGGATGGTACGGCGTGCCTGAATGGCACCGTCTGCGACGGGGCCGAGTCGTGCCAGGCCGGTGCGTGTGCGAAGGGAACGGCCCTTGACTGCGATGATCGCAACGCCTGCACGGATGACACTTGTCACCCTGTTCGCGGTTGTACCAACGACTCTGCCGCGCTGGAGGGTCAGCCTTGCGAGGACGGCGATTTGTGCAACGGCGCGGAGAAATGTGCGTCCGGCTCGTGTGCGCGCGGCACCGCCATCAGTTGCGACGATATGAATGCCTGCACTGAAGACAAGTGCAACCCGGCGACCGGCATGTGTAGCAACCCGGCGATCCCCGCCTGCGGCGACGCCGGCGCACCGGACGCGTCCGCCGATGGTGCGACCGATGGGCCGGGAACGGGCGTCGACGCGCCTGGGCCGGCCGATGCAGGCGGAACCGGTGGGACGGCGGGCGCGGGCGGCATGGGCGGTGTGGGCGGCATGGGCGGCTCTGCGGGAATGGGAGGCGCGGCCGGCATGGGCGGTGTGGGCGGGATGGGCGGGATGGGCGGGATGGTGATGATTCCGGACGGATCCGCAGACGGCGCGTCCGACGGCGCATCCGATGGCGCGTCCGATGGTGTGTCCGACGGTGCCAGCGCTGCCCAGGATGACGCCCTCGATGCAAGCGGACCTGACGGCAGGAACGTCGCGACGGGCGATGCCGCTGCTGGGGACGCGCTGCCGGACATGGATGCCTTGGCCGAGGTCGGGCCCGACGCTGACGGCAGCGACGCCGGCGTTTCTGACGGGGCGCGCGCCGGGGACGCCGGGCGGGGCGAAGGGTTTCCATTCAAGGGCGGGGGTGGCTGCGCTTGCGACGTGGGCTTCACCCCGGCGGGCCCACGATTGGGCGGCCTGGCCGTCGGTCTGATCGCGGCGGTGGTGGGTCGTCGTCGTTGGCGCCGCAGGCATCGCTCGTCGGTTTCTTGACCTGACGATCTCAGTTTCGTAGGGTGACAGACGGACGACGGTCGTCGACCACAACGCGTCCCCCTCGGTTCATGGCATCAAGACAGCTGGATCTCGTCGCACAGGGCAAGCAGTCCAAAGGTGGGCGCGGTGGCGGCAGGGGGCGCGGGGGTGAAGGCGGCGGCGGTGGCGACGGTGCCCGGCCCCCGCAGGATGCCTCGCTGGCTGACGAGGCGCAGCGTCGCTACCTGAACTACGCCGTCAGCGTCATCACGGCACGCGCCCTGCCCGATGTGCGTGATGGCCTCAAGCCGGTCCAGCGCCGGCTGCTGTACGCGATGTACGCGAATCTTCACCTGTACCCCGACACGCGCTTTCGCAAGTGCGCCACCATCGTTGGCGAGGTATTGGGCAAGTTTCACCCGCACGGCGATTCGTCCTGTTACGAGGCAATGGTGCGCATGGCGCAGGATTTTTCCCTGCGTTACCCCCTGGTCGAGGGGCACGGCAATTTTGGTTCACTGGACGGCGACGGCGCGGCGGCCTATCGGTACACAGAGGCGCGCCTGGCCCCCCTGGCGGTCGAACTGCTTGAAGAGATCAAGCAGGGTACCGTCGACTTTCGCCCCAACTACGACGGCACCACCGAAGAGCCCATCGTACTGCCGGCCAAGGTGCCGCAGTTGCTGGTCAACGGCTGCGCCGGCATAGCGGTCGGCATGGCCACGAACATTCCGCCGCACAACCTGGCCG
>JANXXE010000145.1 GCA_025350815.1 Myxococcales bacterium | reverse complement strand
GCTCGGCGCGGCAGGTGCCGTCGCGCACGACCCGCGCAACCACCATCGGTCCGCCAAGTTCGTCCAGCACAACGCGCGCCTGGGCGGCCCGCACCTTGGCGAACCCCTCCAGGCAACCCTCGACCTCGCCCAGGGCCACGCGCTTGCCGTTCACCTTCACCAGATCGTCCTCGCGGCCCCCAAGGGTCAGCCTTCCCGAGCGATCGAGCGCTCCGAGATCTCCGGTTCGGAACCAGCCGTCGGGCGAGGCCCGTCCGACCATGACCCCCGTACTGCGCAACGATGACGGCAGGTCCGGCACCCATGTCGTCGAGACCTGGCCAGAGCGAACCCAGACGGGTCCCTGCGTACCGGCTGGCACCGCGATGCCCGGGGCTGTTGCCACCTGAAGGTCGACGCCGCCAAGCGCCTTGCCGACGGTGGCGGCGTCCTTGCCCGCGCGGTCGAGGGCGACCGGTCCGGTCTCGGTCGTGTGGTAGCAAGACAGCAGGCGCACGCCAAAACGCTGGTGGAAGGTATCGGCCACGGTCGGCGCCAGCGGCGAGCCCGAACTGACGAAGCGCGCCGCCTTGATAGGCAGGGGCTTGACGGCGGCGACGCGCGCGAGCGATGCGAACATGCCCGGCGTGCCCGGAAAAAAGGTGACGCCGTTGTCGCGGATCAGGCGGTTCAGAATCTTGGGAGAGATTTCGTCTTCCAAAAACAGGGTCGACTTGCACGCAAGCGCCGTGACCAGCCCGAAATCGAATCCGTAGCCGTGGTGCAGGGGCACGACGCACAGGGTGTGGTCTTCGGCCTTCAGCGCCAGGGTTTCCCGCAGGGACGAGGCCACGGCCGCAAGCTGCCGGTCGGTGCGGATGACGCCCTTGGGATCGCCCCCTGCGTCCGCGGTGAACAGCACCACAGACGCGGGCTCGGCGCCCTTGACGGCCGGTCGCGCGTCGCGGTTGTACAGGCTGCACGTCAGCAGCGTCCCCTGCAGGCGCCGGCGGCTTTCCGGGGTGAATTTTGACTGGAAGGCCTTGCGTGAGGCGCGCACGGCCGCAGACAGACTGGCCAGCGAATTGGGCGGCAGGTCAGCGCCGCCTGGCCGCGTGATCAGCGCCCTCATCGGAGCCGCCTCGAAAACCATGTCGAGCTCGCGATTGGCGGTGGTCGGATCGATTGGCACCATCACGGCTTTCAACTTCGACAGGGCAAGCGCGATGATCACGAACTCGGGGACATTGCCCAGCATCACGCCCACCCACGAGCCCGCTCCGATGCCCAGACCCTCAAGTTCGCGGGAGCGGCGATCCACCCGGTGGGCGAGCCCCCGCCACGACAGATACGTGTCGCGGTAGACCACCGCAGTTGCGTTGCCAGTCGTGCCTGTACCGCGTTCGGCTACGGCGTCCAGTAACCAATCATGCAACAGAGGCATTCGACTCGCGACACAAGTTGTGTCGGGCCAGTGTAGTGGTCCCCGCCCCGTCGGACAAGCGGGCGTGTGGCAGGCGAGACTGGCTAGCGGGCGGCCAGCATGCGGGTCGCGCGCACGTCGCCCCCGGCGGCCAGGTATTCCGTGATCAGTCTGCGCGCCACGTAGGGGGCCTTGATGCGCCAGTTGGCGCGGTTGCCGATGACAACCGCGAAGGCGACGCGCGGGTGGTCAACCGGCGCAAAGCCGACAAACCAGCTGTACCCAAGGTAGGCCCCTTCGGGAACCAGATTGGCCGGCAACAACGGATCGCCGGGTTGGCCGCGATAGGCGAGGGTGCCGGTCTTGCCGGCGACATCCACCGGCAGGACCCTGTCGCCCCGTCGTGTGCGGAAGGTGTGCCTCGCCGTCCCGATGCGCGTGGTCAGTTCCATCATGTGTCCGACCTCGGCGGCGGTGCGCGCATCCAGAACGCGCGTCGCGGGCCGGCGCGCCAGCGGCACGTTGCGGCCGTCGCTGTCGACCGCCCTTTCCACCAGGCGCGGTGCCGGCATGACGCCACCATTGGCGACCGCGGCGGCCAGCAGGGCCCCGTGCAGGGGCGACAGCGACGAATGCCAGAACCCCGCGGCCGCTCGGGCGAACTCCAGGGGATCCTCGGGGATCTCCAGCGCAGATGTTTCCACGGGCGCTTCAAACTTGATGGGTTGTCCAAAGCCAAACGCGGTGGCCACTCGATCCAGGCTTTCGGGGTTCAGGTGGCGCGAGGCCAGCTTGGCCACGATGGCGTTTTGCGATTTGCCGATGCCGAATCCCAGGGTGTCGCAGCGTTTGTCGATAGATGGGATGTCGATCAGATTGTCGCGCAGCACGGCCGACACGCCGCCGTGGTAGCAGGCGCGGCTTTGTCCCGTCAGGCCCCCTTCGGACACCAGCGCGGCCGCCGAAACAACCTTGAACACAGAGGCCGCAGGCGCCCAGGCACGCAGGGCGAGGTCGGATACGTTGGCCCCGTGGGCGGCTGCTGCGTGACCCGCCATCGCCAGGACCCGGCCGTCCGCAATCGACACGACGACCGCCGCGCCCAGCGCCACGTCGAAGGTGCGGAACACGTCGTCCGCGGCTTCTTGCAAGCTGGGATTCAAGGTCAGCTCCGCCACGCCACCACCGGCCAGGGTGGCGATGTAGCGGCCGCCCTGTCGGACCACGCTATCGAGGGCAACCTGCGGGCCCGGTCCCGGTGTTTCGGTCGCGACTTCGACGCTGTGGTCCGCTGCACTGTTTCCGATGGCCGAATTGCCCGGTGCCAAGGTCACCGCCAGGGATACGCCAGTCACCAGCAGCGTGTTGCAAGTACGTGTCGATACTGTTTTCTTGGCGATGTCGAAGTGCATAATGACACCGTCATACATGTAGGTTGATGTGTCAAAAAACCATCGACTTTACGCCGCGTCACAAGTGACCTAACCTTGATGCACTCAATTGGCGCGGCCACCCCCTAAGCGAGGCGACACAACCGACACGGATCACGTGCGGGCGAAGACTGTTGTTACCAGCATCAGCCGCATAACCGAACGGGCGCCGGGCAAGGAAGCCTGTCTGGTCGTTATCTACGGCACCGATCTGGGCAAGAAGTACAACCTGGATGCGGCCACGCTGGTGCTGGGACGATCATCCAAGTGCGACGTGCAGATCGATCAAGAATCCGTGTCGCGCGCCCACACCAAGATCATCAACACCGGAAAATCGATTCGCATTCGCGATCTCGGCTCGACCAACGGCACTTACGTCAACGACGAGATCATCGAAGAACACGTTCTGGGCGACGGCGATCTGATCAAAATCGGCCGCACGATCTTCAAGTTCCTGTCGGGCGGCAACATCGAGCGCGCGTATCACGAGGAGATCTATCGTCTGACGACGATCGATGGGCTGACGCAGATTTACAACAAGCGTTACTTCCTGGAGACGCTGGAGCGCGAGATCGCGCGATCCAATCGTTACCGGCGCGACATGTCGCTGGTGATGTTCGACCTCGACCACTTCAAGAAGATCAACGACAGCCACGGTCACCTGGCTGGCGATTCCGTCTTGAAGATTCTGGCGTCGACCATCAAGGCGAAGATCCGGCGCGAGGATCTTTTCGCGCGCTATGGCGGCGAAGAATTCGCGATCGTTCTGCCCGAGATCGACGGATACAACGCGCACCAGTTCGCCGAAAAAACCCGCCGCATCGTCGAGACTACGGATTTTCGTTTCGAGAATACGAAGATCGACGTCACCATCTCAATGGGGGTTGCGACGTTGGATCCCGACACCGCCGATTCGGCCGCGCTGATCAAGCGCTCCGACGAGCGTCTGTACGAAGCCAAGGGCGCCGGTCGCAACTGTGTCCGCGGCTGACCGTCATTCGCCGGCAGGCGCGCCGGACGATCCGCGCCGGAAGCTGATCTTCTTCAGGCGACGAACAATCACCCGGTCAAGCGAGATGCCCCCGGGTCCCAGCAACACCAGCCCGAGCCCCACGCACAGGTAAAGGACGGCGTCTTCCCGCTGCCGCCAGGGCTCGCCCTTGTGGATCATGAAGGTGGCCACACCCATCGTGAAGGCAATAGCCAGGCCCGCCACGCGGCTCAACAGTCCCAGCACCAACAGCAGGGCGCAGAAGAATTCGGCGCCGACGGTGAACTGCAAACTGCGTTTGTGGCCGAGGTTCAGCGGATCGAGCCAGGTCGGGGCGCGCTCGGAGAAATGTCGGAGCTTGTCCAATCCGTGCAGGAAGGCCAGCTGCAGGCCCGCGCCGATGCGCAGGATCAGCAGGCCGAGATCACCAAATGCTTCTTTCTTTGACGCCACGGCCCGAGGGTCGCACGTCCCCGCCCGCCGCCAAAATTAGCGATAAGCCACTGCTTCGGCGACTTCAGCCAGTGTCGGCAGTCCGGACTGCGCGCCGAGTGACCGGCATTTCAGCCCGGCGGCCGCGTTGGCGAAAGGAAGGGCCCGTTCAAGCGGCCAGGCCTTGGCAACGGCATAGGCGAAGGCCCCACAGAAGACGTCGCCGGCGCCCGTCGTGTCGGCGACGAAGATGTCGATCGCCTCCTGCCGGACCAGCTTGTCGCCGTCGAGGCCCACGGCGCCGTCGTCCGCCATCGTGATGACGGCGACGCGCGGGCCAATGCGGGTCATCTCGCGCAGGCTGCTCTCGATATCATCCGACGGGGCGAACTCGCTGGCGAAACGCTCCGAGCCAATGACGATGTCCGACAGGCCGATGAGTTCGCCCATGCCGCCGCTGAGGTGTCCGGCGTTGAGGATGACGGTGATGCCCTTGGTGCGCGCCTTCTCGGCGATCGCCGCCTGCAAGGCGGGCTGATAGCCGTCGATGCACACCACCGTCGCGCCATCCAGTAGGCCCGCCGGTATGTCGCGCTGGGAGGGCGGTGTGACGCTGCCGCGGGTGAACATAACCCGGCGCCGCCGGGTCAGCTCATCAATCTGGATGAACGACACGGGCGAGACCTTGTCCTTCTCGATATCGACCCGCGAGGCGTCGACGCCCAGCTCGCGCAGGCCGGCCATGATGAAGTTGCCGAAGGCATCGTCGGCCAGCCGCCCGAAGTAACGCGCCCGCGCGCCAAGGGTGGCAAGTGTCGCCATGGCCGTCCCCGTCGAGCCGCCCCCCTGCATGCTGAACATGCTCAGCTCGGTCAGGCGCTCGTCAAGCCGGGGCGCCACGCACAGCATGTCCAGCGTCGACAGGCCGACGCCCACGATCACACCCGCCGATTCGCCCCGTGCCGCGTTGCGCTTGCCGGTCTTGGCGGCTGGTTTGACTGCCGCGGGCTTGACGTGCGCATTGCCCCGGGGAGGTTGCGGCCGGGTCGCGCGCGCCTTCGCCGTCGTCTTGCGGGTCGTCTTGGCGGTCTTGCGGGCGCCACGCAGGGGCATGCTCGCATCGTATCACTAGTTTTTAGTATTCGTCCGGCAGCAACGGGCGCCCGAGGGCGGTCTGCGCCTGCACGTAGCGTTCGAGAATGGGCACCGCCTTGGCGTAGTCGGCGTTGGCGTAGTAGGCGCGGCCGAGGTAGTAGAGCGCCTCGGGACGCCGGGCGGCGTAAGCGGCGTCGTCGGCCAGTGGCTTCAGGTCATCGATGGCGTCGCCGTTGAATTCGGCCTTGTAGTCCAGGAAGCCGGACAGCAGCGCGAAGTCCTTGCCCAGGCGCTCCCAGATCTTCTCGGGCCACTTCTGCAACACCTTGAAGGCCGTGGCGTAGCGTCGCCCGCGCACGTGCGCGGTGACCTCCGCGTACTCGCGCGCGATCTGCTGGGCCACGGCGGGTTTGACCTCGGCCGGCACCGTCGGTGGCGTCAACGCGTCTGCGGGTGCCAGAGGAATCTCGGGATCGCGATCTGCACGGGTGGCGACAAGATCCATCAGCAGCCGCGCGTGTCTCGTCTCGGGACCACCCCCCGCGGCTTCTGCACGGCGCGCCCAGACCTCGGCCTCACGCGCCTTTCCGTGCGCCAGCAAGCTGCGGGTCAGGCGGCCCATCGCCTCGGCCCGGTCGGCCCCGTCGTAGCCGGCCACAAGTCCCGTCAGCCGCCCGTACGGCCACAGGGGGCCGTACACCTTCGCGAGATAGGGATCGTATTTCGCGTAGCCCAGAAGATCGCGGGGTGCGCCGAATTCGATCAAGGCGTTGTCGTCGGTGTTGGTGGGCGAGCCAGCCGTGAACGCCTCCATTTCCTCGGGACCCAGCAACAGGTACGCAGGAATGTCGTGCGGCGATGAGAATCCCGCCCGCGCGGCCTCGGCCCGGGTCTTGGGATTGTCGAAGGCGCGGGCGATGCGCCCCACATCCAGCGTCAGCGGTTGTTGCGAGGCGATGAGGATGGTGTCCGACGACAGATCTTCGGCGGCGAACACGAAGACGTAGCGGAATTCGTTGCGCAGGGTGCGGTAGATGGTCTTGATGTTCCATGGTGCCATCTCGTACAGCTGCGCCCACTGACAGAAGATCCCGTCGGGGGCCAGGCGCTTCTTGATGTCCTGGAAGTATTCGCGCGTGAACAGATTCGAGACGCCCGTGATCCAGGGATTGGAAGGCTGGCTGACAATCACGTCGAAGCGGTCGGTGCGCTGGCTCAAAAAATTGCGCCCGTCGCCGACGTGCGCGGTCACCAGCGGATTTTCGAGCGGGCGGTGGTTCAGGTGTTCGAAGAATTTCGAGGCGCGGTAGACGGCGGGTTCCAGTTCGACGACCTCAAGCGACGCGATGGGATACTGCGTGATGCTGCCCGCGGTGACGCCCGAGCCGAATCCGACCAGCGCCACCTTGGGCGGCCTGTCCTGCGGATACAGCAGCAGCGGCAACAGACCCACGCCGATCTGCGTGGGCATGTCGCCCTCGCTGGATGCGTCGACCTTGCCGTTGTTCTTCAGCGAGTAGCCCTTGCCCCACTGGTCCACGGAGACCGTGGTGGACATGCCGTCTTCGTAGAAGACCAGCTTGGGGGTGGACCAGCCTTGCCTGGCCCGGCTGCGGTCGACGTAGTCCTTGGCGATGGAGATGCGGAAGAATCCCGACGAAAAGCTGGTCAGGTTCCAGCGCGGCAGGGCGAGGCCCAGCAAGGCCAAACCAACCGCCGCGCCGACGCCCAGCAGACGCCGGGACCTGCGCAACCCCGGCGACGCGAGAAACAAGGCCGCGGCCAGCAAGAGGCTGCCGCAGGCGGCGACGTAGATGCCGCGTTGCAGACCCATGCCGGGCAGGACGACAAAGCCCGACAGAAACGACCCGACGATGGCGCCGACGGTGTTGAGCGCGTAGGCCGAGCCCACGTCGCGCCCGACGGTGTCGAAGCCGGTGGCGGCGACGCGGATGGAAAGTGGGAAGACGGCCCCCATCAGAAAGGTCGAGGGCAGCACCGAGATGCACGCCAGCACGAACTGGCTGACCTGAATGGCGTCGACGTCGAAGGTGCCGGACGACATCAACCACGCGAAGACGAACGGCAGGCGATCTGTCAGCAGGTACGAAACACCCACGGTGGCGGCAATGCCCAGGTGAACGGCGCCCAGCCAGCGCACCGGGTTGGCGCTGCGGTCCAGCCACCGTCCGAAGGCGGCCGAGCCCGAGCCAAGGCCGACAAGAAATGCCAGCAAGATGATCGTGAACGAGAAGATGGAC
>JANXXE010000087.1 GCA_025350815.1 Myxococcales bacterium | reverse complement strand
GCACGGAAAACCGCAGCTTCGTATCGACGAGGCCCGGCGGTGGACGGTGAAGGCGGTCGACTTCGCGGCGCAGGGCAAGGCGGGGGCGGTGGCGGCGATGGCGGCGCTTCTCATGGGGATGCGGGCAACGGAAATCGTGAGCCGGGTGGTGCGGGATCTCGATGATGACGGGAAACTCTTGTGGATCCCCGATTCAAAGACCGAGGCGGGAAAGCGGACGTTGCAGGTGCCGGAGCTGTTGCAGCCGTTCGTGCAGCGGTTGGCGGAGGGGAAGGGGAGCCAGGCGTTCCTGTTCGGGTATCACCGCAGGGAGTGGATACGGGAGTGGGTGCAGCGGATCTGTGTGGCGGCGGGGGTGCCGGCGGTGTCGGCACATGGGATGCGGGGGCTGCACTCGACCCTGGCGATCGAGACGGGGGCGACATCGCACGCCGTCGCGGCGTCCCTGGGTCACGATTCGTTCGCGACAACGCTCGAATCGTACGCGCGGCGGGAGGCGGTGACGGGGGCGACGCAGAAGCGGGTGCTCAAGATCCTGAGCGGGGGCAAAGGGATGGCCGCCTGAACGATGGAAAGTGACCACCAATCGTTTTCCAAACGTTTTCCGTTGGCACGGAATGAGAATCGCGGGGTCGCAACCCCGCGAAACATTGTGGAGCTGAACGGGATCGAACCGTCGGCCTCCTGAGTGCGATTCAGGCGCTCTCCCAGCTGAGCTACAGCCCCCCTGACCGGAGCCGAGCATTTTACAGAGGAGGATCTGGTTTGCAACGGTCATTTCCTCTGCTTTCATCTGCGGCGGTGGATTCTTCCCTTGGCCAAGACTGACGCAGGACGCACGGGACAGCCGGCGGGCACCCCGCCCCCAACGCGAAAGCGCGTCCGCGCCGACGTTGCGCTGGTGGCGCAGGGGCTGGCGCCCACGGGCGAGCGTGCCCGCGCGCTGATTCTGGCGGGCGAGGTTCTCGATGGAGATAGTCCGGTCGCCAAGGCGGGCGACCTTGTGGCACCCGACGCGGCGTTGCGCCTGCGTAGCCAGCCGCTGGCATTCGCTTCCCGGGGGGGACTGAAGCTGGCGCACGCCCTTCTTACCTTTGGCATCGACGTGCGGGGCCTGGTCGCCGTTGACGTGGGCGCTTCGACAGGCGGGTTCACCGACTGTCTGCTGCAGGGCGGGGCCGTCCGCGTCTACTGCGTCGACGTCGGCCACGGGCAACTGGACTGGAAGCTGGCCTCGGACGGGCGCGTCGTCGTCATCGACCGCACGAACATCCGCCTGATGCCGCCCGAACGAATCCCCGAACGCTGCGATCTGGCGGTGGTCGACGTGTCGTTCATCTCGCTGCGCCTGGTACTGCCCGCCTTGCCCGCGCTGCTGAAACCCCGCGCGCCTGTCGTCGCGCTGGTGAAGCCGCAGTTCGAGGTCGACCGTGCGAATGTCGGTGCCGGCGGCATCGTGCGCGATCAGGCGGCGCGCGCGCAGTCGCTGGTGGATGTCGCCGCGGCGGCGCGCGCGCTGGGATACACCGTGGTCGGGGACACGCAATCGCCCATCACCGGGGGCAAGGGCAACGTCGAGTTCTTGATTCACCTCGTGACCCCGTAACGCCCGCGGGCCTGGTGTATTCTCGTCGGGAATGAAGGTCCTGCTGACCGGCGCCGCCGGCTTCATCGGCTCGCATCTGGCCGAACGCCTGTGCGGCCGCGGCGACACCGTCGTGGGCTTCGATAACTTCGACGATTTCTATCCGCGGGCCATCAAGGAACGCAATCTGGTGGCGCTGCGCGGGGCGGGGCGCTTCAGCCTGGTGCAGGGCGATCTTCGAAACCCCGTCGATCTGGCGCGCGCGCTGGGGGGCGTGCCCGTGGACGTCGTGGTGCATCTGGCGGCGCTGGCGGGGGTGCGGCCGTCGCTGAAGGATCCGGCCCGCTTCACCGAGGTCAATGTTTTGGGCACAACGAACGTTCTCGATGCCTGTCGCGCCCGCGGCATCATGCGTCTGATTTTCGCGTCGTCGTCGTCGGTGTATGGGCAGGGCAGCGCGGTGCCCTTTCGTGAATCCGACCCTTGCGCGCGGCCAGTCTCGCCCTATGCCGCGACCAAACGCGCCGGCGAGTTGCTGACATACACCGCCCACCATCTTCACGGCATCAACACCACCTGCCTGCGTTTCTTCACCGTCTACGGCCCGCGCCAGCGGCCGGATCTCGCCATCCACAAGTTCACGCGGGCCATCGCCACCGACCAGCCGATTGAACTGTTCGGCGACGGCGAAACCTGTCGCGACTACACCTTCATTGACGACATCATTGACGGCGTGGTCGCGTCGATCGATCAGCAGGCGCGCGACGGGACGCCGCAGTATCGAATTTTCAACCTGGGCGGCTCGCAGACCACGACGCTGCGCCGCCTGGTCGAATTGATCTCTGCGGCCGTCGGTAAGTCGCCCGTCATCACCTGGGCACCCGAGCAGCCCGGCGACATGCCGCGCACGCTGGCCGATCTCACGCTGTCCGGTGGCGAGTTGGGCTACGCGCCCAAGGTGTCGATCGAGACCGGCATCCCGCGTTTCGTCAGTTGGTGGCGGGGCGAATACGGCGCCGGGGCGCAAGGGCGCCCGTGAGCGTCGGCGGCCAGCCGGTGCAGGTCATGATACTGGCGGCCGGGCGGTCGACGCGACTGGGATCACTGGGCACGGTCCTTCCCAAGCCGCTGGTGCCGATCTGTGGCTACGCGGCCATCGAATTTGGTCTGGCCCTGTGCCGGCACGCCGCATGGCCCGACGTGGTCGTCAACGTTCATCACCACGCCGGGTTGTTGCAACAGACGCTGGGCGACGGTGGGCGTTTTGGTGTCCGCCTTCGGTATTCGGTCGAGACCGAGCTTCTGGGTACGGGGGGTGGCATCGCGCACGCGCGTCCCCTGTTCGGCCCCGGGCCGCTGTTGGTCATGAACGGCAAGGTCGTGGCGGACATCGACCTGGCGGCGGTGCTGGCGGCGCACCGGTCGGCGCCGCCGGGAACGGTGGCGACGATGGTGCTGCGGGACGATCCGTCGCCCGGGGCCTGGGCGCCGGTCACGGTCGACGCGCAGGGCAGGGTGGTGGGGCTGCGCGATGTCAAAGGATTAGCCGCGCCGGTGGGTCCGGTGGTGGGGCGCATGTTCACCGGGATTCACGTCATCGAGGCCGCGCTGCTGGACCGACTGCCGGCAGCCGGCGTGTCCGACGTGATCGGGGACGCGTACATTCCTGCGCTACTGGCCGGCCACAGAATTCATTCCGTCACGATGTCCGGCTACTTTGCCGAGCATTCGACGCCCGAGCGTTATCTGCAAGGCAACATGGCCCTGCTGCGCCAGCCAGGCCTGGTCGCGCACCCGCCGGGATCCCTGGTGGGCGTGGATCCCGGCGCGGCGGTGCACCCGACGGCGCGGATCATAATGCCGAGTCGGGTGGCGCCGGGCGCGGTGGTCGAAGCCGGCGCGGTCGTCGGGCCCGATGCTGTCATATGCGCCGGCGGGCGGGTGGCCACGGGCGCGCAGGTGGAAGGCAGCGTGGTGTGGTCGGGCGCCGTCGCCCGCGGTCAGGTACAGGCGACGGTCGTGACCGGGGCTACTTCGCCCCGGCCGTGATCCAGTCGTCGATGGTTTTGATCTCGGCGGCGCTCAAGGGGGCGGCCCCTGCGGGCATTTGCTTGTTTCTGGCCGCGCATGCGGTTGTGCCCTTCACGATCAACGACAGGACGCTCTTGGTCGGATCGCCTGGTACAACGCGCTTCAGGGTTGTGCAACCCATGCTCATTGCGGCGAGGTTCGTCAGCGCCGTCGCGGCGTTCGGCATGGCCAGGCCGCCTGCGCCGGCGGCCGATACGTGGCAATTCGCGCCCGCACATTTGGCCATGATTATGGACGTGTAGACCATCGCGAAGGTCGGCCCCGCGCCTGCGGCTCCGTCGGTGGCCTTTGCTGCGTCGCCAGCCTTGGGAGCATCAGCTCCAACGGCCGCGGCGTCTGGCGTCTTCACCGTGCCCGCGTCGGCACCTCCTGTCATGCCGGCGGCGCCTGTCAT
>JANXXE010000080.1 GCA_025350815.1 Myxococcales bacterium | reverse complement strand
TTGCCGAAAGAATTGCTGGTGCCCTTCGCCGAACAAACGGCGGACGTGGCGGTGGGCTCGCGCTACCCGGTGGGTTTGATTCGCGACCGGCAGGGACGGCTGGTCGGCACGATGCGCGTCAGCGAGATGCTGGGCGGCAAGGGCGACTTCCACCCCGGCGAACGACTGGATGGCGAGGCGTGGCGCAACGATCCGGCCATTGGCCTGTTCGTGATCGTGCAGCGCCAGTACGTCGGCCTTGTCCCCGCGTACGAGCCACACCAGTTGTCGCGTGGTGAAAAGGCCAGCTTTCGCGTCACACGGCAGTTGCCCGATGGCCGCTTCGAATTGTCACTGCGCAACCTCGCGCACGAGGAAATTGAAACCGACGCGCGGAAGATCCTGGCGACGCTGGACCGCCCTGACGCGCCCCGATTCGGCGATTCATCCAGCCCGGAACAACTGCGCGCCCTGTTCGGACTCAGCCGCAAGGCCTTCAAACGCGCTTTGGGCCGCCTACTGAAGGAAAGCGCGGTGTCGATCGATTCGGGCGGATTCGTCGCGAGGCGCTGACACGACGGGATCCGGGCAAGCTTGTCGCAGTTGCAGCGGGCAGCGGCGCCGCGCGCACGCAGTGGCCTGGCGGTGGGACTGGTGGTCACGGCCCTCAACTTGGGCCCGTCGCCGAGGCAGTGCCCACTACCACGTGCCCCTGCTTGTCGGCCACTACCGATTCGGCCACTCGATTGTGAGCCCCTGACACACGTGTTAGCGTCGTCGGGCCATTTCCCCCGACCGGAAGGAGGCGCATGCCGGGCGCGACCGTACTCGTCATTGACGACAGCCCCACGATCCTGAAGCTGGTTCAGTTGGTGCTGACCAAGTCGGGGTACCACGTGGCCGCGGCGTCGTCGGGCGAAGCCGGCCTTCTGGCGGCCAGGGAAGAACCGCCCAGCCTGATCCTGTTGGATCATGTGTTGCCGGACTTCAGCGCCTATGACCTGTGCGGGGCGATGTCGGCCGACACGGTCCTGTCCGGCATTCCCGTCATCATCATGGCCGCCCCTGGGCATGAGATCGAAGAAGGCTTCCGCGGCGTCGGCAACGTCGTCGACTACGTCACCAAACCTTTTTCGCCCGAAGCCCTGCTGACCGTCGTTGGCCACAGGCTTGAACAGAAACCTGCGACGGGCGCCGCCGACGCAGCCCCCGCCGTCAACCCGGCGCTGTCGTTGGTTCCGTCGGCCCCGGCACCGGAATCCACCGCGCACCCAGCGCCCGCCGATGCCGCGCTGTCTGGCAACCTGGCGGTCATTTCAATCGCAGACATTCTGGCGCTGCTGGCTGACCAGGGCCAGACAGGCGTGTTGACACTCGCTCACGGCAGCACCCGTCTTGAGGCGCACTTCAAGGACGGCCGCGTGGCCTTCGCGACGGCCATCGGTGTGGCCGAGGAATTTCTGCTCGGACGATTTCTCGTCGAGGCAAAACAGCTGACACCGGCGGTACTGGCCACGGTGATCGACGAGCGCAGCAAGGCGACAGGGCGGCGGGCGCTGCTGGGTGCGGATCTCATCACGCGCGGGTTGCTGACCGCCGACGGTTTGAACAAGGCCATGGTGCAACAGATCGCCGCCCTGGTGTACGAAGGCCTGCGCTGGGACAGCGGGCGATTCTGGTTTTTGCCGCAGAAGGATCTGTCCGACGCGGCCGAGGAAGCATCGGCGGGCCTCGCCATCGACAGCCTGCTGATGGAGGGCTTCCGTCGCGTCGACGAATGGCGGCTGATCGAACGCGAGATCCGCGATTTCGAGCTAGTCTTCGTGCGCAACGACTACAAGGTGGATGGGTTCGGCGTCGGCAAACTGACGCGGGACGAGCAGGCCGTGCTGGAATTCGTCAACGGCAAGAACACCGTGAAGGACATCATCTACCTGACGAACATGGGATCATTTGATGTCACGAAAATGCTGTATCGCCTGCTGCGCACGAAATTGATTCGTCGGCGGGTCGGCCCCATGGCGGTCTGAGGGAAAGGCGGGCCCATGAGTGTGGATGTTGTTTTCTTCGAAATTCGGGGCCGCCGCTGCGCCCTACCCGTATCGGTGGTGCGCGAGGTGCTGGCCGCCCCGGCGTTGACGCCCGTGCCATCGGCGCCGCCGGGGATACGTGGCGTGGCGCCCGTACACGGACAGGTTTTGGCCCTGGTCGACCTGGGCGTCTGGATGTCCAGTAACATCGATCCGCGCGTCGATGCGTCGCTGCTGCGCACGGGGTCCGACAAGATCCTGGTCGTCGAATGCGCGCCCGATCCCGAAGCCGCGCCGGTGCGTGCGGCATTGGCCGTGGATCGCGTGTTGAGACTGGGCACCATCGACGAGGAACATTCACGCCCCGCACCACTGGGCCCCCCGTTCGTGTCGGCCACCGTCCTTGACGTAGAAGGCCCTGCGCTGATGCTGGATGTCTGCGCGGCGATCGAACATGTGCGCCAGGCCGTGCGTGCGGTGGGGCGCGTATGATTGATCGACTGATGGGTTTGTTGGGCAGCCCGGGGCAGGCACCGCGCGCCGCCGGTGGGGATGTCGACTACCCCACGCTGGCTCGGGACATCGCCCGCCTGCAACAAACGTTGGCCGCCGTGCGGAAGGGCGATCTGACCTGCCGCAACCCCGCGGCCACCAGCGCGGTCGGTCCGGTGGTCGACGATCTCAACGAAACGCTTCAGGTTCTGGCCGTGATGGTGGGCAACGTGGGCCAGGCCGCGACGACCCTGACCCGCGCCGCCCAGCACATCGAACGCATAACCAAGACGCTGGCCCTCGGCGCCAACCGCCAGGCCACCGCCATCGCGGAAATCGCCCGCAAGATCCAGGCGCTGGGCGCGCGTTCCGACGAGATTGGCCAGATAGTCGAGCTGCTGGACGACGTCGCCGCCGAGACAAACATCCTGGCGCTGAATGCGGCGATCGAGGCGTCGCGGGCCGGAACGCAGGGCAAGGGCTTTGGCATGGTGGCCGACGAGGTTCGCAAGATGGCCGAGCGGTCGGCCGCCGCCACCAAGGACATCGGGGCGTTTATCCAAAACATCGAGGGCACGACCAGCGATGCCACGCGGGCCATCGAGGAAATTCGCGCCCTGACCGGTGGCGTTGCGGCAGGCGCCACCGAAACGGCCCAGGTCGCCGGCCACCTCATGACAACGTCAGAGACGCTGTCGCAGGCGATTGGCCGCCTGCGCGTTCCGGGGCATGACGAAGCCGAAATCGTTCGGGCGCTGCGCGCTGCGGGGCCGGATCTGGGCCGCGCGCTCGAGGGCCTGACCCCGCTGCTCGACGCCCCGGGCGCCGCGCGCACGCCGCTGACCGACGCGCTTCGCCAGGTGATGGCCGCGCTGCGGACCGACGCGAACGGGACCACCCCCGAAGGCCGATCCGGCTGACAAGGCATCCATGAGTTCGGGCGCAGGGCGCGAGCCGTTGTCTGAATGGCAGGCGGACGAGGCGCAGATGATTCGGGGTCTGTTCCTTCAGGAAGCCCACGACCATCTGCGCCGCATCGTCGAGGCACAGCGTGTGCTGACACTGGCGGCCACCGAGGGCGCGCTGCAGACAGACGCCATCGACGGCCTGCTACGCAGCCTGCACACCCTGAAGGGCGCCGCCGGGTCGGTGGGTTTCGGGGCCATTGCCAACGCGACCCACGATCTGGAAGGTCTGTGCGCCGACATCCGGGGTGGCACCCTGGCGCCCACGCCGGGAATCCTGGAATGCATCGACAACGGTGTCGGGGGGTTGCGCGCGTTGCTCGATGGTGCCCGCGCGACGCCCGCCCGCACACGCGCGCCCGGCCCGGGTGACAGCGGCGAGATGGTCGCCGAACGCAGGGTGCGCCCCCCCGGCGTCGAGCGCCGCCTGCGCCCCGACCGGCGCGGCCACGGCAACGAGAGAACCGTGCGCGTCGAATCCGAGCGCCTGGATGCCTTGCTGGATGGCGTCGGCGATCTGGTGATCCTGCGAACGCGCATCGAACGACGCGTGCGCGAACTGGAAGGCGTGCTGCGCGACATCCACACCAGCCGCGCGTCCCTGCGCAATGCCCTGGGCTCGATCGGACAGGACACCTCGGCCGTGCTGGCACGGGGCGACGGCGGCATCGGCGCCCTTCTGGATCGAACCGCCGAAGTGGAAATCGAATTCACTGATTCAGTTGCTCACCTGGATCGGGCGACCAAGGCGTTGACCGGCGAGACCGAATCCCTGCGCCGCACGACGGACCATCTGGAGGAAGAACTGCGGCGCGCACGCCTGGTGCCGCTGGACTGGCTGTACCAGCGCCTCGCGTCGGCTCTGCGCGAGTTGGAACGCGCGGCCGGGCGACAAGCCGAACTGGTGGTACAGGGCGGTGAGATTGAACTGGACAAAAGCGTCGTCGAGCAGATTTCCGATCCCTTGCTGCACCTTCTGCGCAACGCGGTCGCCCACGGCATCGAATCGCCCGCCGAGCGACAGGAGCGTGGCAAAGCCCCGCGCGGGCGCATCGACATCACGGCCCGCCAGGAGGGTGAATTCGTCTTCATCAGGTTCGAGGACGACGGCAACGGGATCGATCTCGAACGCATCCGACAGGCCCTGGTCCGCGCGGGGCGCATCTCCGCGGAAGCACCCGCACGCGAAGAAACCCTGCTGGCCGCGATGTTCGAACCAGGATTTTCCAGCCGCGAAAAGGCCGACGCCCTGGCGGGCCGGGGCATGGGCCTCAATATCGTCAGGAAATCCATCATGCGACTGGGCGGGGACGTCACGGTCGACTACCGGCCGGGCGCCTTCACGCGCTTTCGCCTGTCGGTGCCGCTGACGGCAGCCATTACCCAGGCGCTGCTGTTCAAAGTCGGCGGCCAAGTCTACGCCATACCGGCGATGCACGTGGTCGAGGCGCTGCCGGTGGGTCCCGACGATTTGATGGTGGGGGACGGCGGCAAGGGGGAAGGTGTCGTTCTGCCGGGTAGCAACACCGGCGTCCCGATCGTGCGGTTGCAATCGTTACTGGGGGTCGATCTGGCGCCCGGCAAGCGCGCCGCTGCCTTGCACATCCGTTACAACGGGCGGGGCTTCATCGCCGCCGTCGACAAGATCATAGGCCCGCGCACCATTGTCGTGCGACCGCTGGGATCGCTTTTGGGCCTGTTGCCCCTGTACGCGGGCGTGACGGTGTCGGGGTCGGGCAAGGCGCAACTGGTTCTGGACGTGGGGGCGCTGTGCGAGGCGGCCTATGCGCCCAGCAAACAGCCGGGGCAGCCGGCGCGGCGGGGGCAGCCGCGCGTACTGGTCGTGGACGATTCGCGTTTGTCGCGCGAGACCTCGGCGCGCGTGCTGATCGCCGCAGGCTATCACCCGGTCACCGTCGACGACGGGTGGGATGCCTGGGAGATTCTCAACGAGCGGCGCTTCGATGCGGTTGTCACCGATCTGGAAATGCCGCGTGTGGACGGCTTCGAGTTGATTGGCCGCATCCGCGGCGAGGCGACGCTGCGCGGCCTGCCCATCATCGTGCTGTCGTCGCGAACCTCGAAGGCGATCCGCGACCGGGCGCTGGGGGCCGGGGCGAACGCCGTCCTGCCCAAGAGCCCGCACAAACGCGCACTGACCGACACCCTGGCGGGCCTTTTGACGACGCCGGCGGACCGCGAGCAGCCGGCCGGGGATGCAGGCTAGGGGGTGTTTTGACGCAATTCTGTGATGAAGCACACGACGCTATGGCGTCGGCTTCGCTTGCCAACCACAATCACCAGCAGCTAGAGTGTCATTCTTTGTAGGACAACCCCCTCGGGTTTCCCGCTCTTTGGTTTCGGTGCAAGGAGAATCCAAATGACGAATCGCTTGGGACTACTGGCTGTTTCTGTGCTCGGCGTGTACCTGGTGGGCTGCCCGCAGGTGGGCAAGGTCGCGGACGTGGATGGTGGGGATGATCAAGGAGGCGCAGGCAGCGGGGGCGGGGCTGGCAAGGGCGGTAGCGCCGGCACGGCAGGCACGACGGGGGCTGCGGGCATGACAGGCGCCGCCGGCATGACGGGGGCCGCGGGCATGACAGGCGCCGCCGGCATGACAGGAGGTGCCGACGCGGGCACGGTGA
>JANXXE010000050.1 GCA_025350815.1 Myxococcales bacterium | reverse complement strand
CCGCAGCCGAGCCCGAACCCGCAGCAGTCCCGGCGACGCGGGCGGCCCCGGAGAAGAAACCTCGTGCCCGCAAGCGGTAGTCGCAGTCGCATCGCCGTCCTGGGCGGCGGCGGTTTTCTGGGGTCGCACATCGTTCCCGCGCTGCTGGCGCGACGGGACTGCGTGGTCGAGGCGGTGGATCTGACCTTCGACAAGCTGGCTGTGCCCGCGTCTGACCGGCTGGTGCTGACCCGGGCAAACATCGACGAGCCCGGCGTGCTGGACAAGGTGGTCGAGCGGGCCGACACGGTTCTGTCGCTGACCGCCCTGTGCAACCCGGCGCTGTACAACAAGGATCCACTTGCCGTCATCGACGCGAACTACACGGACCTGGTTCCGCTGGTGAAGCTGTGCGCGAAGCGCGGGCGGTGGCTGCTGCATTTTTCAACCTGCGAGGTCTACGGCGTCGTCGCCCTGGATGGCGCCGGCCAGCCGACACGGACGATGAACGAGGACGACACGGGCCTATTCCTGGGTCCTGTGCACAAGGAACGCTGGAGCTATGCTGCCGCCAAGCAGCTACTGGAACGGCTGATCTGGGCGTACGGCAACCACGCCGGTCTGCGGTTTACCATCGTCCGGCCCTTCAACGTCATCGGCCCCCGCATGGATTTCGTGCCTGGCGTCGACGGCGAGGGCATCCCCCGCGTGCTGGCCAACTTCATGGGCGCCCTGCTGCGCGGTGAGTCCCTGCCCTTGGTCGACGGCGGCCACCAGCGACGGTCGTTCATCTGCGTTGATGATTTTGTCGACGGGATTTTGGCGATTTTGGAACGTCCGCTGGTCTGTCAGGGCCAGATACTGAACCTGGGTGCGCCGGACAACGACGTCAGCATCCGCGGCCTGGCCGAGCTGATGCGGGCGGCCTACACGATGGTGACGGGCACCGGGGCGCCACCCACGCAGGACGTGACCGCGGAAGATTTCTACGGCGCTGGTTACGATGACACGCGCGAGCGCCTGCCGGATGTCAGCAAGGCGACGCGCCTGCTGAACTGGACGGCGCGCACGACGCTGGCCGATATGCTGCCGCCGATCGTTGCGGACTATGTTGCGCGCTATCGCAGCGCCCGCTCGCGCGCGGCGGCGGGTGCGGCGTAGGGACAGCCGATGCGACTGGCTGTTATCATTCCGGCCTACAACGCTGCCCGACATCTGCACGCCGTCGTCGACCGGGTGATGGCCGCCGCCCCGGGCCTTGAACGAATCGTCATCGTCAATGACGGCAGCCGCGACAATACAGCGCGCGTCGCCGACGAAATCGCCGGGATCAAGGCGCGCGTGACCGTCATCCACCGCCCCGTCAACGGCGGCTACGGCGCCGCAGTGAAGGATGGCCTGCGGGCGGGAATCGAGTGCAAGGCCGAGACAATCGCCTGCGTCCACGCCGACGGTCAGTACAGCCCGGAGATCTTGCCGCAACTTCTCGAACAGATGTCCCGGCGCGGCCTGGATCTGCTTCAGGGCTCGCGCGTGGCGCCGGGCACCGCCCTGGCGGGCGGGATGCCGCTTTACAAATATCTTGGCAACAGCCTTCTGAACGTCATCGAGAACCGCGTCCTTCGTCTCGCGATGACGGACTACCACAGCGGCTACCTGATCTACGGCGCGCGCGCCCTCGACCGGCTGCCGTTCGCGCGCCTGTCGAACAGTTTCGATTTCGATCTTGAAGTGATCGCGGCGGCACGCGCACACGGCCTGGCCATTGGCGAGGCCCCCATTCCGACCCACTATGGCGACGAAGTTTCCCATCTGAATCCCTTCACCTACGGACTGCGGGTGCTGCGGGTGATGTGGCGATTCCAGCGAGGACAATATGCACCCCAGTAAACGGGCCCTGGCGCT
The DNA here is from genome assembly GCA_025350815.1 of Myxococcales bacterium. Taxonomy (GTDB): domain Bacteria; phylum Myxococcota_A; class Polyangia; order Fen-1088; family Fen-1088; genus JANXXE01. Next base: position 1,324 of record JANXXE010000050.1, on the reverse strand, counting down.
TGCGGGCGCGCTTCTTTGTGTTCAGACACAGTGTGGAACGGCATCGCGGGTGTCCTGGCCCGGCCCCGACGGACCGCTGCCCGCCGGACACGCCGAGGTCCGCACGCTGAACGGCCGCTACAACCGCGTTTCGTCGCAGGTCCTGGTCCGGCAGGTCACCAATGTCACGCGCGCCAATCTGGACTGGGCCGCGTACCACGCCAATTTCATGATCGCCGATCCCGCGCCCGAGGCGGCCGAGTTGCCGACCGGCACGGCAACCGTCAACAAGCCCTTCAAGGGCCTGCTGGACGAGGCCACACTGTCAAGCTCGATCGCGCGCACCACCTTGACGGAAGACGAGCGGGTCCATCCCCTGGCGTTCGCGCCACTGGCCGAACTTATCGCGGCCAAGCTGCCAGGTGCGGCGGGCGGCATCGAGGATCTGGCGGCGGCGGTGCGCGGGGAGAACTGGGGCCAGGCGGCAGCGCCGTCGCTGGTGCGCCAGGTGGCGTCGGATCTATTCGTGCACAAGACGGCTGATGGTTCATCGGAACTGTGGCTGAAGGTGGAATTTCAACCGTGGTTCAAGGCCCTGGGATCCCTGCCCGACGAAGATGATGACGGCTTTCCCGAAATCTATGGCCGCGTCCGCGCTGACCTGGTCAGCCCCGATGCCCTGGCGTTCATCGCGGGCGATTACACGACGAAGGTCTTGTCGGCGGCCGAGGTCAAGGCCTGGGCCAACCAGCTGTCGTCATATTGGTACCCGTCCTACAACACCGATCTGGTCGGCACGCCCAAGACCTGGCCCGACGCCCAGATCGAAAGCGGCATTCGATCCGAATTGGGCGCGCAAACCTTCGCGGAACCGACGATCGTGTTGCGGGGCAAGCCGCAGGGCAAACCGACCTACAACGTGTTCTTGCTGAAAACAGGCACGCCCGCCGCTGTCGCATCGGCGGCAACGCCGGCCGCCGTCGTCCTCAAGGCCAGCAAGCCCACGCCGAAGCCGGCCGCCACCGGGGCCCAGGTGGCGCGCGAACTGGCCGCGCACGGCGGCTCATGGGAAAAATGGGCGGCGCAGGTGGTGCCGTTCCGCGACGTCGTCCGCGCAAAACTGAAGGCCACGCCCGCCAAGGCCAAGGGCGTGCCGGGGGTGGACGGCTTCCTGTTTTACCGAACGGCACTGGAGTCAGTCGTCGGGGGCGACTTCGAGAAGCAGCCGAAGGGCAAGAACCCCCTGCCCGTGATCCTGGAATTCAAGCGCGTCCTGGAAGAACAGCAGGTCGATTTCCTGTTCGTGCCCGTGCCGAACAAGGTCGAAATTTTTCCCGACAAACTG
>JANXXE010000058.1 GCA_025350815.1 Myxococcales bacterium | reverse complement strand
GTATGGCCAAGGGGCGTCCCATGCCGCCCCGGCGGCCGCAGCCGCCCCAGACGCGATTCCGTGCCGCCGCCGCCGCGCGCGACATCAAGGAAGCCCAGTTGCTGTTCGGTTTTCGCACCCCGACGGTGAACCACGCGGACGTGCCCGCGCTGGATGTCCTGGCTGTGGTCCTCGGGCAGGGCGAAAGTTCGCGCCTGAACCTCGAACTTGTGCGCAACCGTCAGATCGTCAGCAGTGCATCGGCGTACGTGTTCAGCGCGCGCGATCCCGGGCTGATGGTCGTCGGCGCCAAACTGCAACCCGGGCGCGTCGACGAGGCCAGCAAGGTCATCCTCGACGAGGTCTTGCGACTGGGCCACGAGGACATCAGCCCCGACGAGCTGGCCAAGGCGCGGGCCATCCTCGAAAGTGACCGCATCTATGACAAGGAAACCGTGCAGGGCTACGCACGCAAGCTGGGTTTTCTCGCCACGATCGCGGGGGACGTCCGGTTCGAGGACCAATATTTCGAGCGGCTGCAGAAACTGACACCGGCTGATCTTCGTCGCGTCGCCGGGTTGTACCTGCGCGCGGCCAATCTCACGGCCACGGCGCACCTGCCCGAGGGAAAGGGCCAGCGTCAGAAGGACAAAATCGCGGGTCTCACCGATCGCCTGCAGACGCTGGCGCAGGCCGCCGAGACACGGGCCCTGGCGCGCTATGCCCGGCCGGCGGCCGAAGCTGCCGTCGACAAGGTCGTGCGCCACGTTTTCCCGTCGGGCACGACGCTGCTGGTCCTGCGCGACCCGTCGGTTCCCATCGTCGCCGTGCGCGCGACCTGGGTGGGCGGTCTGCGCTACGAGGACGCGCGTGCCAACGGTATCTCCAACATGCTGGCGGCGCTGCTACCGCGCGGCACGAAGACCCTGAACGCCGAGCAGATCATGACCGCCGTCGAGGGCATGGCGGGCAACTTGTCGGGTTTTTCGGGCCGCAACAGTCTGGGCTTGCAGGCGGAATTTCTTTCTCGTCACTGGGAGCGAGGCCTCGACCTGGTGGCGGATTGCCTCTTGAACGCGACGTTCTCCGAAGATGAACTGGAAAAGGAAAAGCGACTCGTCATCGACGATATCCGCGCGCAGGAGGACAACCTGGCGCAGGTGGCGTTCCAGCTGTTTCACGGCTCGCTGTGGAAGCGACACCCGTATCGGTTGGACCCGCTGGGGACGGCGCCGTCGGTGTCGGGCCTCACGCGGCGCAAACTGCTGTCGCATTACCGCCAGTATTACGGCGCGGGCAACTTGACCATCGCCATCGTCGGTGACGTCGACAGCGACAAGGTCATCGCGCGTCTGTCGGTGCTCTTTCGCGACGCCCAGCGCACCGACGTTGATGCGCCATCGTTCACGGCCGAGCCGCCGCCCGCGCAGCCCATCCAGGCCTTCAAGTTTCTCGCCAAGGAACAGTCCCACCTGGTGCTCGGTTTTCCGGGCACCACTCTGAAGGATCCTGATCGCTTTCCGCTCGAGGTCTTGTCGCAGATCCTGTCGGGGCAGGGCGGTCGCCTGTTCGCCGAGATTCGCGAAAAGCGGGCTCTGGCCTACCAGGTCAGTGCGTTTTCGATGGAAGGCATCGATCCGGGCTATTTCGCTGTGTACGTTGCCGCAAGTCCCGATCGCCTGGACGAGGCCACGCGCAGCATCCGCGACGAGCTGGCCAAGCTGCTGGCGCAGGGTGTGACGGACGAGGAGGTCGAGCGCGCCAAGAGGTATCTCATCGGTACGCACGCCATCGGCCTGCAACGCAAAAGCGCCATTGCCACCGCCCTGGCTTTCAACGAGGCCTACGGCCAGGGCTGGCGGGCGTACCGGCAGTATGGTGCACAGATCACCAAGGTGACTGCCCAGCAGGTCCAGCGGGTGGCGCGCAAGTATCTTGTGCCCGAGCGCGAGGTGATGGCGGTGGTCAAGCCCGCCGAGCCGACGCCCGCGGCGGCCACACGCGCCAGCACTGTCCAAAAGGGCCTAGGGGCGGCGCGCAGCGCTGCGAAGTAGCGGTTCGGTGAAGGCAGTCGCGTCCAACCCCCGCAACCTGTTGACCAGCCTTGTGCTGGTCTTTCCCCTGTTGCTGGTCTATCAGCTGGGTGTCCTGTTCACGCTGCCCATGCTCAACGGCGCGGATTTCGTGACGACCTTCCTGTTCCGGCAGCTTGCCCTGACCCGTCTGCAGTACCTGGGCTTCGTCGGGGGCGGCGTCCTGCTGTTCGCCATTGCCGTGGGCATTCTTCAGCGCAAGCAGCGCTTCAATGCCAGCGTCATCGCGCCCGTGCTGCTGGAAAGCACGATTTATGCGCTGACGATGGGCTCGCTCATCGTCCTGTTGATGACCAAGGTTTTAGGTATCTCGCCGCGCCTGGCAGTCGGGCTGGAACAGCAGGGGATGCTCAGCCGTCTGGTCATGTCGATTGGCGCCGGCGTGTATGAGGAAACGGTCTTCAGACTGGGTCTGCTGACCGGTTTGACGGTCCTGTTCGACAAGGTGATGGGACTTGGCCGCTGGGTCGCCGTGTTGGGGGCGTTTTTGCTGTCCTCGGCCGCGTTCTCGGCGATGCACCACATTCCGCCCTACGGTGAGCCCTTCGGCCTGGGCGTCTTCACCTTCCGCTGCCTGGCCGGTGTCTTCTTCGGCCTGCTGTACTCGCTGCGCGGCTTCGCCGTGGCGGTCTACACGCATGCCCTGTACGACATTTACGTGCTGCTGGTTCGCTGACCCGCGGCTTCGAGGTCTACTTTTTACGTGCCGGCTTTTTGGCGGCTGGCTTGACGGCTTTGGCCGGCTTGCTTGCGGCCTTGGCGGGTGCCTTGGCGGCTGGCTTGGCGGCTGGCTTGGCAGGCGCTTTGGCGGCGGCCTTCTCCGGTGCCTTCTTGACGTCTTTGGCGGGCGCCTTCTCGGCTTTTGCGGGGGGCGCGGGTGCCTTGGCGGCCGGGGCGGCCTTGCCTTTTGCGGCGGGGGCGCCCTTGGCGGCAGCCTTGCCTGTGGCGGCCTTGGCCGTCGGTGTCGGATGACCGTCGCCCTCCGCGGCCAGGGGCAGCCCCGGAATGTCGCGCCGGTTGTGCACCAAGATCCGGCGCCCATCCTTGAACGTGATCTCCACTTTGCTTTCGGAGACGACCTCGGACACGAACCCGGTACCAAACTTCGGGTGCGTGACGATCAGATTCTCTTTGTACAGCTCGCGAAATTCGTACGGTTTCGCGTGCTTTTCGCTGTGTTTGGCGAAAAATTCTTCCCAGTTGGGCTTCTTCAGCATCGCCCGCTTACGGGCGGCCACCGGCTCGGGCATATCCTCTTCGGCCTCGCCCCGCGGCTTGCGGAACGAATGGACATCGCCACAGGGGTTGCACTGAACCCGCCGGATTTCGTCCTCATACTTGGAGATCACGACGTGAGTCGTGTCAGCCTTGCATTTCGGGCAGTAGGCCTCCACATCGGAGCCGACCTCGTCGACCTCATCTTCGAACATAAAGTCCATCCCTTGCCTCGGAAACCCTGAGTGTTCGCCTAGTAACACGGGAAGCCGCCCCCTGCAACAAAATGCGGTAGGGCAACCGGGTCGAGTTTGTGCCGATCGGTTTCACCACGGCTGGTAAGCGAAATCGGCGGGTTGTTGGCGGATGCGGAAGCTCTCCATGAATTGTCTGGGTAGTAAGGTCGAGAACCCCTCCGTCAGGATGGCATCGTGAACACGGAACGGTGTAAAAGAAAGCCGAAAACGCCTCATGCGCTATTTCGATGCACGAATCATTGAAAACCG
>JANXXE010000040.1 GCA_025350815.1 Myxococcales bacterium | reverse complement strand
CGTCGTACTGATGAGTGGCGCCTTCTGGACGATAACGATCTGCTCTTCCTTGGTCTTGACCTCCATGAGGGGCGTGACCTCTGTCGGGGCGCTGATGCCGACCCTGACACCCTTTTGGATAAAGGGCGCAAGACCCGGGGCCGTTGCGCTCACTTCGAACTCACCAGGGGAAAGCTGGGAAATACGAAAATAGCCTTCGTCGTTCGAATAACTGGTCTTCGACCCGCCAATTTGGGTGTCCGACTTGACGACAATCTTCACCCCTTTGATGGGATTTCCGGCCTGATCGAAGACGTTGCCTACGATAGAGCCCGAGTCGCCGCTTTGCGCCACCGCCACCCGCGTGGCCACAATCGACAGGCAACCGACCACAAGGAGTACCCTTGCCGCGAATGTACTGAGAGTCATGAGATGGTATTCGGCGGGTCCACAGAAAACGGGACAAGAAAAGCGACGGGTCCCGAAATTCGCGGTTACCAACGCGGGCGCACGGCGGCGGTCCTGTACGATGGGGCGAAATGCCAAGGGTTTGGGCAGCGGTCGCCTTGCTGGCCGGGATCGCCGCTGGCGCGATGCAACCAAGCGCGGCTGCGGATCAGCCCCTGCGTGTGGTACTGGCGGCGGCACCGCACCCGGATGAAGATCTGATCGGCCGCATCCGGGGACAGGTGAGCGATCTGGCTGTGGATCTGATCGGTTCGCCGGGTGATGCGCCAAGCGGGGATCTGGACCAACAGCTTCTGATAGCGGCCGAACTCGGACGTCGCCACCGGGCCGACGCGATCTTGTGGACGCAAATCGTGACGACGCCGGGCAGCGGGACCGCCGACAGTCGCACTGTGCTTTTCTTCGTGGCACAACCCGGCCTGCGCAAGGTGGTGGTGCGAAGCCTCGAGTGCGCCCCCCCGGCAGGAACGGAAACTTCGCCCGCGGCTCTGACCAGCGCCTGCCGCGAGACAGTGGCGTTGGCCGCGCGCAGCGCCCTGGTGGCACTGGGCCACGGCGACCTTGGCACCAGCGGGCCGCGGGCGGCAGACTGGGTCTTGTCCGCAGGGTGGTTCATGACCGGCGACGGTCATTCCCATCCCGTCCAGCAGGGCGGCCTGGTGCGCCTCGGTCAACAGCGCGAAAGGCTCGGATTTGCGGTTTCGGTGTCGAGCGGCTTGCCCGCTGGGCTGCGCGACGATCTGACCAGCATCGAAATTCGGCAGCACCGGATTACGGCCGGCGTATCCTGGGACCTGGGAAACGAGCGGATCTTGGCGATTTCGGTGGCGGGCCGTGTCGGATTGGCCCTGTTTCACCGGGCGACCACGGCGGTCGCAGTGGCGGACGCCGGACCTGCCCCGGAGCACTACGCGGTCTCACCGCTCATGGGTCCCGAGATCATTGCACGGTGCCGCCCGGATTTCCTGCGCGGCCTGGGTCTCGCGGCGGGCCTGGCGCTGGATGTCGTCCCGGGCGCACCCGATTTAGTCTACACGGGTGCCTATGCGGCGCACCCAGGGCGGCAGCTGTGGTTCGTCCAACCCACCGCCAGCGTGGCCTTGTTCGTGACAGGCCGATGACCCGAAATCCCCCGCGCGGGCCTCTATTCAACAAGACACAGGCATGACGGCCCAACTACATGGCACCGCCCCTGATCGTGCCGCCGATCCGTTGGCGGCCCTGGTCGCGGCCGCGGCCGGGGGCGATGGCGCGTCGATGGAACAGCTGCTGCGTCGTCTGCTGCCGCGTGTCCGCAACTTGATCCGGTACCTTACGCGAAACGATCAGGACGTGGACGACATCGCACAGTTGGTGCTGGCCGTTATCGCGCGCAAGCTGGACACATTCGCGGGCACGGGTTTGTTCACGTCCTGGGCGGACAGAATCGTCGCGCGCGAAACCTTCGCCGCCATTAAACGAGACGGCGTCGACCGGCGACAACTGGCCGCAGTCGCGGTGGACGAATTGGCGGGGGCCGGCGCGACGACCATTGCCGATGCGTACTTCGGTCGCCGTGAACTGGTCTACCTCCTGGATCAGCTATCCGACGAGCAACGCGCGGCCCTGGTCCTTCATCACGTCCTTGGCCTCACGGTGGCGGAAATCGCCGAGCAATCCGACCTGTCCGATGAGACCGTCCGCAGCCGCCTGCGCCTGGGCAAGGCCCGCATGCGTCAGCTTGCGTCTCCACGGGATGGCGCCAACAAGAACCCGGAAGAACGGAGGTAGCTGAATATGCCGACGCCTGACTTGCCCGCAACCAATCTGTGGCCGCTTGACGGACCCTGGCCCCTGGACGAGGGATCCGGCCCGGCCCTGACATTGTCAGAACCGCAGGCATCGCGACTGCTGCGCGCCGCCTTGAAGGACGCCGGTGTCGTGGTGGCCCCACCGCCAGGCGGGCAGCGCGGCCGCCGCTTTCGTTTTCTCGCCGCTGGCCTGATCTTGGCCGGGGCAAGTGCTGCGGCAACACCGTGGGCGAGGCGCGCGCTGGCACCGGCCCCGCGACCACCATCGCGGCAGACGCCACCGACGGCCGGTGGGACCTTGGAACGCCCCGCCTCCGGGCCGGCGACGGGTGGACATGGCGAAAGTCCTGCGGCAATCCCGGTCGCAAAGCCGGTGGCTATGCCCGCAGGTCGTATTCGTGTGCGGCCGCCTGTCCCCGCGCAGGTCGCCTTGAGCGCGCCGCAGAAGGTCACTCCCGACGCTCTTGCCGCCGCCAATCGTCTGCGCGGCGAACGACAGTGGGCTGCGGCCGAGACCCTGTATCGGCGGATTCAGAAGGACCGGCCTGGCAGCGATGAAGGCTATATCGCGACGGTCGCCGCGGCCTCGTTGCGCGCCGAGCACCTGGGCGATCCGACGATGGGACTCAGCCTGTTCCAGGCCGCGCTGACCGGTAGGCCGGCCGGCAGCCTGAGCGAGGAGGCGCGTCTTGGAATCGCGGCTTGCCACCGCTTGCTCGGTGATCGCGCGGCCGAGCGGCGGGCGCTCGAGGCCTTCCTGCAAGCCAGTCCGCACAGCCTGAACCGCGCCCGCGCCGAGGCCCGGCTGGCTGAACTTGTCCGCTGACGCGATCTTTTTTTGACCCGTTCTGCCACGGGCCGTCCTCGATACGGATACCCATCTACCGAAAGGTGCCCATGACCTCACTTCCCGTTCGCATTCGCAATGTCCTCACCACGCTGATCGCGGGGGCGGCTCTGACCTCCGCGTGCAACCAGGATTCCGTCATCACCGACACGCGCGGCACCGACGGCGGGGCGGGCAATGGCGCAGCCGGCGCGACTGGATTGGGCGGTGCGGGCGGCGCGGGCGGCGCGGGCGGCGCGGGCACCTATCCCGGGCTGATTGGCAACGGCCCAACCGAGCCCGAGCGCGCGAAATACTGCATGGGCCTGGGCGCACCCATTTTGGTCCCCGGCGCGGGCGGTGTCGCCCAGTGCGCGGGCAAGCTGGCCGAGACGACGTTTCGCTACGGCATTTGCGTGTGCGAGAGCGTGTCCGCTGTGAACATCCAGACTGACTCTTTGGATTCACGAACGGCCACCAGCCCGGTTAGCGGTGGCGCCGCCGTGGGCATCAACCAGTCGTACTCCGTCGCCGGAAAAGCCACCATCGGGGGATCCTTCTTCGTTGGCGCAGGATTGTCGAGCTCGGCACCGCACACCATTCACGGCGATCTGCAGGTGAACGGCAACGTGGCGACCGCGGCGGGCATCCACGTCGTCCGGGACGCCTGGGTGGGCGGCACGGTCATCGGCGCCCCAGGCGTGCTCGACGTCGGCCGTGATTTCTATAACCCCGCGCCGCCCGGGCCCGCGGTGTCCGTCAAGGGGACGTCCCACAAACAGGCCGTGACCGTACCCGCGCCCTGCGACTGCGATCCGGCCCGGATCCTCGACGTCTCGGCGGTGGTCAACGAGGGCAAGACAAACAACCACAACGCACTCAGCGGGCTTGATCCCGATCGGCTGAAATCGGTGTCGCAGGAAACTGTCCTGGCGCTGCCCTGCGGGCGCTATTACCTGAGCTCGATCAACACCAGCGCCAAGCTGACATTGCAGATCACCGGACGCACGGCGATCTATGTGGGCGGGTCGATCGGCGGCGCCGGCGAGATCTCCGTCGACGTTGGCCCTGCGGGCGAGCTGGATTTCTTCATCGACGGATCCTTGTCGCTGTCGGGCAAAGTGCGTTTCGGCAGCCAGGACCGCCCGGCGGCCTCGCGCATCTACATGGGGTCCGACAAGGGCATCGCGCTGGCGGGTGACGGGATCTTCGTGGGCAACCTGTATGCGCCGCGGTCGGCCCTGTCGTCGTCACAAAGCCCGCTGGTCATCTACGGTTCGGTCTTCACGAAGACCATCAGCGCCACCGACCTCAATGTTCACTATGACCGCGCGATAACGGATGCCGCCAAGGGTTGTGATCCCCCGAAGCCGGGCCCTGCGCCGACGTGCAACAAGTGCGGCGACTGTGTCAGCGGAACGGCGTGCATCGACGGAAAGTGTGGCGACTGCCGAACCGACGCCGACTGCTGCGCGCCCCGCACCTGCAAGGCGGGCAAATGCGGTGGCTACATCGTCGAGTAGTTCGCCGGCAGCGACGCGAGGGCACTGCCGTCACATCGCCGACTGCATCATCGCCGTGGCATCTGTGCCAGACATCGTCATGGAGGCCGTGATCGCCGCCAGGCTGCCGTATTCCACCAGTACGGGAGATTCGTAGGGCTTCTTGCCCTGATCGGCGGTTTTCGCGTCCTTCCGGGACGTCGAGGCGGGCGGGCGGGGGGCGGCGGGGGGCATCTTCGAGGGCTTCCTATCCTGTCGCCCGGAGCCAGATCTCGATTGCAGTGGCCATCCACAACGGCCACACCGAAGAATGACCCCGGGCAGACGATTGATTGTAGCAAGCGTCGTGGTGGGCCGCCAAACCGGCCCGTCGCACCCAGCCATTGCCGACAACGTGAAAATCGTCGAGCCGGACGCCCGGCAGGTCAGTCGCCAAGGTTTCCTTGAGGCGCGCGTGCACGGCGGGCGTGTATTCGGCGGTCGATGACCGGGCGCGGGCCCGCTCGGGCAAGATCCCTCGCATGGCGTTGCGCACGACGATCCGCGATTGGCGCCCCCGTCGACGCTGACCGAGTGGCAAGGCGATCGCGAAATCGACGATGCGGCGGTCACAGAAAGGGTGTCGCTCGTCGCGCTGGCCCGCGCACAAGAGATCAGCGGCCTCCATGCAGTGCAGCGATTCGGGGCCCGAAGATTGGGCGATGAGTGCCTGGCCATCGAGGGCGCCCGGCCGCCGGACGAAGCGCGCGGCGCCAATGCGATCCTCGAGAGAAATTCGGCGCGCAAAATCCGGGTCCATCCACGACGGCACCAAGGGCCGAGCGAGCGCCAATCGCAGCGCCCGCTCCAGCCACGGCGGCATCCAGGGTTCGATGGCCACCTTGGGGGCCCGCCCGAGGGTGTGGCGCAGCCCCATCCACGTCGCCTGGGTGGCGAAGACCTGGGCAAAAAGCAACGGGTTGGCCGCAACGACGGCGTCGGCGAACGCGTATCCTGTTGTTTCGAACCAGTCGTCACCACCGAGACCCGTCAGGGTCACGCGGATCCCCTGTTGCGCAAACTGCTGCCTTATCGGCGCCAGCATCACGCCATTGGGGTAGCCCGGAAAGTCCAGTCTTTGGCGGGCATAGTCGAGATAGGAAAATTGTTCCAAGACGGTCGCGTCGTGAAGATGGGCGGTGGCACCAAAGTGGCGCGCGGTGGCTTCGATGTGCGGCCGCTCGTCGCACTGAAGGCCGGGAAACACCAGCGATCCGATCTCGACTTGCGGGACCCGTCGACGCCCGACCCGGCGCATGTGATCCAGCATCCCCAGCACAGACGATGAATCGAACCCGCCGCTGAGATACAGCCCGACGTCGCCGCTGCTGCGCAAGTAGGCGCCAAGTACTGTCTCGAAAAGCGATCGGAAATGGTCCGCGTAGTCGGATTCCTTGCGGTAACGAATCTGCCGGGTGAAATCCGGCTGCCAATAACAGCCAGTCGAGACCACCCCGTTGGCGACAATCAGATGATGGGCCGGGGCCAGGCGCGAAATCCCCTGCCACAGGGTCTCGGTGATGCTGCAGATGCGGTTGGCCAGGATTTCCCCGACCATGCCCTCGTTGGGGATGCGGCGCAGGCCGGGATGGGCCAGCAACGCCGCCAGTTCGGAGGCCCAAACGAACGTGCTGCCGAACAGGGCGTGGTGTAAGGGCCGCATGCCGAAGACATCGCGCACGGCCACCAGGCGGCGTCGGGGCGCATCCCACAGAACGATCGCGAAGTCGCCGATCAAACGCGCGGCGAAGGCCGTGCCCCAGCGCTGGTAGGCGCGCAGGACCAGCGCGGGGTCGCTGTCAGTCGAGCCTGCCGGACCGCCGTCCGCGCCCAGTTCCCGCAACAGATCGTCCCGGTTGTCGAGGCGGCCGTCCATGACCAGCACGGCCTCGCCGTCCGCACTTCGCAAAGGCTGACCTTCTGCGGCCGCCCCTGGCGTCGTGTGAAAGCGCAGGTGTACGAGCCCGACATTTGCGGCGACATACCGTCCGACGCCGTCGGGCCCGCGGTGCCGCAACGCCCCCGTCATCCGATCAAGAATGGCCGGATCGACGGGCGCGCCATCGAGATTCAAGATGCCGAGAATTCCGGCCATGGGTCGGTGTCTGGCGCCGCCGGCTAGTTCACCGGTCGACCGTCGGGCCCGGCGGCAGAATCTCATCGAAAGGCGCAACCAGCACCTCGGGCGGCTTCTTCACCTTCATGGCCGCATGATCGCCACAGCGGCCCGCGACCACAAGAGGCACCCTGGGCCCCGGGCCCTTTGCGCCCGCGTCGTCCCCCTTTTACTGGCCGATGCCGTTCACCATTCGCGCGGCGGTCTGGTTCGGCTGCTGGCCGTCCTGATACAACAGGGTGATGGTGGCGGCCGCGCTGCCCGCACCGGTCGGTGCGAAGGTGACGTTCAGGCTGCAGCTGGCCCCGGCCGCCAGCGTGGCACCGCAGGTCCCGCCGGTTCCTGGATAAGTCACGTTCTTGTAGCGGAAGGGCGCCGCCAGCGTGTTCCCGTCGGCCAGTACGCTGACCGTCACCGCGCCCGTGTTGTACACCGTGAACAGGTGATCGTTCGTCTGACCGACGGTGGTCTGCCCAAACGACCACGAACAGCCATCGCAGGTATCAGGCGCGCTGTGATCCGAGATTACCAGGTGCGCACGCGTCGTCGCGGTGCCGGTCACAAGGCGCGTGACGGCCATCGGCGTCGCGCCGTCCTTGTACACGATCTTCAACTGGCCATTGACCACCCCCGTGCCGGTCGGTGTGAATGCCACCACCACTGTGCACGAGGCGCCGGAAGCCAAGGTGCTGCCGCAGGTGCCGCCACCCGGGAACGCGCCGCTGCCCGCATACGCGAAACTGCCCGCAAGGGCGGCCCCATCGGCCAGATCCGTCACTGCCGCCAGGCCGTCATTCGCCAGGGTGAATTCGTGACTGCTGGCAACGCCCCAGGTGCCGAAGTTCCAGGGCGGCCCATCGGCGTTGGCGACACCGTTGCCAGGCCAGTCCAAGATTTGCAGCAAGGCCCCCGTCGTCGCTGTGCCCCTGACGTCCCTCGATGCCGACTTGGCACTGCCGTCGGTGTACGTGATGGTGATGGTGCTGGACCGTGGCCCCGAACCGGTCGGGGTGAAGCGCACGATGAGGCTGCAGTTCGCACCGGCCGCCAGTGTGGCGCCACAGGTGCCGCCGCCCGGATACCCCGGCGCCGGGAAGCTGAAGGCCCCGCCCAGCGTGTTGCCAGCCGCCAGCGAATTCGCGACCGCGGCGCCCTTGTTGACCACCGTGAAGATGTGTTCGGTGGCGATGCCATAGGTGCCAAAGTCGTAGGGCAACGAATTCCCCTGGTTGTTGTCGGGCCCCCAATCACTGATCAGCAACAGCGCGCCGCTGGTCGCCGTTCCGCTGAGCGCGCGGGACACCTTCTGTAGCTGTTTGCCGTCGAAGAATCCCAGGATGACGCTGCTGGATCGCAGGCCGTTGTCGACGGGCGTGAAGGTCACGACCACGGTGCAATTGCCCCCGATGCCGAGCCTGGCTGTGCACGTTCCCCCGGTGCCGGGAAATTGGCCGCCCTGGTAGGCAAAGTTGTTTCCCAGACCACCCGCATCGGCCAGCATTGTCGCCTCGACTGACCCTTCATTGACGACCGTGAAGGTATGACTGACGGGCGCACCGGCGGTGCCATAATCGAACGGCGGCTGATTTCCACCACCGCCCGACCCACACTGATCGCAGTCGCGCAGTCTGACCAGGGCCGTGTCGACGCCGCTACCAGACAATGTCCGCGCGCTGTTTTGCACGCCCGTGCCGTCGTTGTATTTCAAGGTCAGCGTGCCGTTGAACTGCCCGACCGTGATCGGAGCGAAGGTGACATTCACGCTGCAAGTCGCCCCGGAGTCGAGCGCCGCGCCGCAGTCGCCGCCGGTACCAGGGAAGGTTCCCGCCGCATAGGCGAAGGGACTGGCCAGGCCGCCCCCGTCCGCGATCGCCGTCGCCTGGGCCGCCCCGATGTTGCGCACCAGAATCTGCCGGGTGACAGCCACGCCCGTTGCGCCGAAATATGTCTGCCCTGGGCCGAAGCCGCATTCGTTGCAGTCGCTCATCCGCAGCAAGGCCCCGGTGATTGCCGTGCCCGTCACGGCGCGTGTGACCGTGTGCGGGCTGCCGTCGTCATAGGTGACACTGATGGTGCTGGACTTTTGACCCGCCACGGACGGCGAGAAGCGCACCACGATGGTGCAACTGGCGCCCGGGTTCAGCGTGGCCCCGCAGTTGCCGCCCCCGGGGTAACCCGCCGCCGCGAAGGAAAAGTCCCCCGTCAGGGTTGTCCCCGCGGCCATTGCACCGGCGGCCTTGGCGCCACTGTTGACCACGGTAAAGGTGTGATCGACCACGATGCCCGCCGAGCCGAAATCGTAAGTGGGTGGATCGAATCCACCACCGCCGCCGGAATTATTGGGGTCAAAGTAGTCCCTGATGATCAGCAGCGCGCCGCTGGTGGCGGTGCCCGTCACGCCGCGCGACGCCGTCTGGGTGGCCGTGCCGTCAAAGTACGAAATATTGATATTGCTGGCGCGCATGCCTGAACCCGTCGGCGCAAACGTGACAACGACGCTGCACATCGGGCCGATCGTCAGCTTGTTGCCACAATTGCCGCCCGTGCCCGGGAAGGCGCCTCCTTTGAAGGAAAAGTTGTTTCCCAGGCCACCGCCGTCGGCCATTGCCGTGGCGTCGACCGCGCCGTCGTTTTGCAGGAAGAACACGTGATCGGTCGCCGTCCCGGCGGTCCCGTAATCGAACGGGGATTGATTTGGGCCACCACTGCCGCACTGGTCACAATCTCGAATCGTGACGTGCGCGCCGCTGAGGCCGGTGCCGCTGAGTCTTCGGGTCACGCTGGCGGCGCTGGTCCCGTCATTGTAATTCAGCGTCAGCGTGGCATTGAAAAGCCCGCCCGTCGGGGGCGAGAAACCCACCGACAGCGTGCAAGAAGCGCCGCTGGCGAGGCTGCCGCCACAGGTGCCGCCGTCAGAGCCCGGGTAGTTGCCGCCGGTGTACGCGAAGCCGCTGGTCAGCGTGCCACCATCCTTGATGGCGGTGGCCGTCGACGCACCCACATTTTGCAGGATGACGCTGCGATGAACGGGGCTGGCGGCCTGTCCGAAGTCAGTCTGGTCGCCACCGCAGTTGTCGCAATCCTTCATGACCAGCAAGGCCGCCGTGATGGGTGTGCCCGTGACGGCGCGCGTGGCGCTGTGGGGTACGCCGTCACTGTAGTCAATCGTGATGGTGCTGGAGGTTTGTCCGCCCGCGTTCGGCGAGAACCGCACGACGATCGTGCATGTCTTGCCGAATGCCAGCGCCCCGCCGCAGGTGCCGCCGCCTGGATAGCCGCCTGGGAAGCTGAAATCGCCACCGAGGGTTGTGCCCGCCTGTAGGGCCGTGGCGTCCATCGCGCCCGCGTTGCCGACGGTGAAGGTGTGATCGATGGCGATGCCGCTTGGTCCAAAGTTGAAGGGGCCCTGGCCCCCGCCACCGCCGTGATCGTAGTCGACAATGACCAGGAGGGCGCCCGTCGTCGCGGTCGCTGTCACCGTCCGACCGAGTGTCCGGGCCTTGCCAGCGTCGGTGTAGGCCAAGTTGATGGAGCTTGATCGAACGCCCGAGCCCTGCGGTGTGAACAGGACGACAATGCTGCAGACGGCATTCGGCGACAGCTTGTTGCCGCAATTGCCGCCTTGCCCGGGGTAGGCGCCGCCCTTGAAGGCAAAGCCGTTGCCCAGACCGCCACCGTCGCCGAGCGCCATCGCGTCGCTGTTGCCGTGATTGGCGACGAAGAACGTGTGGTCCATGGGAACGCCCCAGGTGCCAAAGTCGAAAGGGGGCGCATTGGGGCCGACGTCTTGACCAAAATCAAAATCGCGAATGGCCAACAGACTGACGTCGGCGCCACTGCCGCGCAGCCCGTGGCTGGCCACAAGATCCGCGCCACCGTCCTTGTAGTTGACCGACAGCGTGCTGCTGTAGGGCATGATCGCAGTTGGTGCGAACGTCACCGTGACCGTGCATGCGGCACCCGCGGGCAGCATGTCGCCACAAGTCCCGCCCGAACCCAAAAACGTCCCGTTCCCGGCAAAAGCGAATCCGCTTCCCAGCGTTCCGCCGTCCTTCAGACTGGTCGCGATGCCGCCGCCCGCGTTGCGGATGCCGAAGGTCCGCTGCGAGACCTGCCCGGTTCCTACATTGCCGAAATCCGTCGGCTGGTCAATCGCCCCGCAGTCTTTGCATTCGATGATTTCCAGAAGGGCGTGCGTGGTGGTCGTCCCCGTAACATCGCGACTGACGGTGGCGGGCTGGCCGGTGCCCGTGTTGTACGTAACGCCCCAGTTGCTGGCGCCCGTTAGGGCCCCCGAAAAGGTCACGACGACGCTACAGGCCTTGTCGACGGCCAGGGTCGCACCGCAATTGCCACCGGTCCCTGGGAATGTGCCGTCCTTGAATGCGAAGGGCGCCCCGGGCGCGATCGCCACAATACCCATGGCGTCCCGGCCGCCGTCATTGTGCAAGTAGAACGTGTGGTCGGACGAAGATCCATGGATGCCGAAATCAAATGGCACCAGATTTGTGTCCCCATTCGCAGAATCGTAGATGCCGACACGCGCCGCCGACGTTGCCGTCCCCGTCATCGGCCTGTCCAGCGTCTGGACCGCCAGACCGTCGTTGTACGAAAGGTGGGCGGCACCGCTGAACGTGCCATCGGCCGTCGGGGCAAACGCGATCGTCACAGTGCAGGTGGCGCCGGACGCCAAAGTCGCTCCGCAGTTGCCCGAGACCGCAGAATACGGGGCTGCCAGCGCTGCCGGCGTGACCGCCGTTGCGGGACCGGCGCCGATGTTTTTGACCGTAAACATTTGTGTGGTCGACGAGGCAACGGCGTGCGTCCCGAAGTCGAACACCGTCGGGAGGTCAGCGCTGCCGGGACGATCCTGGATCACCAGCAGCGCCTGCGTTGTGCCGATGCCGTCGACCAGACGGGCCGCAACCAAGGGCCCGTACTTGATGGCCACCGTCCCCGTCACGCGCCCCGCGACGACAGGCTTGAACACCACCGAGAAACGACACGAAGCCCCCGGCACCAATGTGTCGCCGCAATTGCCACCGCTGCCGTACTGGAAACCGGCACCGATCGGCTGGGGCATAAGCCCCGTCGCCGCGGCGCCACCGCTGTTCGTCAGTTCGAACCGGTGTTCCTGGGCCACGCCGACACCCGTTGTGCCAAAGGAAAAGACATCCCCAAAACGAGATCCCCCTTCGAAGTCGTAGATGGTCAACAGGGGACCCGTGACACCGCTGCCGGCCAGGGCCCGCGTCGCGGTCTGCGTCGCTGCCCCGTCGTTGTACGTGACAGCGAAACTGGCCACGAAATCCCCCACAGCGTTCGGCGTGAACTCGACCAACACGCTGCACGTGGCGCCAGCATTAAGCGTCGCGCCGCAGGTGCCGCCAGCCCCTGGATAGCTGCCCCCCGCAAAGCCAAACGGCGCCGCCGGCGCAGAGCCCGCCAGGGTCCGCGCGACACCGCCCCCGGTGTTGGTCACGAAGAACGTGCGCGGGGCGACGCGCCCTACACCCTGTTCACCAAACTGGTAGACCGGCCCATCGCTGGGGATCCCTTGCGCCCTGTAGACCGCGGGCGGCAGATCGGTGATCGACACAAAGGCTAAATTGGTGCCGGTTCCCGACAGATCGACCTTCAGGCCCGGGCGCTGCCCGGCCCCGTTGTCGTAGGCCAGGGTCAGGGGGCTCATGAATGCCGCCGTGCTGGCCGGGGCGAAAGTCACGACCACCGTGCATCCGTCGCCGGCCGCCAGCTTCACGCCGCAGGTGCCGCCAACGCCGGGGTAACTGCCGCCGGTGAAGGTGAACGGCACAATCAGGCCCGCCAGTGACAGGTTGATCGCGGCCAAACTTCCCGAGTTGTTGATGCGGAAGATGTGGTCGACTGTCTTGCCGACAGCGACGCTGCCAAAGTCGAACGCGCCGCCGCCCAGGAAATCGACTGCCGCGGTCGTTGCCACGTCGGGAAAGCCCACGTCTTTCTTCAGCGGTGATTCATCGGCGGGCGCATCGACGCCGCCCGCGTCCGTAGGTGGCGCGGTGTCCCGACTGTCCGCCAGGCCAGCCGCGTCGGGGCCAGGCGTACCGGCCACTTCGGCAGCAGCGATGATCGCGTCGGCCGCCGGCGCGGCACCCGTGTCGACGGTCGCGACGTTCGGGCTTCCATCAGCCGTCCCATCCGTCGTCCCATCCGTACTTGCCGGCTTGTTGTTTCCCGTCGAGCCTCCTCCGCAACCGGCGACGACAATAGCGAACGTGACACCCCAACCAACGACAGGAAATCGACGCGACATGGATTCTCCCCGCCGCCTCATGTGGCGGCACGAGGCCACCATCGGCGCTACCGCCCAGAAACCTGAGGAATCGCTGGTCTTTATATTCGGCGGGTTGTTACGATGGCGATCGCCAAGGAGGCTCGGCCATGAAACGAATCGCGATGTTTTCCGCCGGCGCGTTGCTGCTGACCACGGTCGCCGAAGCAGTCCCGCCGGCCCCGCCGCCACCCAAGGAAATTCAGCAGATAGAACGTCTTGTGGGCAAGTGGAGCGCCACTGGCACCATCAAGGAAGGGGCCGCCCCGTTTCAGGTGAAATTCAGCTGGGATTGCCACCGCATCTCGGGCGATTACGGGGTGACCTGCAACGCCGAGATTCTCGGCATCCCTGACATGCCCGTGTATCGAGAGACCGACCTGTTCGGTTACGACCCCGGCGGCAAGAAGATCCACTGGTTCTCAGTCACCAACGCCGGCGAAACGCACGACCACCAGGCGGCGCCTGCCAGCGGCAACAAGATGTCATTTGTCTACAACGGCATCCAGAAATCCAAGCCCTTCAAAGAAGTCGTCGACATCACCTTCGGCGATAACGCCACATCGATGCACCTGGTCGCCGAAACTTTCCTTGAGGGCCGGTCGACGTCCTTCGTCGAACTCAAAGGTAAAAAAAGCTAGATGCCGCTGCGCCCATTCGGCGCGGTTGTGTTGATCGCGCCGCTACTGGCGGGCCTTGCTCAAACCATTCGGGCCGCGGACGGCGGATCATCCCCGTCTGCGCTGCCGCGCCCCGCGTACCTGCCGCAGGCGCCGGCCAGCACGACAAGGGGCCCCGCCTTTCGTCTGCGGCGCGAGCCAGGCCACGGCTGGGTGCTGCAGGACGCGCGCTTTGGCGCCCGTATCGCGGAAGACGGCATGGTCACTTTCACGGCTCGCCACGGGAGCATCGGAATTCTGTTGCCCGTCCCCCTGCCCCTTCCCGAAGGAACACCGTCAGTGGAAGGCTGGATCCGCGGGGGCAGACGCAAGGCGCGACCTGAACCACCGCCCGCCCTGGATCCCGTGCCGCGAATGTCGCCCTACCGACCTGACCCGGGCGACGCCTGCGTGTACCCGCGATCCTGCTTCTTCGATGCCCACGTGCTGCTGATCAACACGGGCGGCACCTTCGACCTCAGCGACGAAATCTTGCGCCTGGGGCGCAAAGACCCGCATCGACAACAGAAGGCGGAATTCCTGGCCTGGACGGCCGATCTTCGACGACAACTCGCGCAACGCGCGCGGGGGCAGGCGCGCACCCAGGCGCTCGCCGAACTACGCGGGCGCCTCGACGCCATCGCCGGCAGCGGGCTGTCTGTGCCGGAACGCCGGGCCGCCATGCAGGGCCTGGCCGACGATCTCGACCCCGATCCGGCAGTTTCCGGCCCCGCGCGCGCCCTGATTGAGGCCCGCATCCAGGCGCTGAACCCGAGGTAGGATGCCGTCAGGAATACCCATGCCACCCATTCGACAAATCACGGCCCCGGAACTCAAGACGATGCTGGACGACAAGATCCCGCTGCAACTGTTCGACGTCCGCACCGACGGCGAACGAGCCATTGCCAAAATCAAAGAGGCGCGGCATCTGGACCCGGCGGCGGTGCACGACATCGAGGCCCTGCCCCGCGACACGCTGCTGGTCTTCCACTGCCACCACGGCATGCGCAGTCAGGCGGCGGCCCAGCGATTCGCCGCGCAGGGGTTCACGAACCTCTGCAATCTGACAGGAGGGATCGAGGCCTGGTCCGTCGCCGTCGATCCCTCCGTGCGCCGCTACTGACGGCTAGCCCCACCAGAAGGTGGCGTTGATCGACGTCGTGAACACGAAGATGGTGAATGCGCTCCTGGGGTTGCCGATACTTCTGGACGCGAAGTCCAGCCCCCCCCCGATCGCGGCGCCCAGGGTGAACTGATCCAGCAGCATAAGATCCACCCCAAACTGGGCCCCGGCACCGACGTGCTTTGGATTCCCCGCGAGGTCGTCGCTCTGACTGCCGAATTCTACCAGCGGTTCAAGGTAGGGGTGGATCCGGCCCGACATATCCTTGTATAGGCGGTAACCCGCGCTGAGTTCGAGTCCCAGGATCGAACGGCTCGGCGCCGGCCCGGGGGGCGAAAGGTTGGCAAAATTGAATCCGACAGACAGATCCAGGTAATTGGCGCCTATGGCCTTCAGCAGGTGAATCCTGGGATCTGCCGCGGTCTCGTTCAACGACACGCCGATGCCCAGGTCGGCGGGCCTGGCGCCGCCCGTGGTGACCGGCACGCCCGGATCGGTCTGGGCGCTTGCCGTGCCGGTGAACAGAAGAAGGGACACGATGCCAAGAAGTGTCTTTTTCATGGGCGCATCTTCGCAGCAGCAGCGCCCGCGATCCAGGCCCTCGAACAAACGGCTCAGGGGCGCCGCCCGCGGGTGATCGCGTCCAGGGCTTTGGCCACCCGCGCATCGTCGAGCGCTGGCAACAGAGCGGCGGCCGCGTCGTCGGGGCGGCGCAAGGCCAGCAATGCCTCGGCCCATTTCAAACGCGCCTCGACGTCGGCGGGACGCGCCCGCACCACCGACCTTAACAGGGGTTCGGCGTCGACAGCGGCACCGCGGGCCAACAACAACGTGCCCAGCAACAGCGCGGGTAAGCCGTAGACAGGCGGTGCCTGCTGCACGGCGCGGGAAAAACACCCCTCGGCGTCAGTAAGACGACCCTGCCTGACCCGACACAAACCCAACTGCGTCTCGGCGGCGAAACCCGCCGCCCCGGGTTCTTCGCGCACGAAAAAGGCCTGTGCCTCGTCCGTCAGACACGTAACAAACTCCGTCGCCGCGTCGTCGACCCGCCCCTGGCCCAGCAACATGCCCCCGTGCAGAAAGTGCAGATCCGGCGACCGGGGAAAATCCACAAGCCCGCGCGCCAAGATCCCCTCGGCTTTCGCCATCTGGCCGCTGCCGCGCAAAACCCGCACCAGGTTCAGGTACAGGGACACCAGATAAGATTCGTCCCTGGGCGACTTGCGCGCGTCCGTCTCGAACAGCGCGTGTTCGAAGGCCGCCGTGGCTTCGGCCGCCGACCCCTCGTCGCCCAGTCCCAGCAGCGCCTGTCCCAGACAGAACCACGCGAAAGGTTCGTCGGGCCGGGCCGCCACCATGCGCCGGGCCAGGGGCACGTTGCGCTCGTTCGTGCGGTGCTCGGCCATGACCGCCGTTGTATAGCCGTCGTGGACCAGGTGCAGAAAGTCGGCATGGGCCACCCTGGCTTTGTGTTCCGCCACGGCGATGACCTGTTCATGGACTTCGCCGCGAAACCGCATCTGCGGCAAATCCCGACGAAACAACCGCATCACGGGTGCCACGCTGACAACACCGTCGTCGCGCAGATTCCGGCAGTCGGCGCTGAACGCGCTGACGGACGTCTGGTCGACCGCCAGCGCCCGTTCGAAGGCTTCGGCATCCGTGACTTCCAGAACCTCATCGGCGTCGATCGACAGGGCCCAAGGGCGCCCCGCCGCCTCCAGTGCCACGTTCCGCGCCCACCCAAAATCGTCCTGCCACCTGCGGTGCAGAACCTGCGCGCCGAAAGACGCCGCAATCCCCACCGTGCCGTCTGTCGAACCGGTGTCGACGACGATCACCTCACCCGTCCAGCCGACAAGCGAGCCAAGACAGCGCCCGAGTCTCTTTTCTTCGTTCCGGACGATGAGACAGGCGCTGACGCGATCGCGGCTAGCGAAGGCGCGCGGGATGGTCATCGGGGCCGCGAACGACCGGATGCCCTACTGAAAACGGTAGAACACGCCGGCGGACAGCCCAGCACCGGTCACCGCGTTGGTGCGCAGCGAGCCGAAGGGCAGTTCCTTGGTGGTGAACACGGTCTGGTAGTAGACGCTGAGCCGCAGCGAAATCCCATGGGGCAGCGTGGACCACAAGCCGCACTCGGGCGTCACCAACACACCCATGGACTTCTTGACCACCTCGATCTGCGAGGGGGCCAGCGCCTCTTCACTTTGCGAAAACATGTCGACCATCGTGTGCATCGAAACGTGCGCCGCGCCGACGTCCATCCCCACGAAGGGCACCGTTCCCCAGTTGCGAGAGCCCAAAATAGCCTGCGTCCGCACGGCCGCCGTCAACAAGCGCAGCGAACCTGAATTCACATCCGTGCTTGCGCCGGTCTGCTTTTCCCAGCCAGCCACAACCCCCACCGCAAGGCGGTGCGCCCACACGGGCCAAGTAAAAGCCCCCCGGACGCCGAATGACGGGTCAACCACCGGCGCCAGCGTCCCGAAGGGCATGACCGCCGTGGCCTCGACGCCGAGCCCCCGCAATTGGGCATCACCGATATCCTTCGCCGAGGCTGCCGCCGGCAGGAGAACAGAAATCAAGGCCGCCGCGGTCATAGCCCCCCGACGGCGGTGTTGGTGGAACAGGCGGGGCACGACTGGCAGGGCGGCGGGGCTGGTTGTCATGGGGATCCTCCTCGACGATGGTACACAACGCGATGCGGGTTGGACAGAATCGCGCCAAAAAAACCTTGAACCGTAGACGGCATCAGCGCCGCTGGCGGCCACCGTAGGCCCGGCGGGCCCACGGCGGAAGCGGTCGCTGGCCGGATGCCTGCGACACCATGCCGGCGCCCGGCACTTCCTCCAGGCCCAGCGCCAGCCATTCGTTCCCGTACACGCGCATCTTCGGCTTCTTCATGTTTTGCAGGGCCTCGGTCGCCTTTTGCAGGCGGGCGTCGGCCGGAAGGGCGGCCCGACCACGCGCCAGCACCTGCAGGGCCTGATCGCGCTTGCCCCGCTTCCACTGGCACCACGCGTACGCCGCCCATACCAGACTCACCTTCTTGTTCGCATTCGATGTCCGTTCGAAGACCCGTTCCATCTCGTCGTAACTCTTTATCCGCCACAGGTGCGCGGCCAGCATCGCCTTGCCCTGCCACATCCGCAGCGGTGCCCGTTCCAGATAGGGACGCGCATCGTCCGGACGGCCACTGGTGAAATGGATGACGCCGATCTGCGCATCGACCCACGGCCCCAGCATGGGCTGCCACAAGCGGAGGGGTCGCAATGATTCCAACAACTCCAGCGCTTTTTCCGCGCGCTGGGAGCTCAGGTGTTCCTCGACCGCTTTCATCACACCCTCTACGCGCTTGCCGATCCGACGGGCCAGCAGGATGTACGTCGCGATGGTGCCCACAAGCGCCACAAAGACGCCCGAGCCAACGCCGAACTGGGACTTGCCCAGCAAGAATCCCAGGCCGCCGACAAGCAGGGCCGCAAATACGGTGATCATGGTGCCCCCCCGTCTATCACGACGCCCCCCGCAACGGCCAACCACCCCAGGCAACGACTCTGGGCGACGACCCTCTAGGAAGGATCGGCCTGACGGAACCGGACGGCGGGCAGCCTGTTGGGCTGACCCGCATCATCCCAAAGGATGACGTCGGCTGACAGCCACTCGCCTGCAACGGGAAAGATCGGTGACGCGCAGGCGCGAAACGACAGCTCGACGGTCGTGTGCGGGGCGATGTCGATCGACGTGGACAGGGCGCGGACGTCCGGCGGATCGCCCCAGGACTCGGGTCGGCCCACGTCGACATGGAAGACCTCGAACGTCCGTTGGGACGTGTTCTTGATCAGGATCTTCCCTTCGATCTCCACGTAGGCGTTGCGGACGCCCCTCCAGCTTCCCCCGTTGGCGCGGGTCTCGGCTGTGATCTGGAGGCCTCGCAGGGCCGGCGGCCGGCGTGCGTGGGGACTGAAGAGGCTGGCGAGAAACCTTCCCATCAACCACTAATATCGGCCGCCAGGCCGCCGAACTTGACGAAGGATCGTCAGCAGCGCCGTCAGTTACTTCAGGCCCTCGACAACCAGTCCGTCGGGCAACTCCTGCGGCACCAGCACGATGGTGTCGATGCTCAGCGATCTCGTCAGCATCGAGACAAGAGCCGGGACGACCAGCATCTTGGCGCCGTAGATGCGACGGTTCTCCTCCAGCTTCAGCTCGTCCACCAGGCGCTGGTCGGACTCCATCATCCGCGACAGCCCCGAAAAATCCGACGCTGTGACGAAGGCCGTTACCAGGCCGTGGGTCCCTGTGCGCGTGGGGGTGAAGTACTTCACCAGCGCGCTGTATGTCGCCTCGTCCACACCCTTGCGGGTACGGGCGTCCCACAGCTGCCCACGCAAGGCCGCCACGACGTCACCGTTCTCCCCCAACGAAAACATCTCGCGATTCAGCGTTCCGTGGGTCAGTTCCTCCTGAATGCGCACCAGCGTCGGACCCAGCGCGGGCGAGATCTCATTGAAGAAGGCGGTCTTGGCCGCGACGTAGGTGGGAAAGTCGGGGCTGGTGAAGAAGCGGTTGCTGGCCTCGTCGATGCCAAGCGGGATACTGACCGCCGATGGCGCCGCGTCGCCGCGTGGCCAATACGAGATCTGGACGCTTCGGCTACCGACGTCGAGGACGATCTTCCCCGTCGCCCCACGCGTGGCGGCCATGTAGCCGATCTGGCCTTCTCGCTCGCGCGCCAAGATCTCCATCGCGATACCCGTGCGGGCCTTGATCTTGGCCTGAATTTGGTCGGGATTCTTCACCTGGCGCGCCCATTCCGTCGCTATCGCGCCCAACATCTTGCCGCCCGAGCCCTGACAGATCTTGCTGTACTGATTGATGATCTGGACCAGGGCGTCGACATCACCATCACCCAGTACGCCCGGCATCCGGGACGACGGCTCGACAATCCTGTCACCCAGCTGCATGCGCGCGTAACACTGCCTGTCGTCTCGCATCGACGGTCTGTCGGTCGATTCGACCGACGCCACCACCAGCTTCACGTTTCGGCTGCCGACGTCCACCACGCAATACCGAGTGCGCGTATCGACGGCGCTGGTCGCGATGGGCTGGTCCGGGCGACACGAAATCGTGGGCACTCCGGTCGGACGGGGCGCCACCTGAGCGGCCTTCGTCGAGCGACACGCCGGGGCCAGCAACAGCAATGAAAGAAGCGCCCAGGGCGAAAGGCGACGGGCACACGGGGACATGAGGGTGGTCACCCGGGTACTTTACAGACCTCCGCGCCCAAGGCCGAGAAATTTTCTGACGCGGGCGCGCTGGCAAGTCCCCGCTGATTCCGACACGGGGTATCGTGGCCCCGACACGGGGGATACCACCATGTGGCCCACGACAAGTTTCCACATACGGCCGGCCCTGCTGACGACGGCGCTGTGCCTGGTCGCCGCGACACCGGCCCACGGGCGTCCTTTGCGGCGGCTGTTCGAACCCACAGATCTCGATCTTGAAGATCCCGGGACCCTGGAACTGGACACCCAGGTCGGCCTTCTGCGCGGCCACGATCCCTACCGTCTCAGCATTCCGGACTTCGAGCTGGATCTTGGCCTGACCCCGAACGTTGAAGTCGACATCGACGGCGCCCTGGCCCTTGAGGGACCCGACAGCGGGGCCCTGTCGTTCGCCAGGATTGCCCCGGACAATCTGTGGGTCGCCGCCAAGATCGGAGTATGGGACGCGCACGATCCCGACACCGGCCTCACCTGGGCAATCGGCCTGCAGGTGGGGCCGAAGTTGCCCACGGCCCGCGGTGTTCACGGTTTCGGGATCGAGGGCCTGCTGCTGGCGACCGTCCACAACGAGAGTCTGTTCCTTACCCTCAGCGCAGGGGGCCTTCTGGACCCAGCCGGCGGCGACAGCGGGCGGCCGCAAGGCGTGGAGGGCGGTGTTGATCTCGCATCTGCCCTGGACAAGGCCCGAAAATGGTCATTGACAGCCGAGATCGGCGGCATCCACTTCAGCACGGACGATCCCAACCAGCTGGCCTTCACGACAGGCGTGGCTTACTCGCCCAGCGAGAGCGTGAAACTGTCGATTGTGGTGCTGGGTGGTCTGCTACCCGGTAGCGATCGCTTCGGAGTTCTCCTCGGCGTATCGCCGGCCTTCCGGCTGTGGAAGCGCCACTGAAGCCCGGCCGGGTTACGCGTTCGACTTGGCTTGCTTCCGTGCAAGCCGGTACTTGGCAATCTTGGCCTTTGACACGCCCTTGTGGTCCTTGCAGACCATTCCAAAGACGGGCGCTGCGGGATTCTTGCAGCCCGGTACCGGACAAAGCTGCTTGGGACGCTTGCGACCGCCCGACACCTTGCCAAGCGACACCTTGCCGGCCGAGAACGCAAACGCATTCTTCGGGGGACGGCCACGGCGTTTCGGCAACGAGGCACCACCGACGGCGGCGACAATGGCGGCACGGGCACGCTCGGTTGCGGTCTGTTCAACCACCGAAACGAGCTGCGTAACGAAGGACGTAACGAGCGACTGAATGTCTGTGTTGGGCATTTGTGAGCCTTCTTGCCCAAATCTTGCCGAAAGTAAAGCGTTTCGAACAGACAACGCGCGAAATACGAGGAATTTCTTTTACTGCGTGCGACAAATAGGCCGCTTCGATCACCGGGTCCAATGAAAGCGAACGGCGACCCGAGGGCCTATTTCTTGCGAACGGTGTAGACGGTCCCGTCCTTGCCCCGGGCCTGCCAGATGTTGCCCTGCACGCAGTAGGGATCGACGTCGCCGGTGGCGCTGCCGTCCTTCGTGAATGTGGCGTTCGTTCCGGATGTCACGATGGTTCCCATTTCCTGCGGGTTGACCTGGGTGACCTTGACCACGCAGTGACAGCCTGTTGCAACGGTCCCGTCGCAGGTAGCAACGCTATTGGGGTCCCCCTTGGAAAGCTTGGCTTCCAGATCCTTGCACGCGGCAATCTGGTTATTGCCCTGTAGGGCCGACAGGCACGCCGCGCCGTAGCGAACCTCCTGCACGAACACCAGGGTAACAGCCAACGTATAGCGGCCGTTGGCAACGACGATGGTCCCACTGGCCGAAGCCGCGGCGGTCACGCTACCTGTCGAGGTGTCGTTTCCGCACGCCCCGTTGGTGGTCGGCTTGGTGCTGCCGACACAAATATCCGTGAACTCCCAGGTGCCGTTGACGTCGCCGCCGCAAGGGGTCTCGTAGGCGCAGACCGCCCCGGTGATCACAAACCGCACGGCGAACTTGGTGAAGTGCGTCGTCTTGGCGATGACGTTGGTACCCGACACCGTTGTGGGCAAATCAATCCAGTTATGGCTGTTCGTATCGAAATACGAAACGATGGCCTCGCTGCCGGTGGGCACGGTGCCCACGACCGGCAGGGTCAAATCGACGGGCTTCAGAAACTCGGTCCCGTTCGGGCCAAAATCGTAAACCATCCCCTTGATAAGACCGCTGTTCGGCAGGCTGGCGTCGGGTGCCGCTGCGCTGACAGTGAGGGTGGTGTCCGCGGCAAGGGCCCCTGCGGGAATCGCGACGCTCGCAGCGCCGAGGGCCACAGTCCCACCCGTAGCTTTTGTGATCATCGCGGTCACAGGCGCGGCGGCGTCAATCGTGACGGCCGGACCGTCCGACGGTACCGCGTCCACCGTGACCGCCGAATCTTTCGAGGCGCCGTCCGCGACGCCGTCCGCGGCGCCGTCCCTGCTGGCGCCATCAGTCGCCCCTGCATCACTGACATTCCCATCGGTCGACGTGCTGCCGCTGCCATCGGCCGTGCTCGAACCATCAGTGGCTTTGTTCCCGCTGCCACTACAGCCGAAGACTCCAATTCCAACAGTAAGCAAAACGAATGCAATCTTCTTCAAGTCTTCCTCCTCAAGCTCAAGGTTGTTGAGAACACCGACCGACGGGCGCAGGGCCGCCGCTATAGTAGTGCGTGTCGGGAAATTCGGGGCCTCGCCCCGGACCCCACCGGGGCCTGTGGCCCCTGGCGCAGGGGACGCTGCCCCTGCACCCCGCAAGGGGCGGCGCCCCTTGACCCCGCACCCCTGCTTCCGCGAGGACGCGGACG
>JANXXE010000034.1 GCA_025350815.1 Myxococcales bacterium | reverse complement strand
GGGATCCCCTCCGCGGGGGCGTAAGGAGGCGAGCGAGCGTCTGCGCTCGCTGTAGCCGACGATCGCAGGGCGCATTCGGCGGGCCCGCAGGGGCCGCCGAATGTGGGCGCCCGGCCCCGCGGAGGGGATCCCGCCTTCTCGCCCCGGAGCGCAGCGGGTCACCAACCGAACGGCAGTGCGATTAGCCGGGCGGCCACGACAGCGTCCGGCCCGCAAGCACATGCAGGTGGACGTGGAAGACCGTCTGCCCCGCGTCCGGGCCCGCATTCATGACGACGCGGAATCCAGGCTGCGCGAATCCGGCCTCGCGCGCGAGGCGCGCCCCGGTCAACATCAACTTGCCCAGGATCTCGGCGTCGGCCGGCTGCGCGTCGGCCAGGCTGGCGATGTGTCGGGCCGGAATCACCAACTGGTGAAAGGGCGCGCGCGGGTTCACGTCCTTGAACGCCAGGACATCGTCATCGCGGTGGGTAATGGCGGCGGGGATCTCCCCGTCACGGATGCGGCAAAACAAACAGTCGGCCATGGTTGGTCTCCTTGATCAGATCAATGACAGCAGGCGCACGCGCGTGTCGGCAAAGGGGGCGGGCTCATCGGTGGCCTGGCGCAAGAAGGCATTGACGGCGTCGATCTTGGCGATGGCCTCGTCTGTGCGGACGTCGCTGCCGCGCTGATAGGCGCCCAACAGAATCAGATCCCGCTGCCGTTCATAGGCGGCCAGAATCTCGCGCACGCGCGCTGCCGCCCGCCGGTGGTCGGCCGCCGTCACCTGTGTCATCACCCGAGACAGCGACGGCAAAATGTCAATGGCGGGCCAATGGTTGCGCGCGCCCAGTTCGCGCGAAAGGATGATGTGACCGTCGAGAATCCCGCGCACCTCGTCGGCGATGGGTTCCTCCATGTCGTTGCCGGCGACCAGGACCGTGTACAGCGCGGTGATCGAGCCCCGATCCGAATTGCCCGTGCGTTCGAGCAGCCGCGGCAACAGCGCGAACACACTGGGCGGATATCCTTGGCGTGCCGGTGGCTCGCCCGCGGCCAGGCCGACCTCGCGCTGGGCGCGCGCCAGGCGGGTCAGCGAATCCATCATGAACAGGACACGCTTGCCCTGCTCGCGAAACCATTCTGCAATCGCCGTCGCGACGAAGGTCGATTTGAGGCGCACCAGGCTGGGGCTGTCGCTGGTCGCGCACACCACGACGGAACGCGCGCGGCCGGCGGAACCCAGGGCGTCCTCGATGAATTCGCGCACCTCGCGGCCGCGCTCGCCCACCAGACAGATCACGTTGACATCGGCGTCGGTGTTGCGCGCGATTTGCCCCAGCAGCGTCGACGTGCCCGCACCGGCGCCGGAAAACACGCCGACGCGCTGCCCTTCACCCACCGTCAGCATCGCGTCGATCGCGCGCACCCCCAGCGTCAGGGGATGCTCGACGCGGCGGCGGGTCAGCGGATCCGGGGCGGCGCGATCCACCGACCAGGACGACGTCGGGCCGACAATCTCGCCGGCGCCGTCGATGGGCTCGCCCAACCCGCCCAGCACCCGGCCCAGCAAGCCCGCCCCCACCCGGATGGTCAGCGGCTGCCCGGTGGGACTGACCAGCGAATCGGGGCTGATGCCAGTAATGTCCCCCAGCGGCATCAGCACGACCTCGTC
This sequence comes from Myxococcales bacterium, assembly GCA_025350815.1. Lineage (GTDB taxonomy): Bacteria > Myxococcota_A > Polyangia > Fen-1088 > Fen-1088 > JANXXE01. Next base: position 22,849 of record JANXXE010000034.1, on the reverse strand, counting down.
GCCACGAAAGCCGACAACTTCCGCCTGCACCCGACCAGCCGGGCCGGGGCGCAGCCCGTGGTCGATGAAAACCAGCTCGCCCACGCGCACCCCGGGCACGGTTGCCCGCACCACCAGGCCCGTGACCTCGCTGACCCGTCCGGCCAGTCGCAGCGGGTTGACCTGTTCGAGAGCCGCCAGCGCCTCGGCGATGTCGATCAGGCCCGCCGGCGAATCCGTCCCCTGACTAGCCACCGACAATGGCCTTTTCAAGCGCCGCCAATTGCGTGTCGAGCCGCGCGTCGAGCCGTCCCACCGGCGTGTCGACCACGCAGCCGTGGCGCCCAACCGCAGCGTCCGCCACCACACGCAGCTGCACGGTGTCCGGCACCTGCACGGCCCAACGCGCGCGCGCAGCCTCGATCGCCGCCAGATCTTCGGGATGGACGCGCAACACCACGGCGCCGGTCTGCGCCCGACTGGCGGCCAACGTCTGCGCGACGATGTCCGCCATCAACGCGGGCGCAAACGTCAAAGTCCGCCCGACTATCCTCTCGGCCATGCGCCGGGCCAGTGTCGCGGCGGGCTCGCGCCCAAGCTCGCGCGTGCGATCAGCGTCGATGCGCGCCGCGACCAGAAGCTCGGTCGCCTCGGCGGCCGCCGCCTGCCGGCCTGCCTCGTGACCGGCGGCGAAGCCTTCTGCACGTGTCCGCTCGCGCAGGGCTTCTGTCTGCCCCTGAACACGGGCGGCCTCGGCGTGGGCATCGGCCAGCATCTGCGCGGCCTGCTCGCGCGCGGTCATGACCTCGACCGGAACCACGCGGCCCGTACCTTTGATGATGCGTCCCATCGATGACCTTGTTACTCGATCGCGGGGGCAGCCAGCAACCTGCGACCCAGCGCCACGGGCAGCCGCCCCGCCACGCAGGCCAGCGACTCGAACCCTTCCGCGGTCAGCGCGGGCCGCAGGACGGCAAGGCCGAGAGCGCGAATGCGAACTTCATGCGACGACAGCGTCTCGTCGGCCGCCGCCACGGCCACCTGTCGGCGCGCCTCGTCGCGCTCTTCCACCGTCGGGCGCTCGGCTGCCGCCTGGCTGATATGCTTGCCCACCTCGGACCCTGCTGCCACCACGGCCCGCGCGACGACACCCGTCGGTGCACCGGCCAACGACAAGCCGACGACCCGGGCGCCCCGCTGCGCGACCTCCAGCAACAATGCCGCCGTTGTCAGTCGACACAGCGCCCCCCCCAGCGGACCCGCGACGCCGTCGACCAGAACCTCCAGCGGACCAAAAATCAGCCGCCGCAGGTCGGCCAGGGCTTCAGGGCTGACCACGGCGGGTGGCAAGGCGTCCGGATCATCGCCACGCGCCCGACAAATCCCCCGCCCCACCTCGCTGACTGCGGCAGACATGCCAGCCACCACGGCCAGCACAAGATCCGAAGGTTCGCCGCCAAGCGCCTCGGCCAGCCAGGATGCATCAAGGTCGTCGAGGCCCACGGGAATGCGGGCGGCCAGCGAACGCCCGAGGTCGGCCACTGCCAAAGCGCGCGCGTCTTGATCCAGCCCATCCATCTTGCTAATGGCGTCGATGCAGCGGGTCCGCGCCGGCTCGCCCAGATGATCCGCGACGTCGCCTCCCCGCCCAAGAAGCGCCGCGCCAAGCAGGAAGCCTCTTTCCTCGGGCCCGGGCCCTTCGATCTCAACCAATTTGCCTCGCAATCCGGCCTACCTTACTACCTGCGCCTTCCTGTGGTATCACTTCCGACCCTCCAATGAGCGTTTCACCTACACCCGACACCGCGCCGCACGTCCGCACTGACGTCCGCAACATCGCCATCATCGCCCACGTCGATCACGGCAAGACAACCCTGGTCGACGGGTTCCTGCATCAGGCGGGATCATTTCGAGCGGGCGAGGTCATCGCTGACTGCGCGATGGATTCGAACGATCTCGAACGTGAGCGCGGCATCACGATCCTGGCGAAGTTCACCGCCATCACCTGGAAGGGAACGCGCATCAACATCGTCGACACGCCGGGTCACGCCGACTTCGGTGGCGAGGTCGAGCGTGTCCTCAAGATGGTCGACTCGGTCCTGCTGCTGGTCGACGCCTTCGAAGGCCCGATGCCGCAGACGCGGTTCGTGACCCGCAAGGCGCTGGCGCTGGGGCTGCGGCCTATTCTGGTCGTGAACAAGATCGATCGCGCCGGATGTGATCCCGAAGGCGCGGTCAACGACACCTTCGATCTGTTCTGCGCGCTGGGCGCCACGAACGAGCAGCTAGATTTCCCCGTTGTCTACGCGTCCGGGCGCGAGGGCTATGCGATTTTACAGCTCGGCGATCCAAAAAAAGATCTGTCGCCGCTGCTGGACCTGGTGGTCGAAAAGGTGCCGCCGCCCGCGACCGACGTCGACGCGCCGCTGGCCATGCACGTCACCACGCTGGATTACGACGACTACCTGGGCTACGTGGCCATCGGCCGTGTGCAGTCGGGCCGCATTCGCACCGGCGAGCGCGCGCTGCTGATCCACCGCGACGGCAAACGTGAGGATTTCCGCGTCGCCAAGATCCTGGGTTACCAGGCGCTCAAGCGATTCGAGCTGTCCGAGGCCGCCGCCGGCGACATCTGCGCCATTACCGGCATGCAGGATCTGACGGTCGGCGAGACCATCACCGAGCCGCTGCGCCCGGTGGTGCTGCCGCTGCTGGAAATCGAAGAGCCGACCGTGAAGATGCAGTTCATCTCGAACAACGGCCCCTTCGCCGGCACCGAGGGCAAGTTCGTGACGTCGCGCAATCTGCGCGATCGTCTGTTCAAGGAACTGAAGTCCAACGTCGCCCTGCGCGTTAACGAGACCGCATCGCCCGATACCTTCGACGTCCTGGGCCGTGGCGAGCTACACCTGTCGGTGTTGATCGAGACCATGCGCCGCGAAGGCTACGAGCTGATGGTGTCGCAGCCGCAGGTCATCTTCAAGGACGGCGAAAACGGCGAGAAGCTGGAGCCCTACGAAGAGGTGCTGATCGATCTGGACGAGGCCTACTCGGGCGCGGTGATCGAGGAACTGGGCCGCCGCGGTGGCAAGATGACCGAGATGGGACCGGCCGGTGAAGGCCGCATGCGTATCGAATACGAATGCCCGGCGCGGGCGCTGATCGGTTACCGCGGGCAGTTCCTGACCGACACGCGCGGAACCGGGATGCTACACCACAACTTCAGCCACTACGGGCCCTACGCCGGCTCGTTCAAGTCGCGTCCCAATGGCGTCCTGATTGCGCAAGATCCCGGCGAGACCAACGCGTACGCCCTGTTCTACCTGCAAGAGCGCGGTTCGATGTTCCTGTCGCCGGGGGTCAAGGTCTACGGCGGCCAGATCGTCGGCATTCATTCGCGCGACAACGATCTGCTGATCAACCCGGCCAAGGCGAAGAAGCTGACCAACATCCGCACCACCGCGGCGGACGAGAAGCTGCTGCTGACGCCCCCGCGCCTGCTGAGTCTGGAAGCGGCGCTGGAGTTCATCAACGACGACGAGCTGGTCGAGGTAACGCCCAAGTCGCTGCGGCTGCGCAAGCGGACGCTGGACCACAGCGAGCGCAAACGCGTCGAGAAGGCGCGCGGTGTAGGGTCCGAGGCCTGACCTTCAGAGCACGCGGGCGTGCACGATCAGCCCGCCCGCCCACAACGGAAACACCGATTCCGCCGCGTTGATGAGCGACTCGGCGCCGCGAACCACCAGGCGCTTTAGTCCCGTGGCACCGAGCGCCATCTCGGTGTACGCGACGTGGTACGGGACAATGGTCCAGTCCTCGAATCCCGCCCGCAGGCACAGCGTGTTCAGGGTCTTGTACGAGTAGATCTGCAAGTGGTCGTGGTGGCTCGATTCGCGCGCCGCCCCGGCCAGCAGGCCATTGGTCAGTGACGTCGCATTGGGCGTGGACGCCAGCAGTTGCTTGCCAGAGAATTCCTTCTTCAGCCGCCGCAGAAAGCCAAGTGCGTCGGGCAGGTGCTCGATAATCTCGCCGGCGACGACGACGTCCACCGGATGCCCGGCGAGCAACGCTGGATCCAGCGCCGTCACGTCGCCCCGCACGATGCGGCTGTTCGTCCCGCTCGTGATGCCGCCTGCGGGAATCTTTTCTGACGCGTCGACGCCCAGCACGGACCGAGCGATTGCGGCGACCGCCCCGTGCAGCCAGTATGGGGTGCCTTGCTTGGAAAGCGCGGTCTCGTCGTAGCAACCCAGGTCCAGGACGTCCCGATCGCGACACTGTTCCGTGATGTAAGCGATCCGGTCAACTGGCGCGGGCACCGTCAAGCGTTCAAGCGGCTGGTAGCGAAGGGTTTCCATGCGCCGGGTACCATACTGGCAGCCACGCAGAACCCGCAACGTCCCTTTGACTGTGGCCCGCCGGTGCGCCAAATTACCGCCACCCATGAGCACCCGCGCCAAAGTTGCTGTCGTCCGGACCAAACCTGAAACCGTTCTCGCCGACTATGGCCGCGTCATGCGCCTGGGCGGCTATCAGCAGGCGCTGCCCAAGGGCCCCGACACCGCGTTGAAGGTGAACATTTCGTGGCACACTTTTTACCCGGCGTGCTCGACGACGCCGTGGCAGATCGAGGGCGTCGCGCGCACGATGCTGGAGGACGGCTACCCGCGCAACCGCATCCACGCCTGCCACAACCGCACCGTCGTCGTGTCGGCGAAAAAGGGCGAGGTCAACAACCGCCAGAAGCAGGTCGTCGAGAAATATGGCCTGCGCAACGTGCACCTTTACGAGGGCGAGGAATGGATCCGGTATGAGCCCAAGGGAAAAATGCTGGTGCTCAACGACGTCTACCCGGACGGCATCACCATCCCCAAGCGCTTCATCGGCGAGAACATCATCCACCTGCCGACCTGCAAGACGCACGTGTTCACGACCATGACGGGCGCGATGAAGAACGCCTTCGGCGGCCTGCTGCACGAAAAGCGGCACTTCACGCATTCCGTGATTCACGAAACCCTGGTCGATCTGCTGACCATCCAGAAGGAAATTCACAGCGGCATCTTCGCGGTCATGGACGGCACCTGGGCGGGCGACGGCCCGGGTCCGCGCTGCATGATCCCGCATGAAAAAGACGTCCTGCTGGCGTCGGCGGATCAGGTCGCCATCGATGCCATCTCGGCCAAGATGATGGGTTTCGACCCGATGTCGCTGAAGTTCATTCGCCTGGCACACGAGGCCGGACTGGGCGTCGGCGATCCGCGTGAGATCGAACTGGTCGGCGACGATGTGTCGGGCGAGAACTGGCACTTTCGCGGCAACGAATCGACGCTGGCGTCGCGCGGGCAGAACCTCATCTATCACGGGCCGCTCAAGCCGCTGGAGAAGGTCCTGCTGCGAACGGCCATCGCGCCATGGTCTTACGCGGCGTCGGTCGTGTACCACGATTTTTATTGGTACCCGACCATCGGTCGCAAGCGCGTGGCCGAGGCGATGAAGGGCAAGTGGGGCCGTCTGTTCGAAAGCTACGCCAGCGGCGGCGCGGTCAGCCCGGATGTGACCGTGTCCGATACGGCCGCGTGAAGAATCTTCTGCCCAGGATCATCCTGGGTGTGGCCGCCGGCGTGGCGGTCTATGTCGGCTTTTCGATCTGGGCCGATGCGCGCCGCGTGGGCGAGGCACTGGCGACCTTTCACTGGTCGGCGGCCCTGGCGGCCCTGGGTCTGGCGGCGGCGAACTATGCCGTGCGCTTTGGGCGCTGGCATTACTACCTGCGTGTGCTGGGCCTGACGGTGCCCGCGGGTGAAAGCCTGCTGGTTTTTCTTTCTGGTTTCTCGCTGACCGTCAGCCCCGGAAAATTGGGCGAGGCCGTCAAGGCGCTGCTGCTGCGCGAACGTCGACAGATCCCCGCGGCCCGCACGGCGCCCATCGTCATAGCCGAGCGCTTCACGGATCTGGTCGGGCTGTTGCTGCTGGCGGGCGTGGGCGTGTTCACCTTCGACGTGGACCGGCGGTTCTTGATTGTGGGCGCGGTCCTGATTGGGGCGGGTCTTGCCGTCGTGTCGTTCCAGCCGTTGGCCGAGATTGCCCTGCGCGTGGCCGGGCGATTACCGGGCCTGCGGGGTCTGGCGCCCAAGCTGCGCGAGTTCTACCAAACCACCGCCGAGTTGCTGCGCTTCGCCCCGCTGCTGGCGGCGGTGCTGTTGTCAGTGATTTCTTGGTTTTTCGAATGCCTGGCGTTCTGGCTGGTGGTGCACGGATTCGCCGGCGCCGCCATTGGCCTGCAGGCCGCCACCTTCATCTATGCCGCGATGACCATCGCCGGCGCGCTGTCCTTCTTGCCCGGGGGCCTGGGCGTCACGGAAGCCGGGATGCTGACGTTGCTGGGACAGTTTGGAACGGGCACCGGTCGCAGCGTCGCGGCGGCGGCCACCTTCGTCACGCGCCTGTGCACGCTGTGGTTCGCCGTGGCCGTGGGACTGGGCGCGCTGGTGTTGTTCTCGCGCAAGACCCGCGTCGAGGTTGCGCTGCCAACATGAAACAACGCGCGACCCAGCCGGCGTTGCCCCCGCCGGACAGCCAGCTGTCTGATATGGCGACCGCGTCCATGCCCGCGGTGACAGGCGACGCCGCCGGCCTGCTGGCCGATCTGCCCGGCATCTTGCCGGCCGACCGCCTGCTGATGTCGCGCGACGATCTGTTTGCCTACGACTGCGACGCCCAGACGCTGGACCGCGCCCTGCCGCTGGCTGTCGCCTTCCCTGAAACCACGGCCGAGGTTTCCGCGCTGGTGAAAGCCTGCGTGCGGCGCCACATTCCCTTTGTGCCCCGGGGCGCCGGCACGGGCCTGTCGGGCGGCGCCGTGGCGGTGGGTGCGCTGGCCATCTCGACCGCGCGCATGAATCAGATCTTCGAACTGGACATTCCCAACCGGCAGGCATGGGTCGGCCCTGGCGTGGTCAACACGCACCTGACCCGCGCCGTTGCCAAGTTCGGATTGCACTACGCGCCCGATCCGTCCAGCCAGAACGCCTGCACCATCGGCGGCAACGTCGCTGAAAATTCCGGCGGCCCACACACGCTGAAGTATGGCGTGACGACGAATCACATTCTGGGTCTGCAGGCCGTACTGGCCGACGGGACGGTGGCGCAGATGGGCGGCGTCGCGGCCGATGCGCCCGGCTACGATTTCACCTCGGCCTTCGTCGGCAGCGAGGGCACCTTCGGCATCGCCACGAAGGTGCTGGTGCGACTGACGCCGAATCCCGAGGGCGTCAAGACCGTCCTTGGCATCTTCAACACGGTCAACGACGCCTGCCACGGTGTCACCGAGATCTTGCGCCGGGGCATCCTGCCCGCGGCCATCGAACTCATCGATCAGACGACCCTGCGCGCGGTCGAGGCGTATATCCACGCGGGATTTCCGCTGGATGCCGGCGCCGTGCTGCTGGTCGAGGTCGACGGCCTGCACGACGATTTGCAGCAGCAAGCTGATTTCGTCGTCGAGGCCTGCCGCACGGCGAACGTGCGCGATGTGCGCCTGGCCAGGGATGACGCCGAACGCGCCAAGTTGTGGAAGGGGCGCAAGCAGGCGTTCGGGGCGCTCGGCCGCCTGGCGCCCAATTACTACACGCACGACGGGGTGATTCCGCGGACCAAATTGCCCGAGGTCCTGGCCGAGATCGAACGCATCGGGCAACGCCACGACGTCGTCATCGCCAACGTCTTTCACGCCGGCGACGGAAACCTGCACCCGGTCGTCCTTTACGACGAGCGCGAGGCGGGGGTCCTGGACCGCGTGCGTGCGGCGGGCGACGCGATCTTGACACTGGTCCTGGGCGTCGGCGGCGCGCTCAGCGGTGAACACGGTATCGGTTTCGAAAAAATTGGCTACATGGACAGGGTGTTTTCACCCGACGATCTGGCGCAGATGCGCCGGCTGCGCGACATCTTCAATCCGCTGGGGCTGTGCAACCCCGGCAAGGTCATCCCGGCGCCCGGCCGCTGCGTCGAGCCCGGGTCGACCCGCAAGCTGCCCATCGGTCACTGATGACGACGCCCGACACACCCCCGTACGCGCCAGCCTCGGAGGCAGAGGTTTCAGCCCTGGTGCGCGACGCCGCCGCGCGAAACCGGCCGCTGTCGACCATCGGCAACGGGACCAAGCAGCACCACGGCCCGGCAGCGACGGGCGACATGACGGTGATGACCCTGTCGCGCCTGAACCAGATCACCGCCGACGAGCCGGGCGACATGGTAGTCAGCGCGCAAGCGGGTGCGCGCCTGGGCGATGTGCAACGTCTGCTGGCCGAACGCGGGCAATGCTTGCCGCTTGATCCCCCTTACGAAAACGCGACGGTGGGCGGAATCCTGGCCACCAACAGCTCGGGCCCGCGGCGCCTCGGCTACGGCACGGCCAAGGACATGCTGCTGGGTCTTCGCGTTTGCGGCAGCGACGGGATCATCACCCGCTCGGGCGGCCGCGTCGTGAAGAACGTGACCGGCTACGATTTGCACAAACTGCATATCGGCGCCTTTGGGTCGCTGGGCGTCGTGCTGGAGGCGACCTTCAAGGTCCGGCCCCGCCCCGAGGTTTCTGCGGCCTTCGTCGTCGGCTGTGCTGATCTGGCGGCCGCGCATGCGCTGCTGCTGGACGTCTGGGGCTCGGCCCTGCGTCCGGTCGCGCTTGAAGCCCTTGCTGGCGGCGCTGTCGCACACCTGCGCGTCACCCTGCCCGGCCTGCCTGACAGCCCCGCGCTGGCGATCGTGGGCTACGAAGGCAGCCGCCTGGCGTTCGAGAGACACCAACGGGATCTGGACGCCGTATTCGCGCGGCAACAGGGACACGTCATTCTTGACGGTGCGCCCGCCGGGGCGCTGTGGCGGGCGTTTCGCGACGGACCATCGCGTGACCTGGTGATCGCCCGGCTGGGCGCGCGACCGCACGATCTGCCGGGCCTGCTGGGCGACGCGGGCGCCGAAGGCATCGTTATCCAGGTCGGCAACGGCATCGCGCGCGTTTCGCTGGCACCGACCGGCCCATCGGTGGGCGCCACGATTCGCGCCTGGCACCAGCGCGCCGCCAGCAAGGGCGGTTACGCCGTCGTGGAATCGGCGCCGCTGAACGCTGCAGCGCGCGCGACCCTGCCCTGGGGTTTCCCGGGCGCGGCGCTGACGGCGGCGGTGAAGGCGTCATGGGACAAACTGGGGATCTTCAACCCCGGTAGGATGGCGATTTGAGCATGTCCAGCACCACGACGCCCGGCGCAGGCGAAGCGCCGTCCTTCGAGAAGATGTCGGTCTGCGTGCACTGCGGCCTGTGTCTTGAGGCGTGCCCGACCTACCGCGAGTTGCGCGTCGAGATGGATTCGCCGCGCGGGCGCATCTATCTGATGAAGGGTCTGCTGCAGAACAAGATCGCGCCCACCCCGACGGTGCTCAAGCACCTGGACCAGTGTCTGGACTGCCGCGCGTGCGAGACGGCCTGTCCGTCGGGCGTCGAATACGGCGTCATCCTGGAAAGCACGCGGACCGTGTTGCAGCCGCAGCGCCCGATGTCGCCGTGGGGTCGCCTGGTGCGCTGGTTCGTGTTTTCGCTGCTGCTGCCGTCGCGGGCGGCGCAACGAATTGTGCTGAAGCTGCTGTGGCTGCAACAGGCGCTGGGGCTGGCGGCCATCGGTGCGTGGCTGGGACGCCACAAGCTGCTTCCCGGACGTCTGAGCGCCGCGGCCACGCAGGCACCGCAGATTGCGCGGCGATCGTTCCGTGCAGCCAACGCGGGCAAGAAATCCGCCGATGGGCGCACCCTGACCTTTCCCGCGCGCGGCACCCGCCGTCACCGCGTGGCCCTGTTCACGGGGTGTCTGGCCGACCAGTTATTCGCCGAGGTCAACGAGGCCACGGTTGTCGTGTTGACGGAAAATGGCTGCGAGGTCGACGTCCTGACCGACGAGCGCTGCTGCGGCGCCCTGCACCTCCACAACGGCGCGCGCGACGCCGCCCGGGATCTGGCCCGCGACAACATCCGCCTGTTCAATGCCGGTGGCTACGACGCCGTGGTTTCCAACGCCGCGGGTTGCAGCGCCGAATTGCGCCACTACGGCGCGTTGCTGGACGGCGATCCGGCGGCGCAGGCCTTTGGCGGCAAGCTGCGCGACATCAGCGAATACCTGTGCGAGATCGGTTGGACACCGCCCACGGGTGCGGGCGTACCCGTGAAAGTCGCCTACGACGAGCCCTGCCATCTGCTGCACGCGCAGAAGATCAGCGCCCCACCCAAGACCATCTTGCAGGGCGTCCCCGGCGTGACCCTGGTGCCGCTGGAAGACGCGGACACCTGCTGCGGCAGTGCCGGGGTCTATTCGCTGTTGCAGCCGGCGCTGGCGTCGGCCATCGGGAACAAGAAGATCGCCGCCATCGGGCGCAGCGGCGCGGACATCGTCGCGACGGGCAACCCGGGCTGTCTGATGCAGATTCGCAACGGCGTGAAGGCGGCCGGACTGGCGGTGCGTGTCATGCACCCGGTCGAGCTGCTGGCCGACGCCTATCGGCGGGCGGGTGGAACGTCCTAGTCCGTCACGGCGAGAACGCCGCCGACCATCATCCCCATCGAGCAGCCGAACCTGACCTGGCCTGCGACCTTCGGGGTGTAGGTCACGGCGACCGGCTGATTCAGCGGCAACTCGGTCTTGCCGTCTTGCCCCTGGAACTGAATGTCGCGGGCGCAGGTGCCGTCGGTCTTGCGCGTGATGGTCAGCAGCAGCGGCACGCCCGCCTTCGCCGGAATGCGCGCAGGCTCGAAGCCGTGGTCGGTCACGGACACGTTGATGCGACCATCGGCGGACAATACCGCCACGGGGGCGGACAATGCGGCGACCGGGGCGGGAGCAACAGCCGGCGGCGCGGCCGGCTTCTGCTCATCCTTGCGGCAGGCCACGAACAAGAAAGCCAGCGACAAACCCAGAAGCGCGCGCAGCGTGTCTGACCCCATGGGACCGTATATAGCACAGCCGATCGCGACCGTTGCCCCCCTGGCGCCCGCCGAATTGCACGAGCTGGCCGCAAAATATCGCCGTCTGTCCGAACTGCGCGCCGAACGCGATGCCGGTCATACGACTGCCACCCTGGCGGGCCTGCGGCAACTGGCCACGCTGTACCCCGGCTGCCTGCGCGAGCTGGACACCCTGGGCGCCGACGAATTGCGCCGCCGCATCGACAGCGCCGAGGCCGCCGCGCGTGGACAGTCGGCCGAAACATGGATGGCGTGGATCCTAGTCTACCACCGCGTCCTGCGCGCGGCACTGTGGCTCAAGGGCCCCGACGGCAGGTTCACGCCGCTGGACGAACAGCTGGCCCGGGCGCGTCGTATCGCGAACGAGACACTGCTGCCCGCCTTCGTGCGCGACGCGGCCCGGCCCCCACAGGGGCGCCTGGGCGTTGTTGTTCTGGCGGTTCTGGCCGAACGCTTCCGAACGCCGCCACGAACCATCGCGCAGACACTGTTTCCGCTGCGGCGGCCCTCGCCCTACACTTTGGGTTGATGTCGGATCTCGTCAACCGGCTGCTTTGCCACGGCCACGAAGCCGATCCCGCCCTTGAGACCGGCGCGGCGGGGCGCATCTCCTACGGCCAGCTACGCGCGCGGCTGTGGCAGGCCGCCGCCCGCTTGCGCGCAACGCCCGGGTGGACCGACGGTGCGCCCGTGGCCTTTCTGGCTCCGCCCGGCCACGCGTACGTCGAGACCTTGCTGGGGATCTTTTGCGCCGGCGGCGTCGCCATCCCGCTGTCCCCCGTCCACACGACGCCCGAGATCAGCCACGTCCTGCAAGACGCCGCGCCCCGGTTGGTGCTGGCCACCGCCTACGACGCCAAAGGCCGCTTCCGCACTGGCGACGCCGGGGCTTGCGATGCTCAAGGCCTGCCCCGCAACGCGATGGGGAAGGTGCAAAAGGGCGTGCTCAAAACGCGCGGGGTGTGACGTCGGGCGCCGTCGCAGGGCGCACCCGGTCGCTACTTCGGCATCGCGCAGCTTTGCGTGCCGGCGGCCGGCAGGTAGCACTCGCGCGTGTAGTCCATGACCATGCGGTCGGTGTTGAAGCGCCAGCCCATGGTGCGGATGGCGCGCTTGATGCGGGCCACCCAGCCCGACGGCACGCCGTGGGCATCGCGCTGGTAGTAAAGCGGCACCACCTCGCGTTCCAGTGTCCGGTACAGCCCCTCGGCGTCGCGGCGATCTTGCTCGGCGGGTGACACGTGGGTCAGGCCGTCGCCGATGGCGAAGCCGTTCATGCCGTCGTAGGCCTCGGCCCACCAGCCGTCCAGCACGGACATATTCAGCCCGCCGTTCAGCAACACCTTCTGGCCGCTGGTGCCGCTGGCCTCTTGCGGCCGCCGCGGATTGTTCAGCCACACATCCACGCCCTGCACCATGTGGCGACCGACGTTGATGTCGTAGTCCTCTATAAAGATGATGCGCGAGCGCAATTCCGCCGACAGCGACGATTCGTACACGTTTCGCAGGACGTCCTGGCCGGGACGGTCCGCCGGGTGGGCCTTGCCCGAGAACACCAGTTGCACCGGACGGTCGGCGTCCAGCAACAGACGTTTGATCCGTTCCATGTCGCTGAAGATCAGGTTCGCACGCTTGTACGTGGCAAATCGGCGCGCAAAACCGATGGTCAGCGCGTCGGGATCCAGCGCCCGCGTCGCCGATTCGACCAGGTCCTCGCTGTAGCCGTCGCGCCGGCGCTGCGCCGACACCTGCCGCCGCGCAAAATGCACCAGGCTGGCCTTCAGCGCGCGGTGGGTTTCCCACAGTTCAGCGTCATACACGCTTTCGATGCGCGCCCACATGCTGGGATCGGCCAGGCGGTCCAGCCAGTCGGGGCCGATGTGCTGACTATAAAGTTCCTGCATCGCCGGCGCGACCCAGGTCCGCACGTGCACGCCGTTGGTGATGTGTCCGACGGGCACTTCGTCCTCGCGGTGGTGCGGCCACAGCACCTGCCACGATTTGCGCGTGACCCGTCCGTGCAGGGCCGATACGGCATTGGCATAGCGGGACATCTTGAACGCCAGCACCGTCATGCACAGCGATTCGGCCCCGTCCTGCGGACGGATGCGGCCCAGCCCCAGGAATTCGTCTCGCGACAGGCCGAGCGATCGCCGCAGCGGCTCCAGATGTTCGTCGACCATCTGGGGCGGGAAACGATCATGGCCGGCGTCGACCGGCGTGTGCGTCGTGAACACCGTTGACTGCGCCACGTCCTGCGCCGCCGTCCAGAAGTCCGAACCGGTCATCTCCATGCGCAGACGGACATATTCCAGCGTCGCGAATGCGCTGTGCCCTTCGTTCAAATGCAGGCCACCCCAGTCGATGCCGGCCGCTCGCAAGGCCCGGATGCCGCCAATGCCCAGGACCAGCTCTTGCCGCATGCGCACGCGCTGGTCGCCAAAATACAGGCGCGCCGTCAGCCGGCGGCTGTCATCCGAATTTCCATCCACGTCGGTGTCCAGCAGCAGCAGGCGGTTGCGCCCGACGTTGACCTGCCACACCTGCGCCAGGATCCGTTCGTGGGTCATCGGCACTTCGATCAGCAGCGGCTCGCCGTTTTCCCCGCGCAGCAGCGTCGTCGGCAGCGCCTCCATGGGCAGGTTGACGTATTCGGCGTGCTGCTGCCCCTGCCGGTCGATGTGCTGACGAAAATATGACTCGCGATAAAACAGCCCCACCGCCACCAGCGACAGGCCCAGGTCTGATGCCGTCTTGACGTGATCCCCGGCCAGGACGCCCAGGCCGCCGCTGTAAATGGGCAAGGATTCGTGGATGCCGAATTCGGCCGACAGATACGCGACGGGCCGCACGCGCAGCGGCGCCGCGTGGGTGGCCGCCCAGGTGTTCGCCGTCGGCGAAAGGTAGGCACGAAGCTCGCGGTGGGCGCGATCCACCCGCGCCCGCAGCGTGGCATCCTGCGACAGCTCGTGCAGCTTGTCCGGCGACAGCCCCTTGGTCACGACCACCGCGTTGTGCTTGGACGTGCGAAAAGCGTCGGGATCCAGGTCGCGGAACAGCTTGATGGTGGCGGGGTTCCACGACCACCACAGGTTCATCGACAGGTCGCTAAGCTGGGTCTTCAGTTTCTCGGCGGGCAACATCGACATCGGGCGCGGATCTAATCACGGCGGCCTCGTCCGGTCCATGCCCACCGCAATGAATCTCGACGGACGCGACCGGGCCGCAAGATGGATTTTTCTGACGGAAGTGCCCGGATGGGTTTATATTTTGGCGCCCACATGGATTCCCAGTTACGACTTCTGGCCCTTGTAATGGCGGGCGGGAAGGGTGCACGCCTGTACCCCCTGACCCGGGACCGCGCCAAGCCCGCCGTGCCCTTCGGCGGCCGCTACCGCATCATCGACTTCGTTCTTTCGAACCTGACCAACTCGGAAGTGCGCGCCATCCACGTGCTGACCCAGTACAAGGCGCAGTCGCTGGTCGAACACGTCCAGCGCGCGTGGGGCGCCCGCAACACCCACCGCGAATTCGTCAGCGTCGTGCCCGCGCAGATGCGCACCGGCGAAACCTGGTACCGGGGCACGGCCGACTCGGTCTACCAAAGCTTCCACATGGTCGAGGAATTCCGGCCTGACGCCGTCCTCGTATTCGGCGCGGACCACGTCTACAAGATGAACGTGCGCCAGATGGTGAACTACCATATGAGCAAGGGCTCGATCGCCACCGTGGCCTGCATTCCCATCCCGATCAGCGAGGCGTCCAGCTTCGGCATCATCGAGACCGACGCTGACGGGCGCGTCACCGGTTTCCAGGAGAAGCCCGAACGGGATCCCGTGTGCATCCCGGGCGATCCCGAACACTGCCTGGCGTCGATGGGCAATTACATCTTCGCCCCTGGCCCGCTGGCCGAGGCACTGGCCGACGATTCGGAAAAGGAATCCCATCACGACTTCGGCCGGAACATCCTGCCCGCGATGCTGGGCAGCGGCCGGGTATTTGCCTACAACTTCAACCTGAACCGCATTCCCGGCGTGACGGAGGTTGGCGAGAACGCCTACTGGCGCGACGTCGGCACCATCGACGCCTACTACGAGGCCAACCTCGACCTCAAAAACGTCGTCCCGCTGTTCAATCTGTACAACTGGGAATGGCCCATCCTTAGCGCCAACTACCCCGACCCGCCATCCAAACTGGTCTTCGACGACGAAACCCGGCGCGGCGTTTTGCTGCAATCGGTAATGTCCAGCGGCTGCATGATTGCCGGCGGCTTCGTCAAGGACTGCGTGCTGGGGCGCAACGTGATCGTTCAAGAAGGCGCCGAGGTGCGTGATTCCATCCTGTTCGACAACGTCATCGTGGGCCGCGGCGCCCGCATCCAGCGCGCCATCATCGACAAGAACGTGCGCGTCGCCGACGGTGACCACATCGGCCACGATCTGGCACGCGACGCCGTCCGCCACACCGTCAGCGAAGGCGGTATCACCGTCGTGGCCAAGGCACGCGACACACTTTTGACCCGGCAGCGGGACATCTGATCGTCTGGTCACCATGGCCCGGTCACGATGACAAACGCCGCGCGCGTAGCCCTGGTCGTACACGGGCATTTCTATCAGCCCCCGCGCGAGAACCCGTGGACCGACGAGGTCGCACGCGAGGACAGTGCGCAGCCGTTTCACGACTGGAACGAACGCATCAACGCCGAAAGTTATCGCGCCAACGCCTTCGTGCGAATGGTCAGCGCGGGTCAGCGCATCCGCGCGCTGGTCAACAATTACGAACGGATGTCGTTCAACTTTGGCCCGACGCTGGCGCGCTGGATTGAACGCCACGATCCGCTGACCGATGCGCTGATCCGCCGGGGCGACGGCGAACAACAGCGGCGACTGGGCGCGGGCGGCGCGCTGGCGCAGATCTGGGGACACCCGATCGCGCCCCTGCTGTCGCCCAACGATCGGCGCACGCAGATCCACTGGGGCCTATCGGACTTCGCGCGGCGTTTTGCGCGCCCGGCGGCCGGCATGTGGCTGGCCGAGACCGCCGTCGATCCGCCCACGCTGGAGGCGCTGATCGACGCGGGGATCGCGTTCACAGTGGTCGCGCCTGAACAGGTGGCCGCCGTGCGCGCGCCCGGCCAGGGCTGGTCACCGGTGAACCGCGACACGCTGGATACCGGACGTGCGTACCGCTGGATGCACAGCGATCTGTCGGGGCGTTTCATCACACTGGCGGTGTTCGACGGGCCGCTGTCGCGCGATCTGGCCTTCGGCGTGGCCACGCGCGACGCCGCGTCGTACCTGGCGGGGGTCAAGGCCGCGGGCGATCGTTCGAACGTCGACGGCAAACGTCTGGTGTTAGCGGCCTCGGACGGTGAGCTTTACGGCCACCACAAGAAATTCGCCGACCTGACCCTGGCCTATGCCACAACAGTCGAGGCCGCCGCGCAGGGCGTGGAAGTGACAAACCTGGCCGCTTTCCTTCGCGACACACCCGCCACGTGGGAGGCGGAACTGGCGCGCGGACCCAACGGCGAGGGCACGGCGTGGAGTTGCCAGCACGGCTTCGGCCGCTGGCGGCGGCACTGCGGCTGCGTCATCAACCCGGCTGCGTATCCCAGTCAAGCCTGGCGCGGGCCGCTGCGCGACGCCCTGGATGGCCTGCGCGACGCCGCAGCGATCCTGTTCGAGGACCAGGCAGCCGACCTGTTCGAGGATCCCTGGGGCGCGCGCGACGCCTACGGCGAGGTCATCGATGCGCCCACCGCCGTGCGACTCGATTTTCTGCGCGCGATGGGGCGGCCCCGTCTGGCCAAGGGCGACGCGCAGGCGTTGAGGCGCGCCCACCTTGTGATGGAGTTACAGCGGGCATCGCTGTTGATGTACGCAAGCTGCGGCTGGTTCTTCGACGACGTCGCCGGCATCGAAAGCGCCCTGGTCATCCGGCAGGCCGCGCACGTCCTGGATCTGTGGCGACAACTGGGCGCTGCGCCACCGACGGAGATTGTTCTCGAAACGCTGGCCCAGGCGCGCAGCAACGTACCGGCGCTGGGCACTGGCGCGGACGTCTTTCTGCGCGTCAGCCGCGAACGCGTGACCGCCGCGCGCGCGGTGGCCCAGGTTGCCTTTGCCGCACTGGCGCCGGGGATCGCACCGACGCGCGGGTGCCCCGGTTTCAAGGTCGACCTGGCCCCCACGCGCACATCGACGACCGCGACGCACGGCCAGGCGACGGTGACGCACGGACGTACGGGCGAGATCACGCAAGGGGCCTACGTCGCCACCTACGACGGCCAGACGCGCTTCTTACTGCGCATCAATGGCGACCGTGTGACACTGGCCGACCTGCGCACCGAGGCCGCCGAGCCGATCGCCCTGGCCGCCCTCGCCCACCTCGCGGGCGCGCCCGTCTCGGCGCAAAATTGCCGAAGCGCCCTGGCACTGGCCCACCACCGGGCAGCCGATGTACCGGGTCCGCTGCCGGCCGCCTGGCAGGATCGCCTGGGTGACATGCTGCTCGCATTGCTCGGGGCCTTGCTGCCCGACAACACCAGCGCCGAAACGCTGGCCCTGGCGGGCGATCTGATCCTGCACGCGGGTTTGCCCGCCAAGACCGCCGTCGGCCTTCGGGTCGAAGAACTTCTGTGGGAACAACTGGCGCCCTACCTGCGCCGTCACGAATCGCCCCCGCCCGGTCTGCGCTCACTGGCCGAACGCGTCGGCTTCACCTTCGGCGGCTAATCGGATCCTTTACGCGTCGACCTGTCACTGGACAGTCGTCGTCACGCGAAGGTCTGCATCGCTACGGCTTTTGCTTCTCGCACGCTGCGGGAATGCCCACCGGGGCGCCGGCGATCAGCTCGCCGTTGCGGTACTCGGCCTGCGCGACCTTGCCGCCGTTCTTGTCCCACTGGGTCCACACGCCGGCCTTGGTGCCGTAGCGATACTCGCCTTCCAGCCACGGCTTGCCGCCGGAATGCCAGGCTGTAAAAGATCCCTCGGGTCGCCCGTCATTGTAGGCGCAGCTTTGTCGGCGGTCGTCCTTGCCGTAGAACTCGATCCAGTGCGCGCGCTTACCGTCCTTGGCCACGCACCAGATCTCTTTGCCGGGCGTCGACCTCGACGACACGAAATTCAGTCCCGCGGGGCAACCCTTCGAACGCGAACACCCCGCGGTTGCAGCCGCAGCCAACACGGCGACGGCGACAAGGTGGCGGGACATACGCATGAAGGAAGTTTCCTCAAATAAGATCGCGGTGTTCTGAGCCCACGTCAAGTATCCGAGGTTGACCTGCCGCACGGGCCGCGTTAGTGGTACGGCCTCGTAAAACAAGGGAAGGAATAACAGATGAGCACAAGAATCGTTGAGCTGCTGGGCAAGGACGCCGAAGGCCTGTTGTCATACCGCGCGAAGGTGCCGGCGCAGACGCTGCACCTTCCGGGACCGGACTACGTGGATCGCATTTACGCCCTGTCCGATCGCCCCACGCCCGTGTTGCGCAGCCTGCAGCAGCTTCTGGGCACCGGCCGCCTCGCCGGCACCGGCTACCTGTCGATTTTGCCCGTGGACCAGGGCATCGAGCATTCGGCGGGCGCGTCGTTCGCGCCGAACCCGGCGTACTTTGATCCCGAGAACATCGTCAAGCTGGCGATCGAGGGCGGCTGCAACGCCGTCGCGTCGACCTTCGGGGTGCTCGGCAGCGTGGCGCGAAAATACGCCCACAAGATCCCCTTCATCGTGAAGGTGAACCACAACGAGTTCCTGACCTACCCGAACAAGTTCGACCAGATCCTGTTCGGCACCATCCGTCAGGCCTACGACATGGGCGCCGTCGCCGTCGGCGCGACGATTTACTTCGGCTCGCCCGAATCCGCGCGGCAAATCGTCGAGGTCAGCAAGGCTTTCCACGAGGCGCACAGCCTGGGCATGACCACCGTTCTGTGGTGTTACCTGCGCAACCCGGCGTTCAAGACCAAGGAAAAGGATTTCCACGTGTCGGCCGATCTCAGCGGGCAGGCCAATCACCTGGGCGTCACCATCGGGGCCGACATCATCAAGCAGAAACTGTCGGAAAACACCGGCGGCTACAAGGCGCTTAACTCGAAAGAGAACCCGTACGGCAAGACCAGCGACAAGATCTACACCGAGCTGTCGAGCGATCATCCAATCGATCTGACGCGCTACCAGGTGCTGAACTGCTACGCGGGCCGCGCCGGTCTCATTAACAGCGGCGGCGCATTGTCGGGCGAGGGCGATCTGGCAGAAGCCGTGAAGACCGCCGTCATCAACAAGCGCGCCGGCGGCATGGGCCTGATTTCGGGCCGCAAGGCCTTCCAGCGCCCCATGAAAGAAGGGGCCGCGCTGCTGCAGGCCATCCAGGACGTGTACCTGGACAAGACCGTCACCATCGCCTGACAGCGGCACGCCAAACGTCGGCTCGCCTGATCATGGCGCTGAGTTTCTGGCCACGGGCGGGGTCAGCCCGAGGATCACGAAGCCGACGATTCCGGCTGTCAGCGAGCCGAGCAGCACGCCGACCTTGGCCTGGCCGAGGGCATCGGGAAGGTCCTGAAATGCCAGGGCCGCAATGAACAGCGCCACAGTGAACCCAATCCCGGCGATTGCGGACGCCCCTATCAGTTTGGCGACGGTCGCCTGGCGTGGCATCGGGGCCAGCCCCAGTCGGATCGCCAGCATCGTGAAGCCGAAGACGCCGAGGGTCTTGCCGCCAAACAGTCCCACGGCCACGCCCAGCGCCACCGGCGTCAGCGCGACTGAAGCGCCCAGCTGTCGCAGTACGACGCCGGAATTCGCCAGCGCGAACACCGGCATGATCACGAAGGCGACCCAGGGGTGCAGGCCGTCGATGATGCGGGTCAGGGACACGGCCCGCGGCCCCGCCGGGATCATCAGACCGACGACGACGCCCGCGATGGTCGCGTGGATGCCGGCCCCATGCAGGGCCAACCACAGGCCCGTGCCAACCAGGACATACGCCCACACGCTGCTGATCCGGCGGCGATTCATTCCCCACAGCAACGTGACCACGCCCGCTGCCGCCGCAAGCCACGCCCCGTACAGGCCGCCACCGTAGAACAAAGCAATTACCAGGATGCCGCCCATGTCGTCGAAGATGGCCAGGGCCGTGACAAAGGCGAACAGCGATCGCGGCACCCGATCCTTGAGCAGCGTCAGCACGCCGACGCTGAAGGCGATGTCCGTGGCCATCGGGATGCCCCACCCCGCCCGGCCCGGCTGTGCCCAGTTGAACAAGGTGAAAATGCCGGCCGGGAGGATCATCCCACCCAGGGCGGCGATGGCGGGCAGGCGCGCCCGCGGAATCGTGCTGAGCTCGCCCGCTACAAGCTCGCGCTTGATCTCCAGGCCGACCAGCAGGAAGAAGACAGCCATCAGGCCGTCGTTGATGATCCCGCGCGGTCGATGGCCGAAGGTGGTCTGGTAGCTGTCCGGATCGACGTTGGCCCACGCCAGTGCCACGGCCGCCGAGACCAGCAACAAAATGCCGCTTGCCGCCTCAAGGCGCAGGAAAGCCTGCAGCGGTCTCATCACGCGCGCAGACCATCGAGCAGAAGCTTGGCGCCGCTGACCAGCAGGACGACGGCGTGGACACGGCGTAAGGCCAGCGGGCGCAGGCGGTGAACGCCCAACCACGATCCGACGAGGCCGCCCATGACGGCCGTCGCCCCCAGCGCCAGTGCCTGCGGCGGCACAAGGCGCATCGACGATGCGTGGCCGAGAAGGCCCAGCACCGAGTTGACCAGGATGAAGACGGCGGCGGCCCCACTGGTTCGGCGTGGCTCTTCCCAGCCGGTGAGGATCAGCAGGGGCGAAAGGAAGATGCCGCCGCCGATACCGGTCAGCCCCGCGACGAGACCCAGCACCATGCCGATGCCCACCAACCAGGCCGCAGGCAGCACAGCGCGCGTGATGGCAGTCTTCGGCTTGAGCCACAGGAAGCTGGCCGCGACCAGAAGGACACCGCCCAGCAACAGCAAGTACGTGCCCGGTGACAGACGGATCGCCCCCCCGACGAATGCCGCCGGGATCGATCCCGCGCACAAGGGGCGCAGGAGATTCCAGGGCACGGCCCGCGCGCGGATAAAGCGGGTCGAGCCGATGGCCGATACGGCGATGTTCATGACCAGAGCCGTTGGCTTCATCACGGCCGGCGCCACGGAGAAGATCGCCATCAGCGCCAGATAGGCGGACGCACCCGCGTGCCCACCCGACGAGTACAAGAGGGCCGCCAGCATGACCAGCGCGGCCAGGGCGGCCAGTTCGACAGGCACCGTTGGCATCGCCCAACCCTACCCGGCAGACGCCAGGATCGCGACCTCGTTGTGGTGGTGAAAAAGGTGCTTGAGCCGCACCAGGCGCCACCCCTGCGCGCCCAGGCGCTTGCGCGCATCGTGCAAGATGTCGTACCCGTCGCGGCCCTTGAACTTGATCGTGGCCACGATGTTGCGACACCACCCGGCGGCCATCCACGTTGCGCACAGCTCGACCGTGCGCTCAGGCTCGCAGATGACGTCGCACAACAACCAGTCGACGGGCGCCAGCGGGGCGTAGACGAAGGCGTTCCCGATCTTCATCGTCAACCCCCGGTGCCCCAGCGCCGGCGCTTGCAGAGGTGACCTGTCGACGGCCGTCACCTGCGCGCCCCGTTCCAGCGCAATCCAGGCCCAGCCCCCGGGCGCGCCGCCCAGATCCACGCAGGTCTGCCCGGTCGTCGGCGCCGCCCCCAACCAGGCAAAGCCCTCTTGCAGCTTGCGGTAGGCGCGGGACGGTGCGCGGCGATCCTCGGGCACGGGCGCCAGACCCGCCGTCCACGGCGCCAGATCCACCCCGCCGCCGGGCAAGGGGCGGGGCTTGACGGCCGACACCAGCACCGACGTGCGGCCCACGACCGCGACCTGAACCAGCAGCGCCTCGCCATGTTGCACGCCCACCGGAACAAAGCGGCGATATGCCCGACGCCGGCGCTCCCGCAACAGCGAAACGACGGCGGCCTCCAGCAGCGCCGCACGCCCGGCCACCGTCCGGTAGGCCTCGGGATCCGGGGTGAAGACGTGCAGCGTGCTGACGGGCGACGCCTCGATGGCTGAATCGATGGCGGCAAGGACCCCCTCGGCCAGCTCGCGCACGGTGGTCCCCCGGATCGCGCAGGCCTGGGGCATCTGCTGGCGGGCGAAGGCCGGATCGACGGCTTGCGCGTAGCTTGCCCGGGTGCTGACGACGCCCGGCCAGCGCGGACCCGCGCCCCGTTCGAGGCCGAGCTCGCGCGCCAGCACATCCTCCAGCCCCGGCGCCGTGATGAACGCGTGCACAGGGCCGGGAGCTGCGGCTGCGGCGCTCACGGCTGGGTGACGGTCAGCTTGTAGGGGTGCAGGAAATGGTCGGGGACCACGCTGCCCTTGCCTTCGGCCGGCGGGACCGGCGCGAAGACGCCGACCTTCACGAAGTGCGTGCCGGCAGCGACGATGGTCTTTTGCAGGGTCAACCCGGCGCCCTTGGTCGGGTCAAACTTACGGCCCGTCTCGCTGCCCTGCCCGTCCAGCAAGACCAGCTCGGGCGCGACGGTCGTGGGGACGTCTTCCAGCTTGATGGTCGCCGGGCCCGCGGCCAGTGTCAGGCGGTACCAGTCGTCGTAGGCCTCGGGCGCGATGGTCGCACCGGCCACGAAACCGGCAAAGACGAACCCCCGCACAGGCGTGGCCAGGGAGATCGCGCCGGCATCAACGCGGCTGTCGTTGGGCTCGAACGGGTCGTCAATTTTGGTAAAGTTTATGTTTATATTATATATGTAACTTATTATATTATTTGAGAAATTCGACACATCAATTC
>JANXXE010000216.1 GCA_025350815.1 Myxococcales bacterium | reverse complement strand
CCCGATCGCGCTCGTGATGTGGTCGTAGCCCGGGGCTATGTCTGTCGTGAGCGGCCCGAGCGTGTAGAAGGGCGCCTCGTGGCAGGCCTCGAGCTGCCGCGTCATGTTCTCGTGAATGAGTTGTATCGGCACGTGGCCCGGGCCCTCGATCATGACCTGGACGTCGTGCTTCCAGGCAATCTTGGTCAACTCGCCCAGCGTGTTCAGCTCGCCGAATTGCGCATCGTCGTTGGCGTCCGCAATCGAGCCCGGCCGCAGTCCATCGCCCAGCGAGAACGACACGTCATATTTCTTCATGACCTCGCAGATGCGTTCGAAGTCGGTGTACAGAAAGTTTTCCTTGTGGTGCGACAGGCACCACTTGGCCATGATCGAACCGCCGCGCGAGACGATCCCCGTCACCCGGCGCGCCGTCATCGGGATGTAACGCAGCAGCACGCCGGCGTGAATCGTGAAGTAGTCGACGCCCTGTTCGGCCTGCTCGATCAGCGTTTCAAGGAACAGATCGATGGTCAGATCCTCGGCCTTGCCCTTGACCTTCTCCAAACACTGGTAGATCGGAACGGTTCCAATCGGCACCGGGGCGTTGCGGACGATCCATTCGCGCGTCTCGTGAATCTTCGACCCGGTCGACAGATCCATCACGGTATCGGCGCCCCAGCGCGCGGACCATTGCAACTTCTCGACCTCTTCCTCGATGGACGACGCGACGGCCGAATTCCCGATGTTGGCGTTGATCTTCACCAGGAAGTTGCGACCGATGATCATCGGTTCCAGCTCGGGGTGGCGAATGTTCGCCGGAATGATCGCGCGGCCACGGGCCACCTCGTCGCGGACGAATTCGACAGCGACATTCTCGCGTAAAGCGACGAAACGCATCTCCTCTGTTATTTCGCCCTTCTTCGCGTAGTGCATCTGCGAGAAATTCGTGTCCCCGCGCGCGATGCGGCGGTCAATCCACGGCTGGCGCAGGCGCGGCAGGCCCGTCCGCACGTCGTGTCCTTGCGGTCCGGACGTGTCGTAAACACGCACAGCCGGATGCCCGCCCGAAACCTTGATCTCGCGGGTCGGGACCCGAAGGTCGCCGTCCTGCAAATACACCTTTTCCGACGACGGAAGGTCCTCGGCGAGCGGGGGCAAGGCTGCTGCCTGGGCCGAGATCACCGCAAGCTTCCGTTGTCCGTTACCGTTGCTGTCCACTTATGTGCCTCCCTACGCCGGCATTACCCGGGTCAGGTTCAAGGGGTCGCGCTGTGCACCATTGCGGGCCAGCGCCTCTCAGCCGAAACGGCTCCCCCGTTCGATTTCGAGCGACGCCTATCTAAGCATCGCAACCAGAAAATGCAACACGGCCGCCCCGTCGGTCAGGCGTACGGTCAGTTTACAAAAGGCGGCCGCTGCGACCGGCCACCGTCAATGACCTGGTACCGCCGGCGCGCGACGCCGCCCTTCGAGCTGATTCGCCGCCACAGTTGCAAGGGGCCGACGCCCCGCCCGCCCGACAGGACATAGGCGGACAGAACGACCACAACGTCGCCGGCCACGCTGGCCCAGGACAGGCGGGTCAGATCGCCCAGCACGGCGAAGGCGATCAGGATGGCGGTCAGCGTGCGGGCCTCCATCACCAGCGACCCGAAGACGCGCGCCGGCGTGCGATCGAAGATGCGACCAAAGACCACGAAGGTCCCCAGAATCGCCAGGCTACAGCCGGCGAAAACCTCGCCCGTGCGCAGCCACAGCGCGACGAAGGCCATCGCAACATTGGCCAGCAGC
The DNA here is from genome assembly GCA_025350815.1 of Myxococcales bacterium. GTDB lineage: Bacteria > Myxococcota_A > Polyangia > Fen-1088 > Fen-1088 > JANXXE01. Next base: position 4,459 of record JANXXE010000216.1, on the reverse strand, counting down.
GCCGGCCCGAAAAATAGGACAAGAAACTTCGTCCGGCCGACCGACCGCTCGATGGCCGCGCCCACGAACCACAGTCCCAGCAGGTTGAAGACAAAACTGAGAAAATCGAGGTGCACGAACAGCGAAGTGAACAGCTGCCACGCCTCGCCTGCGCTGACCGAGGACCCGAGCGCCAGGTGGTTCCGGAACAAAGGCTGGGCGGGCGGCACCATCACATAGAACGCGAAGAGAAACGCGTTAGCGATGACCAGCGTCCGGATCGTCGGTGACAGCCGTTCCGTGACGGGCCTCAGCCAATCAGGGCCCGATGATCTACGCATCGACGATGCACCCATCAAGAAAATGTAGCATGGCAGGCGGAAACGACGTTGTCCTAGTGCGTTGCAGGCTTGATCTCCGACGGGACCTCGCCACGGCAATCAGAATCGTCAAGGTCCACGGCCCCGTCCCCGTCGTTGTCGACACCGTCATGGCAGGAATCCCGAGGAATCACGACCACGCTGACCGCCACGGGCGGCGCGTCGGCCACCACATCGAATGCCGCGCTGCTGCCGCGTAGAACGTGCGGATCTTCATCGGGGCGTGGACCGTGGTTCCCCGCGTCCAGGGCCTCAAGTGCGACAATCCACCGTCCCGGCGGCACTTCGTGCGACTCGCTTCCCGGGCCGCACAGCACGCGAAAACCGCTGCTGTCGCCCCCGTCGCTGGACGCCGTGACATTGAACGATTCGACCCCGTGCAGCCCGCAATCGCGCGCCGTGAACAGCGCGCCTTGTGCCTGGTCGGCAAAATGCCAGGACACCTGGAAGGAACCGCCTGGCCGGCAGGCCGCCAGGGCCGAACACGCGAGGGCCAGGATCGCGGGGTAACAACGCGCGGGGTAACAACGCACTTTGGTCACGTCACTTCACCACGAAGGTTATGGGCGGCAAGTTGGCGCGGTGCTGGTCGTCCACGGGGAAGGTCATCGGCTCAGACGTGTACAGCACACCGCCGCCGCCGTCGAGCAGGCGCACCTGGACCGAATAGCTGCCGGCCGACACAGCGGTGGTCGTACCGCTGCGATCTGTGCACGGCCACTTGAAGCGCACGGGCGCGCCCTCACCCAGCTGCGTGATGAGTTCGACCTTGTCGGCGCCGGCCTGCGCGCAGGTGATGGCGGCGCTGTTGCGCGCCAATGACCAGGCCAGCGAGAAGGACTGGATGTGGAAGACCACCGTGCCGAGATCCGTCCGGGCGTGCCGAGAGACTTGCAGATTCACGGGCGCGGACTCGGACACCAGGCCGCCGTTGGCGTCGCGCAACCGAACGCTGACGACGTAGGGGCCCGCAGGCAACTCGCTGCCGACAGCGCCCCCCGCCTGACACTCAAAACGATCGTGAAATACCGCCTTGGTAGACAGATTCTGGACGTCCAGGTCGACGAATTTTGTGCCCGCATCGGCGCAGCTGACCGCCTGACCCTCGATGTAGACCAGGCCCCAGTCCAATTGAAAGGCCGGTGTGTCCCCGCCCCCGAAGCAACCCGCAAGCCCAAGGCCCACGATTGCAAACGACGACAGACAGCGGCGTACAGGAAGTGGCGACATCGGTCTTGTCCTTGTCATGTTCATGCTCATGTTCATGGATGCTTGCAAACTGCCGTTTCGTTGGCCCCGCCGCACGCGGCGGCACAGTTGGCGACGATGAGGATGGCAGACAACTGGCTGACCTGCCCGAACACCACATCGCGAAGAATGCCCGCCGGGACCTGTACGCCGGCCCCACCGTCGGGGGAAGCCGTCAGGTCCTGCCCCGCCGCACCCAGCGGCGTCAGCGAAATGGCGTAGCGGCCCACCGGCACGTCGAAGGCGGTGGTGGCGGCATGCCGCTGGCACGCGAATTCGCAGCCCTTCGCGCCGTCGCAGGGCCGGGTACCCTTGATGGCCTCGGGCGACTCGCCGACCAGCGTGAAACGGACCCGTCTTACCTCGGGGTCCGCGCAGTCACAGTCGTTGATGGCGCGCCCGTCGCCGGTGCGGATGACCCAGTTGGCCTCTACCGCCCCACCGTCCTCGGCCACGCATGCACCGGACGCCGCCGCCCACGCGGACAGAAACAGGAATACAATCGGGCGCGTCATGGTTGGGGAGCCTAGGAATCGGCCTCGGCCCTGTCTATAACATTGCGAGCACGTCCCTCGAAGTCACCAGCACCCCGCCAAGGAGATCACCGTGATGTTTCAGACCCTGCTGCAAGCCAGCGCCGCCGAAGAGAAGCTGAACATCGTGTCGCTGATTCTGGGCGCCTCGGAGGTGGTGAAGGGTGTCCTGGCGCTGCTGATCTTCATGTCCATCACCTCGTGGTACGTCATCGGCACGAAAAGTCTGTTCCTGGCCCGCGCGGCCCGACGGTCGGCCTTGTTTCTGGATTCATTCTGGAAGACCGCGCGCCTGGATGACGTCTGGAAGCTGACCGAGGAGACGCCGCCCTCGCCCGTCAGCGAGGTCTTTCGCGCCGGATACGTCGAACTGGCCAAACTGCGCAAGCGCCGCAGCGAACAGGGTCCGGAAGCAGGCGGCGAGACCCACCTCGGCGACGTGGAAAGCATCCAGCGATCACTGGAGCGGGCGCGCACCTCCGCTATCACCGAAATGGAGAACAAGGTGCCTTTCCTGGCCACCACGGCCAGCGCCGCGCCCTTCATCGGTCTGTTCGGAACGGTGTGGGGCATCATGAATTCGTTTCGCAACATCGGGGCCAAGGGCGCCGCCAACCTGGCCACCGTCGCGCCGGGCATCGCGGAGGCGCTGGTTGCGACCGCCATCGGCCTGGTCGCCGCGATCCCGGCGGTCATGGCCTACAATTATCTGGGCCGTCGAATCCGCGTGCTGTCGGCCGACATGGAAACGTTCACCAGCGACTTCCTCAACATCGTCCGACGGAGGTTCTTCTAACCATGTCGATGGGGGGCGGGCGGAACGACGGTGGCGCGCTGGCGGAAATCAACGTCACGCCGCTGGTCGACGTCATGCTGGTGCTGCTGGTCGTCTTCATGGTCACGGCGCCCATGCTGCAAACGGGGGTCGACGTCGACCTGCCGAACGCGAAGGCGCAAAGCGTCCCCGATGATTCGGGCAAGGCCATCTTGACCATCACGAAAGACCGCAAGGTCTGGCTGTTCAAGAACGAGATCCCCTTCGACAACGTCGAGAACGTGCTGAAGAACAACGCCAAATTGCAGGCCGACAAGGAAGTGTACCTGCACGCCGATCAAAGCCTGCCCTACGGCGACGTGGTCAAGGTCATGTCGGCGGTCAAGCTGGCGGGTGTCGACAAGATGTCGCTCATCACCGATCCGCTGGAGTAACCCCGACATGGCAGCGACGGTGGATGTCCGGTATCGCTCGCTCGGGCGCGCTTCCGGCGCGGGCGTGGTGGTCACGATCCTGGTCCACGGCGCCATCGCGACGGTGGTCTTTATCAGCCAGATCCAAAGCCCGCCCCGTCCCGAGGCCCCGCGCGACATGATCGTCACGCAGCTGGTGAAGTTCGGGAATCCGCGACCGAAGTACTGGCTGCCCCGCATCGTCCAGCCCAAGCCCAAGGCGCCGCCGCCGGTGTTGAAGGTGACCGAGAACCCGAACGCGCCGCCCGCGCCCAAGGAAGCGCCCAAGGTCGACGACGTCGAAATTTCCAAGGATCTGCGCCACGCCCTACAACGCGCACAGGCCCTGGCCCGCGCCAGCGCGGACGAGCCAACCGAAGGATCCCTGACGGGCTCGGAACAGGGCGTGGCCACCCAGGCCACATCAGGCGACGAATACGCGACGGCCGTGCACGAGGCCATTCGCAAAAACTGGAGCGCCCCATCGGGCCTGGTCAACGACAGCGATCTGGCGCGTCTGGAGGCGGACGTCCGGGTATCCATCAGCGACGACGGGACGCTGCTGGGCCCGCGCATCGACAAGGCGTCGGGCAATCAGTTTTTCGACGATTCGTGTGTTCAGGCGGTCAAGGCGACGGGTCGCGTTCCGCCGCCGCCCGCCGCGCTGCGGGCCCGGTTCCGCCGCGGACTGCTAATCACCTTCGCGGGGAAAGATCTGGCGCGCTGACCGCGTTCGTGATTGGCTTTCGCGCGATGATCACGAATCTCCGCAGGCTGCTGGTTGCCAGCGTTTCCCTCGCCATCACGGCCACCTCGACGGCGGCGCTGGCCCAGCAGCCGCCCGCAGGCGATGATCTTCCGCGCATCCGCATCACGGATCCCAACCGCGACCTGTTCAAGCTGGCCCTGCCCGCCGTGGGCGGCGACGCGGACCTGGCCCGCCAGGCGACGGAGATACAGCGGCGCGACCTGGACATCGTCGGCCTGTTTCGCCTGCTGGACCCCGTGTCGTTCCCGCCGGCCTTGCAGACGGAAGGCATGAATTTTTCGTCCGCGTCCTGGTCCCAGGTCGGCGCCCAGGGCGTCGCCAAG
>JANXXE010000189.1 GCA_025350815.1 Myxococcales bacterium | reverse complement strand
GGGCCCTTCACCGACGGCCCCCGGTGGGGCCGCAGCCTTCATTCCGGACGGAAAATTCCGGACCTACTCGGCCAATCTCAGCGATCTGACCGAGTTCACGGGCAAGACCTTCACCGGATTCACCTTCGAGCCATCATCCGTTCCGATTGGCGGTCTTGAAGTCGATTTCATCCGCATCGGTACGGTCGCGAAACCGCAGGACACGGACAAGGACTGCAAGGGCCACCCCAAGCCCGACGGCTTCGTCGACTCCGAAGATAACTGCCCCCTGCTGTACAACCCCCTGCAAGAGGACGGCAACGAGGACGGTATCGGCGACGCTTGCGAGGACTTCGACGGCGACGGCGTGCCCAACGCCTGCGACAACTGCCCGCTGCTGACGAACTCGCGTCAGCAGGACGCCGACAAGGACGGCATCGGCGACGTCTGCGACAGCGACACACCGGCCGGCTGCTTCTTGCATCCGAACGCCCTGGCCGGACACCTGCCTGCGGCGCCCGGCGCCCTGGCGGCCGCCACCCTACTGGGAATGGTCGGTCTTCTGATCAGCCGGCGGCGCCGGAAGGGCTAGGTCCCTGGCGGCGAGAAAGGGCAGGCCGTCGAGGCCCGCCCCGTAACGACCGCCGAGCAGAAACGAATCCCCGCCGGGCACCTGGATGCGCACGGCGGGGGTTTTGTCATTTCGGACGTCCCTGGCTTCGAAGGCACAGGTGGAACTGCCGCTGCGAGCCGCCGAGACGCCCACGCAACCCCCGCTAAGCCGGACGGCCCTGCTGGACCGATGGAAGATCGGGGCAGCAGCCGGTTCGAGGCGGTTGCCGCTGGGTCGAAGCAGCGATGTGCCCTGATCCGTCTTGACCGTCAAGACGGGGCTACCCGAGACGTCGAAGCGCAGCTCGACGGCGGCGACGTCGCCCGGCACCGGAACCGACGGTCCTAGCGCCATCGTCCCGACCTCCAGGGTCCGCAGCGCGAGGCCCCGCAAGACCGCCACCCGCCCCGGGTGTCGAATCAATTTGCCGCCCCGCAAATAGGCAACCCGGCGGCCGTCAGGGGTTCGGGCGAAAGCCAGGATCTGGCCGCTTTCCGCCGTCACCTGTCGGTACCGCCCCGACGACGGAAGCCAGGCAAAAATTTCCTGATTCAGGCCCAGGATCAGGGTACCTGCCTTCGGAAGATCAAGGGCGGGAGCAGTCCTGCCCACAAAGAAGAGCCCGGGGCCGATCTCGGCACCCCAGGCGGCGGCGGCGACGGCGAGCGCCGATCGGACCTGCGCCATTTCCGGCCGGTCGTGCAAAATGGCCAGGTCAGTGGCCTCGCCAAGCTCGCGCGCCCAGGGAATGAAGCCCCGCCCGACCAAAGACGCTGCCTCGCGGGCCGCATCGGCGAAACGGTCTTGACGGGCCAGGGAACAGGCGACGTTCAATTGCGGCGCCAAGAATGACGGGTCCCGGACCAAGGCCGCGCGGTACTTGGCGCGCGCCTCGTCCCAGCGCCGATCGCGGTACAGAAGCCAGCCTTCGTGATTGAGGGCCACCGCGACGGGATCGGGGACAGCGAAAAGATCGCCGGCGGCGACGCCGACGGACGCTGGCGACACAACCGGACAGGCGGCGGTCAGGAGGGCTGCCAGGCCGAATGACGTCACGGGTCGACCCAGACCGCGCGAAGGTCCAATCGATCGCCGACGGCGCTCAGCCCATGGACACGCCCCGAGCACAGGGCCAGCGTGTCGTGGCAGTAAAGGAAGACAACCGGGCGCTCCATTGCCAGCTGTTCCGCGATGCGACCCAGCAAGGGACGACGCGCTGCCGGGCCGGGCGCGAGCGGGAGGGCGTCGAATAGTTCCGCGAGTTGTTCGGAACGAAAACCGGAAGCGTTCAGCTCGCCCTGGGGGCCAAAGAGCAAGCGGGGATCGTCGTCTGCCCTGCCCTCCCAAATCATCGGGGCGATATCGAAGTTCCCGACCTTGATGCGCGCGAACATCGTCGACGGATCGACAGTGACAATGTCCAGCAGCAGGCCCGCGCGTCGCAGCTCGAGGGCGTAGGCCTTGAGTTCCTGGGCCAGGGCTCGGGCCCCGGTGGGTTGCAGCACGGTCAGATGTATCGGGACGTCCTTGCGATCGCGGACCCCATCCCCGTTGCCGTCGCGAAAGCCTGCGTCGTCCAGCAAACGAAGGGCCGTCGCGCGATCAAAGGGGTCGGGCGCCACGTGGCCGAACGGGGGCGCGCCGATCGGCCGCACGAGTCCGCGGTGGACGTCCCGGGCCAGGCTACCTCGATCCCACAGAACAGAAAGAGCGTGCCGCACCTCGCTGGACGCCAGGATGTCTCGCCGGTGGTTGAGCAGCAGGAAAGAGTAGCGATCCGGCGTCAGGCGATAAAGCCGCAAATTGTCCTGAAGGGCCGCCGACTCAACCTGTTCGGGATAGTGCACCTCAAGCATCCGCGGCAGGATGTCAATCTCCCCGCGGCGGGTTCTGGATAGGGTCCGCGCCCCGTCCGTGTCGATCTCGAAGACGATTTCGTCCAGGTGGGCGGAACGAGAGGGATCGCCCCAGGTATCGGTGTTCCGGCCAAGACGAATGCGCTTGCCCCTGTCCCAGGCGAGAAGACGAAACGGTCCGGTCCCGATAGGCAGCCTTGCCAGCGACGCCAGCTCC
>JANXXE010000172.1 GCA_025350815.1 Myxococcales bacterium | reverse complement strand
TCATCGACGACGCGAAATTCGTCTGCGAGCCGTCGTAGTCGACGCCCAGCCCGCCACCCGCGTCGAAATACTTCAGCGGCGCGCCCAGCTTGACCACCTCGGTATAAAAACGCCCGGCCTCGCGCAGGGCGTTCTTCACCGCACGGATGGCGGAGATCTGGCTGCCCAGGTGAAAGTGCAGCAGCTCAAAGCACGACAGCATCTCGCGCGCGCGCAGAAGTTCAATGGCCTCGACGACCTCGCGTGTGGACAGGCCGAACTTGGACCGATCGCCGCCCGAGGCTTCCCAGCGGCCCGAGCCCTTCGACGCCAGCTTCACGCGCATGCCGATGCGCGGCCGCACGCCCATCTTCTTGGCGGTCTCGACAATGAGGTTCAGCTCAGAAAATTTCTCGACGACGATCAGGACCTTGCGGCCCATCTTCGAGCACATCAGCGCCGTCTCGATGTACTCCTCGTCCTTGTAACCGTTGCAGACGATCAGCGCCTCCTCGTCGTCGAGCAGCGCCATGACCGCAAGCAACTCGGGCTTGGAACCCGCCTCAAGACCATAGTGATACGGCCGCCCGAACTGGACGATCTCTTCGACGACGTAGCGCTGCTGGTTCACCTTGATCGGGTAGACGCCCCGGTAATCCGACTTGTAGCCGTATTCAGTGATGGCGCGGCGGAAGGCCTCGTGCAGCTCGACCACGCGGCCCTTCAGGATGTCCGAAAATCGAATCAGCAGCGGCAGGCCGATTCCGCGGCGGGACACCTCGTCCACCAGTTCCTTCAGATCAATGGTGCCGTTCTCGGGGCCCAGCGGGTGCGCCACGACGTGCCCGGGCTCGTTGACCCCGAAGTAGTTCTGGCTCCAGCTCTTGATGCCGTAGGTCTCGGCGGAGTCCGCGACTGTCCACTTGCGCGGAATTCCGTTGTTGCTCATGGCGGGTACGTTGAAGAAAAATGCAGCACGAATCCAGGAAAATCGGAGGGCTCCATTACAGCTGGCCCCGTGTGATAGCTTCCCGACCGTGTCCAGCTCGTTCGGCACCCTGTTCCGCATCAGCACCTGGGGCGAATCGCACGGTCCCACCGTGGGCGTCGTCATCGACGGCTGCCCGCCCCGCCTGCCCATCACGAAGGAAGAAATCCAGGCCGAGTTGGACCGCCGCCGCCCCGGCCAAAGCCGCATCACCACACAGCGCCGCGAGGCCGACGAGGTCGAGATCCTGTCGGGCGTCCTGGACGGCCTGACGCAGGGCACGCCCATCGCCCTGCTGGTGCGCAATTCCGACCAGCGCGGCGGCGACTACGACGAGATGCGCACCAAGTACCGTCCGTCGCACGCGGATTACACCTACCAGGCCAAGTTCGGCATCCGCGCCTGGGAAGGCGGCGGCCGGGCCAGCGCGCGTGAGACCATCGGCCGCGTCGCCGCCGGCGCCATCGCGCGCAAGTGGCTGGCCACGGCCGCGGGCGTCGAGATCGTAGCCTACGTCAAGCGCGTCGCGACCCTGGAGGCGGCGGTCGATCCCACGACGGTGACCCGGGACGCGGTCGAGGCCAACATCGTGCGCTGCCCCGACGCGGCCGTGGCCGACCAGATGATTGCCCTTATCGACAACGTCCGAAAGGACGGCGATTCGCTGGGCGGTATCGTCGAGGCGGTCGCGCGGGGCGTGCCCACGGGCCTGGGCGAGCCGGTCTTCGACAAGCTGGAGGCGGATCTGGGCAAGGCGCTGCTGTCACTGCCCGCGTGCAAGGGCTTCGAAAGCGGCAGCGGCTTTGCCGGCACGCTGCTGCGCGGCTCGCAGCACAACGACCTGTTTTACGACGCGGGCGGCGCCATCCGGACCCGCAGCAACAATTCCGGCGGCATCCAGGGCGGCATCTCGAACGGCGAGGCCATCGTCGTGCGCGCGGCGTTCAAGCCAACCGCCACGATCCTGAAGGAACAGGCGACCGTCGACGTCGACGGCAAGGACACGACCCTGAAGCCGCGCGGCCGCCACGATCCCTGCGTGCTGCCGCGCGCGGTCCCGATGGTCGAGGCAATGATGGCGCTGGTTTTGGCCGACCACTACCTGCGGCAGCGCGGCCAGTGCGGAACCGGCGCGTAGCCAGGGCCACCGGCACAGGCTGGCTGCAGCGGGATGTCCAAGACTGTCATCGTGCCGTAGGCCGCTGCCTCAGAACTTGAACGTCACCCCGGCCATACCGTAGGCAAGGGGATCATTGTCAAGCTGCACGCTGTTGATCGTGTCGGTGAAGGCCAGACGCTCGTCGTACTGGAAGGGCAGGAATTCCATCATCAGGAAGGCCGTCATCAGGCGGTTGATGGCCACTTCCAGCGATCCGCCGACATAAAAGCGATAGTCGGCGAATCGGCTGACCTCGGGATCCTTGCCGGCAAATCCGGGCACGTTCTTGTAGTCCGTGCAGGCGCCGCGCGGGTCGACGCCACGGCTTTTGTCCTGGGGACTGGGACACAGACGATCATTCCAGTAGCTCAGGCGGGCGTGCCCCGTGAACGTCACAATGTCGTTGAACGACAGCGACGCGGCGGGACCTACGTCCATGAAGAAGGCATTACGGCCATTCGGGCCGATGCCGCCGCCGATGTCGGCCTTGGCGGCCAGCGACAGGGGGCCCAGTTCCAGGAACTGCACGCGGCCGTGCAGGTCGAACTCGTTCATCTGAAAGTAGGTGCGAAATTCGACGCCCGCATCGATCGACAGCAGTTCCTGCCGCAGCGTCGACACCGTCAGGCGGCCGACGAACAAATAGGGCCAGCCCATTCCGAAGTCCGCCGTAAACCCGCCCGCCGGCAACGCCCGCGCGCCGAACGATGACATCCCCTGCTTCCAGCGCTGGACCTGATCCGGGGGCGGACCGGTCGGCGCCTTGACCAGATCCTGCGCAACGATTCGCTCGCGCCCACCTTCCACCTTGATCGTCTGCTTCGCATCCACGTAACCCGATTTCCGGAACAGGATCTGGTGCTCGCCCGCGCTGACTTCCTCGCGCTGGTTGGGCGTCTTGCCCGAGATGGGCTCGCCGTCGATGAACACCTGCGCACCATCGGGCGACGACAGGAATTTCAGGTTCGCGACCGCGCGCAGGTCGGCCACGATGGCCATGGGCGTGTTGGCGACCAGCTTCACCTCGCGCTTGAATTCGACGAATCCGTCCCGGCGCACCATCAGGTAGTGCGGCCCCGGTTCCAGATCGCTGCGATCGATCGGGGCCCGGCCCAGGCTGGCACCGTCCAGAAACACCTCGGCGTTGGGCACCGTCGATTGCACGCGCAGGATCGCTCTGGGCCGATCGTCGGGCGCCGGCTCGGCCTTCAGGCGCACCAGCAACTCCTCGCCCGGCGTCAGCTTGATGATCTCGTCGGACACGCGAAACTTGGCCTTGCGACCCTCGACCACGTGTTGACCCGGGCGGACGTCGTGAACCTCGGCGGGCGTCTTGCCGACCAGTTTTCCATCGACGTACACATCGACGTCCGGCTCGGTCGCCATGACCCGCAAAGATCCCCCTGCCCCCCCCGCGCCCAGCGACGCCGTCACCTTCACCTGCTGCCCGGCAACCACCGTGACCGTCTGCCGCCACGGCGCCAGGCCCTCCTTGCGAACCTCGACCACGTGCTCACCCGGCGCCACACCTGCGATCATTGCGGGCACGGCGTCCTTGCGCGTGCCATCGACATACACATCGCCGCCGCTGTCCGAGGTGATCAGGATGGACCCGCCGCCGGTCTCGGCCCGTTCCAGGGTGACGTCTCGCGTCCGGCGTTCTTCGTCGCCCAGTTCAATCCAGTCGGAGAACGACTTGTACCCGGCCTTGCGAACTTCCACCTGGTGCCGGCCCGCGGGCAGGTCGAAGGCGTTCGGCAGCGTGCCCTTGACGACACCGTCGATGAAAACGTCGCCCCCCGCCGCGCTACCGTCGCTACCCGCGCGCAAATCGAGACGAGCCGGCGCGGCCGCGCGCTCGAGTGTTAGCGCGATCGGTTGCGACTTGGCCACGTCCAGTTCGCGCTCGATGGTCTTGAACCCTTTGAGCTCGACAATCAACTTCACACGTCCGTGCGGCACCTTCAGCTCGATCGGGGTGTATCCCGCAATGCCGTAGGCCCGCGGCGCCGACGTCGCACCGGCCGCCGCGTCCCAGTAGACCGCCGCCTGCTGGGGCGAACTGTCGACGCGGACCCGGTGCACGCGCCCCTTGAGCGGCGGCCGGGCCCGCGGCGGGGCAACCTGGGCCATCGCCGAAGATGTCAGGCACAGGAGGAAGGCAACAAACAGGCGACCGAACATGCGAATGGTCATGGCGCCGTAAAAGTAACACCATGGGCGCCCCTCAAACAAAAAGGCAGACCGACACCGGATCGCCCGCGGCCACACCAACGACGTCCGGGGACACCACCACCAATCCGTCCGCACGGCTGACCCCGGACAGTGCCGCCGAGCCGCCGGGCAACGGATCAGCCCACGCCTCACCGTCCTTTTCGGACAGACGCACGCGCAAATAATCCTCGCGCCCTCGCGCCGAGGCGTAGGCCCGCGTCAGGCGCGCCGTGCGCACCACCGGCCACGGCGATCGGTGCGTCTCACCGCCCAGGCGCCACAACGTTGCGCGGATGAATACGTCGAAGATGATCAACGACGACGTCGGCACACCGGGCGTGCCCACCAGCAGGCAGGGCCCCGCCTGCGCGACCAGCGTCGGCTTGCCGGGGCGGACATCGATGCCGTGAAACAAGATACCGGGCGCGCCCAGCCGTGCGAACACCTCGGCGGTGAAATCCCGTCCGCCGATGGACGACCCACCCGACAGGACGACGACGTCGTGGTCGGCCATCAGGGCACGCACTGTCGATTCGATCGCGGCCGGCTCGTCGGGCACGATGCCGGCGCGGGTCGCCACGCAACCGGCGGCCACCACCTGCGCTGCCAGAATGTGCTGGTTGATGTCGCGCACCTGGCCCGGCCGCGGGCGTTCGGTCGGAGCGCACAGCTCGGTTCCCGTCGACACCACGGCCACGCGGGGCCTTCGATACACGATGATTTCGGCCAGCCCAAAAGCCGCCAGCACGCCGATGTCCGCCGGCCGCAGACGACGACCGGGCGACAGCACCAGGTTGCCGCGGCGAATGTCCTCGCCGATGTGAATCACGTTCTTGCCGGGATCCACGGGCGCGCTGAAACCGACGCCGCGCTCGCTGTCGGTAACGACATGCTCGACCATGACGACGCAGTCCGCGCCTTCGGGCAGATGTCCCCCCGTTGCAATGGACATCGCCTGCCCGGGGCCGACAGCCTTGTCAGCCCGGCTGCCCATCGGCACGGTGCCCACGACCTTCAGCCAACGCGCCTGGCCATCACGTGCATCCGCCACGTCTGCGGCGCGAATCGCGAACCCGTCCATCAGCGAACGCGGAAACGACGGCACGTCCTCGGTCGCCGCCACGGCTTGCGCCAGCACACGCCCGGCGGCATCGGCCAGGGCCACCGCTTCGGTCCCGACAGGCGACGCCGCGCCAGCCAGAATGCGGCGTGCTTCGGCAGCCGGGATCAGCCGAAGCTTGTCCTTCGTCATACTGGCAGCACCGCACGACGGCGGTACAGGGGCAGATCAACCTTGCTGGCCAGTAGCTCGAAGCGCCGAATCAGTTCGTCCCGCAGGCCGTCGCCCGGAACGATGGCGTCGACGTGAAGATTCGCCGCCAGCTTCACGATGTCGATGTCGTCGCGGTATTCGCGGCGCAGTTCCTCGACGTAGGCGGCGCGTTCGGCCTCGGGCTTGGCGGCAATCTTGTTCGCGTAGACAGCGTTGATGGCAGCCTCGGCCCCCATGACAGCGATCATCGCCTGCGGCAGCGCGATGGTGACATCCGCGTCGAACGCAGGCCCGCACATGGCGTACAGGCCCGCGCCATAGGCCTTGCGCACGACCACCGAAATCTTGGGCACTGTCGCGTCGGCAATCGCCGAGATCATCTTGGCGCCGTGGCGAATGATGCCTTGCCGTTCCACCGCCTTGCCGATCATGAAGCCCGGGACATCCGCGACAAACAGCAGCGGGATATTGAAGGCGTCGCACAACCACACGAAACGCGCTGCCTTGTCCGCCGAATCGACAAACAACACCCCGCCCTTCCATTTGGGCTGATTCGCCACGATGCCCACCACACGCCCGCCCAGCCGCGCGAGACCAGTCACGATTTCCCTCGCGTACAACTTCTTGAGCTCGAAGAAGCTACCCTCGTCGACCAGCGCCTCGACCAGTTCCAGCACGTCAAAACCCTGATTCTGATTTTCGGGCAGAAGTTCGTCGATGCGCTTGCGGGCGACGGCCGCGCGCGCGGCAATGGCCGGCACCCTGTCCGCCGCGTGCTGCGGCATATACGCCAGGTACGCCCGCGCCGCCGCCAGACAGGCGTCCTCGTCCTTGGCCAGCAGATCCCCGCAACCCGATACCTCGCAGTGCATGCGCGCCCCGCCCATTTCTTCCAGCGTGACGTTCTCGCCGATAACCATCTGGGCCATGCGCGGCGATCCCAGATACATCGACGCATTCCCGTCGACCATGAACAGCACGTCGCAAAACGCCGGAATGTACGCGCCGCCCGCCGCCGACGGGCCGAACAGCAGACAGATCTGCGGCACCGCGCCCGACATCCGGACCTGATTTCTGAAGATCCGTCCCGCGTGGCGGCGCCCCGGAAACATGTCCAGCTGATCGGTGATGCGCGCCCCGGCCGAATCGACCAGGTAGATCATCGGAATGCGCAAACGCGCCGCCGTCTCTTGAATGCGGATGATCTTCTCGACGGTGCGCGCGCCCCAGGACCCGGCCTTGACCGTCGAATCGTTCGCCATGATGGCCATCGGCCGGCCATGCACCTTGCCCACGCCGGTGACGACACCGTCGGCGGGCAGGTCCGCCGCCGTCGCATTCGCGAACAATCCGTCCTCGACGAAATCCTTGCCCGCGTCGTCGCACAGAAGGGCGATGCGATCCCGGCAGAACTTCTTGCCGACGGCGGCGTTGGCCTCGTGGTACTTCGGGGCACCGCCGGCGCGGATCTTGTCACCCAGTGCGCGGATTTCGTCGCTTCTGCTCATGCGTCTCCCGTGGTGTCATTTGCCCTTGAACTGCGGCTTTCGCTTCTCGGAAAAGGCACGCAACCCTTCGTCGCGATCCTCGCTGCCAAGCACAATCTCGTAGCACGCGCGCTCGACCGTCAGCCCCTCGGAAAGTGGTTTGCCGAAACCTTCGTCAATGGCGTGCTTGGCCTGCGCCAGCGCCAGCGGCCCCGCGTCCGCGATCTGGGCGCCCCATCGTTCTGCCTCGGCGCCAAGGTCGCCCGGCGCCACCACCGCGGAAACCAGACCCAACTCCCGCGCGCGGGCCGCGTCTATGCGGCGTCCGGTCAGAATCAGCTCCTTCGCGGCTGCGACCCCACACAGGCGTGACAGGCGCTGCGTGCCGCCGGCGCCGGGAATGATGCCCAGACCCACCTCGGGCAATCCCATTGTCACCCCCTCGGCCGCCAGACGGATGTCACACGCCAGGGCCAGTTCCAATCCGCCGCCAAAAGCAACGCCACCCAGCGCCGCGATCACCGGGCGCGGGAAGGCCGCGACCTCGTCCATCAAGCTGTTGATGTCGCGCAAGAACGCCCGCGTCTGATCCAGCGTCATGCCCAGCCGTTCCTTGAGATCAGCCCCCGCGCAGAAGGCCTTCGTCCCGGCACCGGTGACAATCAACGCACAGACGGCCGCATCGGCCCGCAGGGTACCAAGCGCAGCCCGCATGTCGCGCACCAGCGCTGTCGAAAAAGCGTTCGCGGCGTCGGGGCGGTTCAGCGTCAGGCACGCAATCTTGCCCTGCCGTTCGACGACGACGGTTTCCATACCCGCCATCAGGCTGGCTCCGGGCGGCCTGCGGCCCGCTGCCGGGCACCAACGGCGGCGCGGTAATATTTCGACGGCATCTCGTGCCCAACCAGTGTGGACGCCAGACGCGAACAGTCGATCAGGCGGTCGAGGTTGACCCCGGTCGTCACACCCATTTCCTCCAGCATATAGACCACGTCCTCGGTGGCAACGTTTCCGGAAGCGCCCGGCGCGTAGGGACAGCCGCCAAGACCGCCCAGCGCCGAATCCACCGTGCTGACACCCATCTCGACGGACACCAGGATGTTGGCCAGCGCCGTGCCGCGCGTGTCGTGAAAATGCACTGCCACCGACGGTTCGGGAATTTCAGCCAACACCCGCGACAGGACATCCCGCACCTGGCGCGGGTTTGCGACGCCGATCGTATCGCCCAACGAAATCTGATAACAGCCAAGCGTCCGCAACGCCCGGCACAGCTCCAGCGCGCGGGCAGGATCCACGGCGCCCTCGTATGGGCAGCCATAAACCGTCGAGACATAGGCCCGCACCTTCAATCCTTGCGCGAGCGCAATCGGCACCGTCTCCTCGAATGCCTTCAGCGTGTCGGCAATGGTCTTGTTCACGTTCTTCTTGTTGTGCGTTTCCGAGGCTGACAGAAAAACGGCGACCTCGTTCATCCCGGCCTTCACGGCCGATTCCAGCCCCTGGCGGTTCGGCACCAGTGCGGAATAGCCGACCCCCGGGACCCTTTTGATCCGCGTGGCCACCTCGACGGCGTCGGCCAGTTGGGGGATCCATTTCGGATTGACGAAGCTCGTGATCTCGATGGACGTCAGCCCGGTGTCCGACAGCGCGTCGATCAGCGCCACCTTGTCATCGGTAGGAATCAGGCGCTTCTCGTTCTGCAGCCCGTCGCGCGGCGCGACCTCGTAGATGGTGACCTTGGGGGGCAGGCGGTCGAACACGGCCCGACGATCTTACCGCACAGGCGCCCGGCCCGCCTGTTTCGGCACTAGTAACTAGGCGGTCAGGCGATCGCACAGGTCGTCGGTGATGTCATCCAGCGTTTCGACCACGATGTGCGCCGCCGACAGGTCATAGTCCGAGAAGTTCCCAACCCGCACGGCCACGACCTGCGCGCCGGCCGCGCGCCCCGACAAAATCCCCGGCTCGGCGTCCTCGATGACGATGCAGCTCGCCGCCGCCACGCCCAGATGTTTCATGGCCATTGTGTAGGGCTCGGGGTGCGGCTTGCCGTTGCTGTAGTCCTCGGCCCCCAGCAGCAGGCGAAAGTCGGCCGTCAGGCCCAGGCTTGCGATGGCGTCTTGCACCTCGACGCGGCTGGCCCCCGACACAACGGCCAGCGGCGATCGGCGCCCCAGCCGCTTCACCGCCGCCACGGCGCCCGGCAGCGGCTGATAACCCTTGGTCGCCAACAGCACGCGCTTTTCCTCGACGGCCGCCGCGATCAGCACCTTCATCGACACGTCCAGGTGATGTTTGCGGCAGATGGCGGCGTGAATCTCGTTCCAGGAATGTCCGACCACGAACTTGCGCTCGTCAGCGTCCAGTTCGCCGCCGTAGCGCCGAACGGCCAGCACCACCGATTCGACGTTGTCACGTTCCGAATCGACCAGGGTGCCGTCGAGATCAAACAGAATCGCGCCAGGTGCCATGAGCCCGGGCACCTTAGCGCACCGACGGGCTCTTGGGCTTGCCGCCGAAGATTTCCAGGGCCGCATCGAACAGGGCGAACTCGATGCGCGCGCGATCCTGCGCTGTCTGATTTTCGTAGGCCATGGTCACGCGCACGCTGCCGGCCTGCTCTTGCAGCGCGGAGACCTTCGCAAAACCTGCCAGGGCGTCCGCATTTTTGGCCGGACGCAGGCGAAAGCGGACCAGGGCGCCCGCCGCCGGGGCTGCCGACACCAGCGCCGAAAATCCGACCGCGCTGATCTCCTGGGTCAAAGCGGCGACCCAGCCGGACGCCATCTCGAACTCGACTGGCAAGGCGCGCGCCACGCGCAGCGCTTCGCGGGGCTTCTGGCCAGGTGGGATCGTTCCTCGTTGCGCCTTCAGCAGCGCCGCCGCAAGTTCGTCCTGCGCCTCGACATAGGCCTTCTTTTCGAAAGGCTTGAGCTCGCCCTTTTTCGCGCGCTCGTGCAGGGCGGAAAAGCGCGCAACCCATTCAGTCAGCTTCATGCAGCGCGCATTATACGGGTTCGACCACCGACCGACAGGATCACCCCACATCGGGGCTGCCACCCCACACCTGGGGGGTCGCCCCACCACCACCGGCGGGCAGGCGCCAGGGATCTGGCTCGATTGACACGTTGCGCTTGGCAACGCGCCAAAATCAGGACGCGGGGCAACCTGGCCGGAAGGAACCTGCAACGTGGCGAAATAGCAGCCCTCACACGGCAGTTTCGACCGGGCCGCGGGCCGTGAGCACGATTTCTTGCCAGCGAGTTACGTAATATGCGCTAATAAACGTATAGGCATGGCCGTTGCAATTCGAGGGAGACGAGGCAAGGAGGCGCAGCAAATGAGCTCCCAGACCGCAATACAAGTGGGTTATGGTGACGACGTTCAGGTGACGCCGGCCAAACGCAAAGATCCCCAGATCCTCGAGCAGAGGACCATCGCCGAGCTGATGCGCGAAAACGCGAGTCTGCGGCGCATGCTGGCCAAGCTGCAGGGCTTCCGCACCCTGGCCTACCGGGACGCGCTGACCGGCGTGTGGAACCGGCGCTATTTCGACGAACGGTTGAGTGAAGAATTGAGCCGCGCGGGTCGGGACGAACAGCGCCGCTTTTCGATCATGGCGGTCGACGTCAACGACCTCAAACGCATCAACGATACGGAAGGCCACGCAGGTGGCGACCGCGCCATCAAGTGGGTGGCGAACTTCCTCAAGGACACTCTGCGCTCGCACGATGTCTGCTGCCGCACCGGCGGGGACGAGTTCACTGTGATCTTTCCCGAGCTAGGCGGCCAAGACTGCGCTCCGCTGATCGCGCGCGTGCGCCAGCAACTTGAAGCCGCGAACGCCAACCGCGACAAACCGATCGGCTTGAGCTTCGGAACGTCGAGCTATCCCGACGACGGCACGTCGCTGCGTGAACTGATGGACGGCGCCGACGCCGCCATGTACCGCGACAAACGGGCGCAGAAGCGTCGCAAGACGAATCCGATGCTGCCCGCTACTATGTAGCGACAGCGACGACCGCACGCAACCGCAAAGGGTCATCGCCGACAAACGGCGCATGTCTACGGCAAATGGTCAGGCTCTGGCGGCGATTGTTGGTGAAGATCCAGGTTTGCAAGCGGTGCTGGCTCGGACCCGTTTGGTGGCGCGCACCCGGACACCGGTCCTCGTCACCGGCGAGAGCGGCACCGGAAAGGAATTGCTGGCGCGTGCCCTGCACGAACTGGGACCCGCGCCCGGGGGGCCTTTCGTCGCTGTGAACTGCGGCGCCCTTTCGCGCGAATTGGCCGAAAGCGAGCTTTTCGGTCACGAGCGAGGCGCATTCACGGGCTCTGCCGCCCGGCGGCCTGGCTGGTTCGAGGAAGCCTCGGGGGGGACCCTGGTTCTCGATGAAATTGGCGAATTGCCACTCGAGCTACAGCCGAAGCTTCTGCGCGTGATTGAGTCCGGACGGCTGCGCCGCGTGGGCGGCACGGGCGAAGTCGCCGTACAGGTGCGACTGGTCGCCATGACCCACCGCGATCTCCGGCGCGAGGCCGCTCGACCAAACGGATCGTTCCGCCTGGATCTGTATCACCGACTGGCCGGCTTCGAGTTGGCCCTGCCCCCACTGCGGCGGCGGCCCGGGGACATCGCCGCCCTGGCCCGTTTCTTCCTGGACGAGATAGCACCCGAAGTCGGGCGCCGCGAGATCGAGGCGGCAGCGCTTGCCCAGTTACGCGGCCACGACTGGCCTGGCAACGTCCGAGAGCTGCGCAATGTCATCCGGAAGGCGGCCATCTTGACCGGAGCCCGCATCGACGAGGCGTCCCTGGAACTGGGCTACGATCCTTGCGACGCACGAGGCACCCCCCGCGCCGCTGATGAAGACAACGTCAGCCCCGCGGCACACCCCGCGCTGCCAGAGGGGGCCGTTAGCCTTTCGGGCAAGCGCTTCCCGGAAATCGAGCGCGAAGTATTTGCCTGGGCCTTGCGCTGCCACGGGGGCAGCCGCCGACAGGCTGCGCGCGCCCTCGGGATCTCGCGTTCAACCTTCTGTGATCGCGTGAAGCGTTACGCTATCGAATGATCATCGCATCTGGCGATCCCGACGGCGCCGGCGGCGGTGGCGTGAGATCGCTCGAAGGTTGCGTCGCAAAGTTGGGTAGATTCGCGCTCGGATCTTTCAACGGGTCCACCTCCATCTTTGGCAGATCGTTCGCAACCTCTCGCGGCGCTTCCGGGGCGGCGGGGGGCGGTGGGACCGGGTCCGCGGCCGGTTGCGCAGTTGGCCGCCCTGGCGTGGGCCTTGGGGCCCCGCCCAGCTTCGCACTAGTGGGGCGCGTGCCGGCGGTCTGCGAGGCCGCCGTTGCAAAAGGCGATGCCTTCGCCCACTGAAAGCCACTCAGATTGCCGAGCGGCCCGCTGAGGCGAAATCCGTAGTAGCCATCCGGACGCTTGCCCATCGACTCGGCCAGTTGAAGCATGAGTTGGATCTTGTCGGCACTCTTGAGCAGGGCGTCGCTCAGGCGAAATCGAACGTACATATCCAAATAGGAATTGATCAGGGGATCCGCCAGCCGGATCTCGCCCTCGATCAAGATCTCGCCGTCCGGCGACTTGGCCTGAACGCCCTGAAAGCGCCCCACCCCTTTTTCAATCGCGATCCGGCCGACGAAGTCGCCCAGCCGCATCTTGGGCAGACTGATGCCTTCGGACAGCAGTGGATTACCCGCGATCTTCAGCTTTTCCCTACCGTCGCCTATCGAACACGCAGCGCACTTCCAGTTCACCGACCCAGCCGATTCGCTGGTGCGGTTGTTGGGCGTGGTCACGTCGACAGACAATCCCAGCACCCCACCGAGCGGCAAATTGATGACCTCCTTCACCCCAGGAAGATTGGCCATGGCAATGTCTTCGGCGCGGATGTGCACCTCACCGCGCGCCTTCGAAGACTGCCAGTCCACGTCAGTCTGGCCACCGAGCGCGGCGACGGACACATTGATGGCTGTCTCGCCGCCGAGCTGCGCAAGGGGCGACAAGGTGACCTTGGCCTTGTCGATCTGCAGCTGCGTCGGCTTGCCACCGTCGGTGGGACGGGTCTTGAGGCGAATGTCACCAAAGGCCATCCCGACCCCGAACGTGGGCCCCACAGAACCAACCTCAAGATCGATATTTCGTTCCGCGCACAGGGCGATGATCTGATCGCGAACGCGCTCGAAGGGGAACGAAAGGTAGAACGCGATCACGAACACCAACAGCCCGAAGGCGCCCGTGGCGCCGATGCGACGAACGGCGCGCATTTTTTCTGGCGTCATGTCTTCTCCTTCGCCGTCGGGCGCTTCTTGGTGACACGATCTTCCTTCGTGCGCTCGAACGTGGTGGCCGTCATTTCGACGTCCAGCTTCTCCCCTTCGGCATAACGCCGACGAATTCCCATTCTCGTCACCACGATCAACCGGCGGCCCGTTTCGATCTTCGCCAAGAACTTCGACAGCGACTGCAAATCCACCTGCCGCAGCTTGAGGTCAACTCGATGTTCCATGTAACGCTTGCCCGCGGCGACCGGCGGCTGCGGATTCGTTTCCGGAATCTGGATCCCGGCCTCGCGCGCAGCCTCTTCCAGATCGGCCGCCAGCTGCGGCGGCTCGTTCCCGATGCGGACCTCTTGCGCCACCATGCGCGATTTGGCCTCTAAATACTCGTCCTTGTGCTTCGCGATGGCCGCCAGGGCGTCGCGCGCGTCGTTGTTGCTTTCGGCAATCTCCTGAAGCGACGCAACCAGAAATAGCCACGAGACGACGACAACAGCCACAACGAACGCCCCACCCAGGCCCGTCACCATTCGACGCTCGCGCGGCGCCATACGATTCCATTCGACGGACAGGTAGACCATCGGCCGCCGCAACCACCCTTTGATTTTTCCGAATAGATCCATCTGGTCGTCCTCTTTCACGGACACTTGGACGCGATCGTCAGGGTGAATTTCTTGGCGCCGCCGGATTCGGTGATGGCGCCCTTGGTGATCTGCTCAAAACAGTCAACCTCGTTCAGTGCGCTAACGATCTCGTCGACCGCCGCCGCCGAATCGACCGTGCCCTGCAACGACGCCTTCTTCGGCCG
>JANXXE010000121.1 GCA_025350815.1 Myxococcales bacterium | reverse complement strand
CGACAACAATCGCCGGTTGATGCTGTATGCCCGTCGGGGCAAGAAGCCCGATGTCCTTGTTGGGGTGACGGACGGCTGGGGCGCAAAGACAGGGGTTTCCTATCGATCCATTTCCGACCCGACGATCGATGGAAAGGCTGGCGTCACCCATGTTCCAGGGACCGCCTGTACGTACCCGATGCGTTGTGCGCGCACCGGCATGTGGGTCGTTCGGACTGTCACGGCGGACAACGGAAGCCCGACTCCGGACACATACGTACACAGCTACCAGGACGGCCGCTTCGATCTTCTCGGTCGGGGCTGGTTGGGTTTCCTTGCGCATCGGGTGGTTCGTAGCGTTGATTTCACGACCGACGACGGGATAAGCGGTCCGAAGCGGACCGCTTTCGACGAGTATCAAGTGACAGAGTTCGAGGATGCATTTGTCGCGGACAATGGCCAGTTTCCGCTGGCCGGGTTTCCGACCTATTCCAGTACGCTGCGCTCGGACAGTTCGTCCAAGTTATTGACGCTGACCGAGCGTTCGGTATGGCCGGAGATCTTTCGAGGAACGGCAGGAACAGGCACTGCGGGTCGGACCGAGTACAGGATTGCAGGAAACGCCAGCCCCACGGTCTATGAATTTGGGACGAATTCCCAAATATATGCGGTGCACGCTTTGCGCGTAACCGAGTCGCAGTCGGAGAATTTAGCGTGGACGGATTGGATGGCGCCGGTTGATCATTCGAAACGGGCGACGACGATTGACAGGTGGCATGATCGCTACGGCAACGTTACCCGCGCACAGACGACGGTCGCGTCGCGTGCCAGTTTAGGATCGGCATTGGTCGAGGCGTCGTATACCGACGTGAACAGCACTTTTGCCGGCGAAGGCACCGCAACTTTTGCCGAGGCGGGTTTCCTCGGAATGGCAAGTCGAAGCACGGTTGACAATCGTTACGGGACGGAGCAGGGGCCGACTCGGGTCGTTACCCAGACGTTCACGCCCAGTCAGGGCACGGTCGACAGTGTGACGATCGCACCCGACGGCGGGAACGACCAGAAGCAGACGACGACCTACACGTTCACCGATCGAGGCCTGCCGTCGACCATCAGTATGTCGGGTAGCGACCAGTCACGCGAGGCAACGATCATCTACGATCCGCTGGAGCAGATGTATCCGCAGACGGTCATCAACGGCAAGGGGCAGACGACGTTGACTTTCTACCTGCCGGGGCTGGACGTTCCGGTGTGGACGAAGGATCCAAACGGGATCGTATCATCGTCCGATTGCGATGGCTTTGGCCGCCTGGTGACGGTCGATGGGCCGCAAAGCGCCGACGTGAGTTTCGAATACAAGGCGGGTAGTCCCCTGTCAGCAAATTCGGCGGTCCAGGTGATCACGAAGGCGGCTGCGGGTAAGTGGACCGCCGTTGACTACGACCGCCTGGGACGGGCGTGGATGCGGCAGGCGGTGACCTTCCAGAACCAATGGGTGGCCAGCCAGTTGGCCTTCGATCCGCTTGGCCGCAAGGTGCGTGTGTTGGCGCCGTACCACACCGCCAGCTGGGAATATGATGACGTGGGTCGTCTGGCCTACGAACGGCGCATTGCCGACGCGGAAGAAGACGGGGCGACAAACGGCGTGTCGACGGTGACACACAAATATGACGGGTACTGGAAGACAACCAACATCGACGAGGTCGGTAACGAAAGCTACGTCACGGTGGATGCCCTGGGCCAGATTGTCGAGAAGGGTGAGAAGCTGGACAGCGCGTACCTGAAGACGGGCTACACGTGGAAAGCGTTTGGTCTGCTGGGCGCGGTCACGCACGCGGCGGGTGGGCAGACGACGATGACGTATGACGAGCTTGGCCGCCGGACGGGGCTGACGACGCCGGACACGGGGACGACGACGACGGAATACGACGCTTTCGGCGAGATTCGCCGCGAGGTGGACAGCGCGAGCCGGGTCCTCAGGTTCAAGTACGACGAACTGGGGCGGATGTACCGACGCTACGAGGGGGACGCCGACACGGCGCCCCAGGCCTCGTTCGAGTTTGACCAGGCGCCGAATGGTCTGGGCCAATTGTGGCGGGCGACCAGTCCGGACGGGGTTGCGACGGAACTTACGTATGATCCGCTGTTTGGCGGCCAGCGTGGGCAGGCGCTTTACGTGCCAGGCGAGGTGGGGGGCGCCCCATTGCGGACCGAGGTCAGCTACGACGCTTTTGGGCGGGTGGGCGAGGTGAAGTACCCGGCCGGGTTAGGTGGCCCGGCGTCTGCGAAGTTCCGGGTGGCGTACAGTTACAGCTCGACGAATGGGTCGTTGATGGCGGTGGACCGGCCGGCGGAGGGGGCGGTCGCGGGTCAGCGGTACTGGGAGGCCAAAGAGCAGGACGACCTGGACCGGGTCTCGAAGGAGGCGTTGGGCAGCGGGACGGTGACGGAGCGGAAGTTCTATCCGGGCAGCGGGCAACTGAAGGCGATCAAGACCACGGGCGCGAATGCGCAGGTTCTGCAGGACCTGGAGTATGTGTACCGGGCGAACGGCAGCATGTTTCGCAAACGCGATCGCCGGGATGGCCTGACGGAAGGTTATGATTACGATTCGCTGGACCGGCTGAAGTGGTGGTATCAGGTAGACGACAGCAGCGACCAGCAAATGGAATCAGGGTTCGCGACGGAATATACGTACGACATCCGGGGCAACCTGGAAAAGCGCAGCATGTATTCGGCGGCGGGAAATCAGGACGTTGTGCAGACGTACGCGGGGCAGGGGGCGGGACCGCATGCGGTGACGACGTCGTCGCTGTGGACGGGCAGCGATGGGCAGCCGAAGCAGTTTGGATATGACGCTGTCGGAAACATGACGACCCATCCCGGGGTTGGCATCATCACGTACACGGCGTTCAATCTGCCCCGGCGGGTCAGTGGGGCGGTTGCGACGGTCGACTACATCTACGATGGGTTCCAGACGCGGGTGCGGAAGACGGTCAATGGCACGGCGACGGTTTATGCGGGCGGGTTGTACGAACGCCGGCAGGACGGCAGCGATTCGGTTCACGTGTTTTCTGTGACGAACGGGCAACGGATGGTGGCGCAGGTGGTGGCCAGCGGCAGTGGGGCTGGGCAGCCAACGACGACGTATCTGCACGCGGATGCGCTCGGTTCGATCGAGGCGAAAGAGGGGCCGCAAGTCGTACATGAAAAGCGCGACCCGTTTGGCAACCGGATGGTGTCAGTGGGGAACGGGGACTGGGACCTGCGGCTGTATGCGGCGCCGCCTGGGATCCCGGGCGCGCGCGACGTTCACGACGGCTTCACGGGGCACGAGGAGGACGGCGAGTTGGGCCTGGTGAACATGCAGGGGCGCATTTACGACCCGCGGCTGGGTCGGATGCTTCAGGCGGATCCGCTGGTGGCGTCGCCGTTCCATTCGCAGGGGTACAACCGGTACTCGTACGTGGGGAACAACCCGCTAAAGTTCGTGGATCCGTCTGGGTTCCGAAGGGTTTGCCCGCCCGGAAAAAGCGTGACGAATGTCGGCCGCGACGGCAATCCCACAGACGTCGATATGACAGTGGACTGCTACGAGGTCGATGACGATCCGCCGGACAATCCGTCGGACGGCGAAGGGGGCAAGCCGCCAAAGGAAGAAGATCCCGACCCTTGCGCGAATTTGGGCGATTGCGTTCCGCGCGACAGCGACTCCGGCAGCTCGTCGGTTCCGGTGGCCAGCGGCGACACGGGCGCGTCAACGACGCAGACAGACCAAGGTGTTTCGCCCGGCGGCGGCGTCCGCGAAGTGGCACCGCCGAGCGGGGCTGCAAGTAGTTGGTTGAAAGATCTAGGAAGGAGTTTCGTAAACCTGATTCCTGGCGTGGACTTCGCAAACCAGTCTCAGGCGGCCTGGCAACAAGGGAACCACACCCAGAGCGTCCTGCTCTACGGCGCCGCCATCGCTGACGCTGCACTCGCGGTGGGGACACTCGGAGGAAGTGCCGCTGAGGAGGCTGCCGCAAGAGCGGCGGGGAAGGCGGCGGTGAACGTAACCTCGGCGTCGCGAACTGTCGAGAAGGCGCTCACCACGGGAGAGAGGTTCATCGGGCCTGGATACAAGGAGATAGCTCCGGGCGTGTATCGGTCTGCCGATGGTGCAAGGCAGTTCCGAATGACGGGCTCGGATATAGCCGGCAGTCACGGAAAGCTCGGGCCGCACGTTCATTACGAGAAGTTCAATCCAATCACGGGCGATCCGATCAAAAACATCCACACCCCACTGATAGATCCATGAGCGACTCGGGACGGTATATTGCCGAGATCCCAGCGCCGAGGCGCCGCGAGGGAATTAGTTGGCTGGTGCTTGAGCGGGAGGAGAGTTCGGGGGGCTGGACTCTCCTGGGGCACCGGACCCTCGGAGAGGGCTCTGAGTTCGATAGCTGGCATCAGACGCGCGATCAGGCAGAGCGTGAAGCCGCCTCTCTCTGGGGCGTGACAGCGAGCAGTTGGCGGCCGGATCTGCGGGCGGTGTAGATGTGAACTTGCGTTCGTACTGCAGTGTCACCGTCATCGTGGGCATTCTCCTGGCATTGGTTGGCTCCGCCACGCGGAGAGCTTTCGCCGCCAGCGTCGATGCATCAGATGCGTCGGCTGCCGACGCGGCGTTGGGCTGCGCCGGCGTGCCGGTCGTACCCGAACGGCTGTATGCGTACGATGAGGACCCTGAATGTTCATGTCGTTCTGAGAACACCTGCCGGGGCCTGACTGCGCCACGGGCTGAAATCTCCGCGCCCTGCGGACCCGGCTTGTACGCCACAAGAGGTGGTGGGAAGGTTGGAGAGGCGGCGAACGCGATAGAGAGGTGTTTGGGGCCGAACGCCAAGGGAATCACGAACAAGGCGGGGGACACGGTCCATGTCTCCGAGGATGGGCTACGGCGGATTCGGTTCGATTTGAACAAACCTCACCCTCATGAGAGTCCGCACAGCCATGTTGAGGAGTTCATAAATGGGAAGTGGGAGAAGTCGGGCCCCATCTATCCGACCGACGTTCCAGCGAGGTAGTCATGCGGATACTCGACGAAGACTCGGACGAAGCAGTTCAGAAGGTGACGCTATATCTCACCCGGGCGGAGGCCAAGGAGCTGCGCGATTCCCTGGACGGGCTCCTCGCCTTGGGCCACCCGGGACGGCACGAACACGTTCCCGACGAGACCTTCTCGAAGGAGATAACGGTATGCCTTTACGATTCCGGTGATGTGGCGGCGTTCAACGCAAGGTCTAGAAAGCTGATTCTGGAGGATTCGTGATGGTGTCCTCCCGCCGATACGTGCTTTTTGCAGATCTCCCCCGCGCATCGGTGGCATTGCTTGTGGCCATAACCGCCTTGTATCCGTTCCCTGCCGCCATGCACGCGTGCGCCGAGGTCGTGGCCTCTGCGCCCGAAAGGTCGCCCCTTGGGACTCGCGGAACATCCCTCCTGCACTCGCGACCTGCGGGAAATGTCTCAAGCCCCGAAAACGCCTGCCGAAGACGCCCTGGCGTCTGGGCAAACGGGGTTCCGCCACAAGGGGCCCGGCCAGTTGACCTGTTCGACACGGACGGGCTTGAACGCTTCGACTACGACCAATCTGGTCGACCGGGTATGTCCCGACAGATCGCGAACGCGAATTCGCGGGCCCTGCGGCGGCCCGTTTGGGTTTTTCAAATTCGAGGAGGCACTCGACAACCATGACAACACTCCGCGTCTCCACATTCGTCGCCTTTTCCCTCCTCGCCGCCTGCGGCGGCAATTCGCCTGCCCTGGACGGCTCAGTTGGGGCCTCCGATGCGAACCGCCCTGCAAGGCTGGACGCCCCCGCCGCCGTCGACGCCCCGGGCGACGCCCGACCGGCCGTTGACAAGGTGCCCCCCGCCTTCGCCCTTCCGGCCCCCGGCGCGTCGGGCACTCGCCTGAAGACGCGTGTTCTTCGAACCGGCTCTGCCGGCGTCGAATACCGCGGTCTATTCGACACGATGTTGCAGGTGCCCTGCGCCGTGCAGACGGCCTCCGACGGCAAGCCCCGCTGTTTGCCTATTTCGCCGTCAATCAGGGATCTGGGTGTTGCGACGCTGTATTACCTGGATGCCGCGTGCGCGGACCAGGCGTTGCCCGGCACCGCCGAATGCAGCGCTGCCTTTGGTTTCAGGTCGACGGCAAGCGGCATGGCCATTCACAAACTGGGGCCCGTCATCAAGCCGGCCACCCTGTATCGCGTGGTGGAAGGTCAATGCCAGGCCTTCCCGACCAACCAGCCCAGCAGCCTATATTCGCTGGGTGACGAGATTCCCCCGGCCACTTTTGTCGAGGCGGTGCCATTCGCACCGGCAGCCGGGGGCCCGCGCGTCCAGGCGATTGTCGACCAATTTGCCGACGGAACGCGGGTGCGTCGTTTTGGTACGTTGTGGGACGCAGAGCTGAAGGTGCCGTGCCAGGTCGCGCCTGCCAGTGACGGCGTGTTCCGCTGCCTGCCGGTGACGCCGCTGGCCGCCACGTCCAAGGCCACCTACGAGGACGCCTTCTGTACCGACTGGCCGACAGCGGCAATAACGACCGCCGAGCCGCCGCCGTTCTGGCAGTTGTCGGCGGGCCAGGGTGACTGTCCCCTGCGCAGATTGGTGCGGCCCGTGGCCAAGGTGCCCCTGACCAAGCTGTTCAGGCTGGGCAGCACCGGCAAATGCGAGCCTTTCGTGCCGCCGGCGGGGCCCATCAAGTACCACTCGCTGGGATCCGACGTTACGGCCTTGCGGCTTGCGCCGTTCGCCCTGATCACGCGCGTTGACGGTCGATTGGAATCAAAGTGGGTCATTGGTGAGGACGGGCTGGTGGATCAAGTCGCCAGCGATTTTTGGTTTGATACCGTGTCGCAGCGGCTGTGCAGTTTCCTGTCCACGGCGGCGGGGCTGCGCTGCCTGCAGCCAACTTGGGTTGCGACCTTCGCGGGCGCCAATTGTGATGAAAGGGTGGCGGTGTCCGTCGGCGGCGTTTGCATGAGGAAGGTGGCGCCCGGTGTTCTGTTGACGTTACTGAACGGGCCCTGGTGTCACCAAGAAGCCAGCGTCGCCACCGGCGGTGACACAATTCCCGGGGGCTCCAGCCCATTGTCCTATACCAGCCTGTTGGGCGCCTGTGATCTGGTACCGTTGCCTTTCCTGGCATACCGGCTGGGGCCGACGGTGGATGCCGCGACATTTGAAAAAGCCACAGAAACTCTTGAATAAAATGGCATCGAATATGCGCGCATTTCTGGGATGTGTCGTGGCCTGCTTGTTTGCGGGTGTTGGCTGTGGTGCGTCCGCCTCGGGTGATTTGACCAGTGCGGACGGCGGCCCTGGCCCCACGCCGTCGGGGAATCGGCGGGAATTCGTGATTCTTCACGAAATGAAGACGGATCCCGAGACGGTCGGCAAGCTTTATAGGTACGAACCCGATACTGCCAAGCTGGAGCACCTGGTCGATCTGGATCCCGATCGCATGGCGCTGTCGCCGGATCTTTCGAAGCTGGTGGTGGTGAAGGGGAATTTCATGACGGGCGAGGTGACCAGCGTCTATTCGACCGTCAACGGCGCCTTGCTGGCGACAGATGTCGGGCCGAATTTCGTGATGTGGCTGGACGATGCCCGCCTGTTGTTCAAGGACTGGCCGCTGGCGACCCTGCAAGGGCGGCTTCAGGAGGCACACTGGGATGGCACCGGCAGGCGGACCCTGTACCTGACGGCGCCGGAACGCGAGATTGGCGAGCTGAACCGAGATCGCGCCGGGCGGATCCTCGCGTGGGCCGAGTACGATGTGCCGCGGACGGTAAACTTCTGGTCGCAGGAATTGCCCGCGCGTGACCACGTCGTTGGTTTCGTCACCCTGGACATCAAGTCGGGCGAGACATTCCGAACAGATGTCGACCGGGTGCTTCCCTTTGCCGGAAGCATCGACATCCTGTCGGATGGGCGCGTCGCCTATGGGAACTCCCGGGACGGAAAGGTGTATCTGGCGGACGCGAAGTTCAAATCCATCGAGGCGCGAGATTTCGAACCGGAGCAGTTCGGGCCCGCGCAGAGGGGTGTGATTAATGTGATTGAGCACTGGGCCGATGATCAGGTCTTGCTGAGGGCGTTCCATCTGGCGTTTTTGCTGTCGGGGCACGACACGCGACCAGCGGCGCCCTACGCGGCATTCGACCAGATCGTCGATGGCGAGGTGAAGCTGAACCATCCCCTGCCGCACATCACCCTTGCGCGGTCCGAACGCCGGATGTTCATCTTCAGGTACGCTCAGATCCTTCACCCGGGTACCCTTCAGGTCGCCAATTTGGACGGCACCGGTGCAGTGGATCTGCCGATGACTGTGGACATGCTCGCCCTGTGACGGCGCCCGACGTCAAATCGCCGAGGTTGTGATTATTCAACCGGTCTTGTCGAACACGGGTTCACCGGGCACGAGATGGACGACGATCTGGGGCTGGTCAACATGCAGGGCCGCATGTGCGACCCACGGCTCGGCCGGTTCCTGAGCCCTGATCCAATCGTGCAGGCCCCATTGAACGCCCAGTCGTACAATCGCTATGCGTATGTGTTCAACAATCCGTTGCGATTCACGGATCCTTCCGGATTTACCGCGGGGGTGGATGGCGCGCCGTTTGATATGGACGGCCCCAGCCTGGACGAGGTGTGCCTAAACAAAGGGCAGTTCGCGTTCCAAGGTCAATGCATCGATTCTGGCGAGTTGTGCAGCAGCCATCCAGAGGCGGCGGCTTGTGAAACGTCGGTGACTATCGATGAGGATGCAAGGGACTGGGACCATCGACGAAGTTCGACGGCGGACCAGCTATCCTCGCACGGGCTCGGACCGGGCTCTGGCGGCGGCAGTTGCGGCGCCCCCACATCGCCGCCACCTGTGGCGGCAAACACGGACGGTGGCGGGCAGGAAAATCCCGGCGGAGGGGTCGACGCGCCGCCGGCGCCCCCCCCATGCCACGGCGGCCATCACCGCCGCCTATTGTCAACTACTACTATGACTCGATTCGCTATGGGGACGATCGGCGCGCGAGCCGTCGTACTCGAAGACGTGGCGTGAAGGCCGTTGTTGCGGCTCGCATCATGGGCGCGTTCCGTCCGAAACCGAGCAACCGGAAGTGATCGGGCGAGCTCCTGTCAAAGCCCACTCATCTGCAAGTATTCGGCGGCGCAGTCGGGTAACGTTTGTAACTAGATAGACCGTCGGGTTTAAGGAGAAAAAGCCGATGCCATTCCGTCATAACATTAGTCATTGGCGCGGGGTCGGGTTGGGGCCCTCAGGGTTGGGCCACCCGAAGCGGAGTAAAATGAGTCATATTCCTAAATGCAAAGTTTCACGGCAGTCGTTGCGATTTTGCACGGTGGCAAGAATTCTGCTGATGTTTTCCCCGCTGAGTGGATGTGTGGGAACGGATCCCTGTGTGCCTGGTCTGGAGTCTGGAAGGGTCTATCACGTGTTGATCACTGCCGCAGTGCCACGGCCGCCCGGCGACAGAACGTTCCTGCCTGCATGCGGCGATTTGGGCGATCTAAAGGTAGGGTCGCGTTTTCAGGTCGAGATCGTCGGAAAGAGCCCGGGGGACCCAGCGTACGGCTGTGCATACTGGCGCGGAAGGACGTCTTCGTTAGACAATGTGCAGGTATTGGGGAGTTCATGGGAG
>JANXXE010000107.1 GCA_025350815.1 Myxococcales bacterium | reverse complement strand
GAACACGCGGCGGCGCTGCGTGCGCTGGACCCGATCACAGGCGAGCAAGGTCTCGACCTTGCGACGCCTGCACTCGACAAGGCGGTGGCGGCTTCGGCCGCCGCCAAGGCCGCCGCCAGGACCGCCGCCTGGGACGCCGCCTGGGCCGCCGCCTGGGCCGCCGCGCGGCTGCATCTCTTGAAACTTCTTCAGCTTCTCATCGCCCAGCAGCGCCTTCATCTGCTGATCCTGCTGGTCGCGCATCGCCTGGAATTCCTTGCCGACCTGGTCCCGCGGCAGCGAGCCTGACTGCACCTTGTCGCGCAGATCCTGACGGGCCTGCTGCGTGGACGTCAGCAGGTCAGAGAACTTCTTGCTGTCCTCTGCCCCCAGACCCAGATCCTTGGCCATGGTGTCGCGGACGCGCTGCTGCTGCTCGTCCCGACGCTGCTGCTGCTGTTGC
Organism: Myxococcales bacterium; assembly: GCA_025350815.1. Classification (GTDB taxonomy): domain Bacteria; phylum Myxococcota_A; class Polyangia; order Fen-1088; family Fen-1088; genus JANXXE01. The sequence goes on along the minus strand of JANXXE010000107.1, from coordinate 12,295 downwards.
CGCTGCTGCTCCCGTTCGGCGGCCAGTTGCGCCGTGACAAACTGCTTCAGCTGCTCGCGCGCTTCCGGCGAATCCAGGCCGGGTGGCATTGGCAACGGATCGCCATTCGGATTGGTAAGCGACGCCGAGGGACGCGTGCCCTGGGGCAGCACGAAGCGCGGCGGCGGCGTTCGCGTCCCGTCATCTGCCGCGCCTTCAGCGGGTCGGGTCTCGAAGGTGGGAACGGTCGCCGGGCGGTCGTCGTTCGCCGCACGGCCCTCGCCGGTCGATAGCTGTTCGACCTTCTGTTCCAGCGCCTCCATATTTCGGCGCGTCTTGATGATGTAGCTTCCCTCCGCAACAACCGTCAGCGAAAGGACGCCAGCCACGAGCAACTCGGGAATTCTCATGATTTAGGGGACACACCTTAGCGCAATAAGTTACGGCGGAACATGTCCCGGTCCCCCGGCAGGGCCGCGCTGGTCACAGGCGCGACGTGTCAGTCGCGGGTGCCGGACAGACTGGCCGCCATCGCCCGCCACTCGGGCAGCCGATCGAGAACCTTTGCCCCGTCCAGGTAGCCCAAATCCATCGATACCTCGGCGTCCGCCATGCGCAGGGCCGCAAACGGTCCCACCTCATCCGCTATGTGCTCGGCGACGTGCACGGCGCCCACGATCCCAAAGCGGCTGCGACCGGCGCGCCTTGGTTCATGGTGATACGCGACGGCCTGGACCACCGCGAAGGGCAGGCCCCAAAGACCCATCAAATAGGCCCCGAGTTCCGCGTGGGTGACGCCGCATTGCTGTTCTTCGACCACGTGCAAGGCCAGCCCCTCTTGCAGGGCAGTCGCGCGCAGGGGCGCCGATTTGCCGGGGAACTTCAGCGCGAAGATCAATTCGCCAATGTCATGCAGCAGCGCCGCGGTGAACGCCTCGTTGGCCATACTGCGTTCGGGAATGATCCGCGCAGCCACTGACGCCGACAGGAAGGAATGCTGCTGAAGCGCATTGAGATCCAGCTGCCCCAGGTCGACCTTCTTCTCGACGGCGGCGAAGACCTCTTGCAACAGAACCAGGTGCCGGATCATGTTGGTGCCAACGTAGACGACGGCCTCGTCAATGTTCGAGATCCGCCGCGACAAACCCAGCAAGGCCGAGTTCACGACTTGCAAGATCTTCGCCGTGACCCCGGGATCCTGCCCGACGATCTGCCCGACCTCTTTCATCTCGACGTTGGACTTGCCAAGAGCGCGTGTCAGCGCCGTGTAGATGGGCGGAACCGCCGGCAAGGCATTGATGTCTCCGACGATCTCTTGCAGGCGCTGGTTGGCAATCAGGGTCCTCAGGAAACAGGTGCGCGTCAGCAAGTCACGCATATCGTCGGCTCGATCGGGGCGGGCCAAGACCTGGTGCGCGACGGACAGCAAATCGACGCCGGCATCGGGCTGCGCGCGGTCCACGAAGGCCAGCCGCACAACCGCCGGGAATCGATGTTTGACCTCCTCCAAAAGTTTGTGCCGCTCGCCGGCGCGGTGGCCGAGGTCCGCAATCAAGACATCGGCGGGATTACCCGCAAGCTCGCGCAGGGCCTCGTCGGCCTTTTCGACGAACAGCAGCGACCAACGGGCGGCCTCGGCCGCAAGCGGCGCACAGGCCTCGCGCAGTGTGGAGGTGGGTGCATCCAGTATCAGGATGCGGGCCGTTCGCATGAGCTCGGACGAATCCCCAGGTTTCGATGCCCACGAAACTGACGCTGTCGCCGTGTTCATGTCGCCCCCCCTTTTCCTGCCTCGTCACTTCCTGCCTCGTCACTTCCTGCCTGGTCACTTCCTGACGCCATCAGCACCCGAAGGTGTTTCAGCGCATCGGCGTGCAACTGGCACACGCGCGGCTCGCTGACGTCCAGCATCTTGCTGATCTCCCGGTAACTCAGGCCCTCCACGTAATGCAGGGACAGCACCAGCTGCAGGCGCTCGGGCAGCTTGCCCACCGAGGCCGCCAAAGCCACCGCCGTCCGCCCGTGATCGATTTGTTCGTCGAGGCGCGAATCCATCGGCAAGGTGGCCACCACGCTGTCAAGCGGGACGGGCGCCTCGGCCAGCGCGTGAATGTCGGCCAAATCGCCGGCGTCGAGGTCAAGCTCGCTGGCTATCTCGTCGGCGCTGGCCGATCGCCCCAGTTTCGCGGCCAGCTTGTGGCGCGCCTTTTCCAGTTCATCTGTCCGGGCACGCAGGCGGCGCGGCAGGTGGTCCAAACGACGAAGTTCATCCAGCATCGCGCCCCGAACCCGGTGCGACACGAAGGTTTCGAACCCGGCGCCACGGGCGGCGTCGAAGCGATGCGCGGCCTCCAGTAAACCCAGCGCACCCGCCGACCACAGATCGTCATAGGCGCTGTCGAGACCTGTTCGCGCGACCAGACGCCGCACCATCCGGTCGATAAGCGGGGTGTACTTCTGCAGCAGCTCCTGGGCGTCGTCCTTCGGAGCTGTATATGTCGCCAGGACCCGGTGCACGTATCAGCCCATCAACCCGCCGCCGCCGATGACTCACGCAACAAGCGATTCCACATGAACTTGAGGCCGCTTTCCAAGCTGGGCTCGGGCGCGGCCATGCTGAACAGCCGATCCGAAATGTCGCTGAAGGCGCGACTGGCGGGCGACTTCGGAAAAATGTCGACGACTGTTCGCTGGGCCATCACGGCCTTGTGCACGTTCTCGTCGCGCGGGACGTATCCCAGCAGGCGAATGTTCGCCTTCAAGAAGCGGTTCGTGACGGTGGTCAGTTTGGGGAAGATGTCCCGGGCGGACAGCTCGTCGACCACGGGGTTCACAATCACGCCGAACTTCTGGACATGACCGTCCTGCGAAAAGACCTTTACCGCCGCGTACGCATCCACCAACGACGTGGGTTCGGGGTTGACGACCAGGATTGCTTCCTGGGCGGCGCTGACGAAGAACAGAACGTTTTCACCGATGCCAGCGCCCGTATCGATCAAGACAACGTCGAATCGTTCCTCGATGGCGTCCAGGCTGCTGATGAGCTGCATCTTCTGCGTATCGGTCAGATGGGTCAGCGACGGCAATCCCGACCCGGCGGGCAGAAGGCGAATCCCGAACGGACCCTCGGCCAGCACATCGTTCAGCGGCACCGAGCCATCCAGCAGATCACCCAGGTGATGGCGCGGCTTGATGCCCAGCAGGACCTCGACGTTGGCCAGACCCAGGTCGGCATCAATCACCAGCACCCGCTTGCCCGCCTTGGCCGCCATCACAGCCAGATTCGCCGACACGTTGGTCTTGCCGACGCCGCCCTTGCCGCTGGTGACGGCAAGAACCTGCAGGGGCGGACGCCCCAGTCGACCGGATGCGGCTAGCTGTCGGAGGCTGTCTGCTTGGTCCAAGAAAGATCTCCTGTCATTTACGCGTGCATTTATTAGATGAAGGCCCGACTGGCGTCCGGCGAACGGAGATCGCCATGTGTCGTGCGCGGGTCATGCTGCGAGGCAAAGACAAGCGACGCCAAAATTCGTGTGGTCACCGGATGGATGTCCTCCGGCACGCGCTGGCCGTCGGTGATGCAGCAGACCGGGCGCGGAATGATCGATGCCGCCGACAGCACGGCGCCCGGACCGTCCGCTTCGTCGATCTTCGAGAAGATCAGGTAATCAGGTGTCATCGGCTCGTACTTGCGGGCCATCGCGGCTATCTCGCGCGGACCGGTGGCCGCCGACAGGACCAGGTGAAGTTCGACCCCCGGAAGCGTCCGCAGAAGTTCGACCTGCGCCTTGCGTGCCCCGGGATCCGAACGGCCCGCAGTGTCGATCAGCACGAGGTCGGCCTCACGGGACTGCGCCGCGGCGTCCGCCAGTGCGGCGTCGTCCCGGGCGATGTGGGCGCGAACCCCCATGATCTTTCCGTAGCGTGCAAGTTGATCGCTGGCTCCCAGTCGATATGTATCGACGGTAATCAGGGCCACCTTGAGGTGTGCGTCGAGAATGGCCCGGGCGGCAATCTTGGCCAAAGTCGTGGTCTTACCGACGCCCGTCGGGCCCACCAGGGCCATGACCCGCTGGCCATCCACGCCGCCAAGGGTCGTCGGCTGCCAGGGCGCCGGCGCGGGGCGCAGGCGGTCACGCACCAGGCGGCGAACTTCGGCCAGCAGATCGCCCTGTGCGGCCCCTGCCCCCAACTTCAGCGCCTGACCCACCAAATCGGCGGCCAGTTCCTCGTCCACCCCGCGCTGCACCAGTTGTCGGAACACGTCCGAACGCTGCGGGGGCTGACCGGGACCTGTCTGCGCGGGCGTCACGTCTTCATCGAATTCGGCCGAGCGCACCGGACGCGCCGCGGGCCGCGGTTCCACGGGTACCGCGGGCTCACCACGGGCCGCAGTGACCTCGATTTCCGGTTTGCCAAACAGACTGGCAACCTCGCGCGTGCGCAGGATGACGGCATCGCTGCCCAGCGCCGCCTTGATAGCGGACAGTGCCGCCCGGCTGTCGGCGGCGCGAAAAGTGCGGATGTCGGCGCTGGAGGACTGTGTGAAGGACGGGGTCATGCGGCTCTCCCAATGGCAAGGTGTCCAATTTCGATGGTGCCCACCGGCTCGACCGTGGTGCCAGGCACCAGCTCGCGCGCGGTGATGACGAAGAAGTCAGCGATAAATCGATTGGCAAAGTCGAACAGCGGTCGGCGGAGATCGGGCGCTGTGAGAATGACCGTTGACTGCCCGTCGGCGGCCCGCCGCGCGGCCTGCGTTTCAAGCACGCTGACCAGCTTGCGCGCGGTGTCCACATCGGGGGCCAGCACGGATTCGCCGTCGCTGGCGCCCAGACTGCGCCGCAGGGTTTCCTCGGTCGCGCGATCCAGCGTCAACGCCTTCACCGAGCCACTGGCGTCGGCCACCTTGGCGGTGATCTGCCGGAACAGCCGGCGGCGCACCTGTTCGACCAGGAAGGCGGTGTCCTTGCTGCGTGGGGCCGCATCCGCCACAGATTCCAGGATCGAACGCAGATCCCGGATGGACAGACCTTCGCGCAGGATGCCGCGCACGACGCGGACGAATTCGCCCAGCGTCACCGTCCCCGGAATGACATCTTCGACCAGCTTGGGGGCGTCTTTCGCGCAGGCAGCCAGTAACTCCTGAATTTCCTGCCGGCCCGCCAGCTCGTGCGCGTTCTTGCGAATCACGTCGGACAGATGCGTGGTCACCACGGAAGCGGCGTCGACCACGGTCAGCCCCGCGGCCTCGGCACGCGCGCGGTCCGTCGGCCGCAGCCACAGCGCTGGCAGTCCAAAGGCGGGCTCCTTGCCGATGATCCCGTCGGCGCCGTCGAGGACTGGGCTTGAACCCACGGGGTCAAGCGCCATCAGCCGATCGGAATAGGCATTGCCGCGGCCGATCTCGACGCCGCGCATGCGAATGCGGTATTCGTTGCTGTCGAGGCGCAGGTTGTCGCGCAGGTGCACCGGCGGCAGTAACAGACCCAGATCGGACGCCACCTGGCGGCGCAGATTGGTCACACGTCCGGGCAGCTCTCCCCCGCGATCGAGGTCGATCAGCGGCAGCAGGCCGTAGCCCACCTCCAGTTCCAGCGCGTCGACGGTGACCAGATCTTGCAGTCGTTCGGGCGCGGGGGCCTTCGCGGTGGTGGACGCAGCAGGGATCTTCGCGTCGGGACGCCGGGACAGCAGGTAGGCGCCGCCGGCCAGAAAAGCAAACGGCAGCGTTGGCATCCCCGGCAAGGTCGCCAGCGCGCCCAGCACGGCTGCGGCATAGCCCATCGTGCGGGCGTGCCCGAAGATCTGGCTGCCCATGTCGCGGCTGAGGTTGGTCCCTGAACCCGCGCGCGTCACCACGATGCCGGCCGCCGTCGAGATAAGCAGTGCCGGCATTTGCGAGACCAGGCCGTCGCCGATCGTCAACAGCGTATAGGTCTCGACTGCATTGCCCAAAGACAGCTTGTCGCGCGCCACGCCGGCCAGCAGACCGCCGATGATGTTGATGACGGTGATTAGCAGACCCGCGATCGCGTCTCCGCGCACGAACTTGCTGGCACCGTCCATGGCGCCGAAGAATTCAATCTCACGTTCCAGTGCAGAACGCCGCGCCCGCGCATCGACGTCGGTGATGTTGCCGGCCGCCAGATCAGCGTCGATTGACATCTGCTTGCCGGGCATGGCGTCCAGGGTGAAACGGGCCGCGACCTCGGCCACGCGGCCGGCGCCCTTGGTGATGACCGAGAAATTCACCACCAGCAGGATCAGAAACACCACGGCGCCCACGATAAAGCTGCCGCCGACGGCGAAGCGCCCGAAGGTCTCGATGATGTGACCGGCCGCCGACGCACCTTCGCTGCCGTGGGTCAGGATGAGACGGGTGGTCGCGATATTCAGACCCAGACGGAACAGCGTGGTGATCAGCAACAGCGTCGGGAAGACGGAAAAATCCAGTGGCTTCTTGATCGACAGCGCAATCAGCAGCACCAGGACGGACACGCCGATGCTGAGCGCCAGTAGAAGGTCGAGGCCCATCGCCGGCACCGGCACCAGCAACAGGCCAAGGACGCCCACCACTGTGAGAACGAGCAGCGTCTGGCCAAAGTTCGCGCTTTTGTCCTGATCGTTCATGGGCGGGCCTCGGGCGCGGATGCGACGCCTGTCGCGCGGTGGGTGATTCGGTAAACGAACGCCAGGATCGCGGCGACGGCCTTGTAGGTTTGCGCGGGAACGGAACGACCCACCTTCACCTTTCGGTACAACAGGCGCGCCAGGGGAATGTCCTCGACGATGGGGATGCCGTTCGAACGCGCCAGATTGCGCATGAACTCGGCCAGGTCGCCCTTGCCTTTTGCCGTGACGATCGGGGCGCGATCGCTGCCCGGCCGGTAGCGCAGGGCAATCGCGATGTGGGTCGGGTTGACCAGCAGAACGTCGGCGCGGGGCACCTCGACCGTGGCACGGCCGCGAAGAAGATCCCGGTGGCGGCGTTTGCGCTGCATCCGGATGGCGGGATCGCCTTCCTCCTCCTTGATCTCGCGCTTGAGCTCTTGCTTCGTCATTCTCATGCTCTTGAGGTGCCGGTACCTGGTCAGTGCAAAATCGAGACCGGCGAAAACCGCCATCGACGCCAGAACCTTGACCGACGCATTCACAAGCGGCTTGAACAGCATCGCGAACTGGGCGTCCGGACGCGCCTGAATCAGGGCAGGCAGCGTCATGAAGTCGTCGCGCAGGGTGAACCAACAGGCGATGCCGACCGTCAGGACCTTGACCAGGGACATGCCGACGTCGCCCAGCACCTTCTTGCTGAAGACGCGTTTGATGCCGCCGCCCGAGAACAGCGTATCGACGCCACGGGACAGCAGACTTGGCCACACCCGCCCCCCGGTCTGCAGGGCAAAAAAACCGCCGCCCCCGATGGCGGCCGCCACACACACCAGCAATCCCCACTTCGCGCAGTCAGCGAAGTAAGGCACGAGGCGCGAGAAATTTGGATCGGCCAAGGTCCCCGCGGCCGCCGCCACCAGCTTGATCCACGCGTCCCGCAGCGCCCCACCCACGGCCATCAGGGTCAGGATTCCCGCGACCAGCCCGACCCACAGGGCCAAATCGCGGCTGATCGGAACGCGCCCCTCGTCGGCCGCCAGGCCCAGGCGCCTGGCTGTTGCCTGTTCGGTCTTGTCGTCTGGGGCGTCGTCGTCAGCCATGAATCGGCCTCAGATTCCTCCCGAGAAGGCCGCGATCGCGCTGCGTGCCGCCGCCTCGCCGATAAGCGGCGCGGTGGCGTACAGGACACCGCCACCGACCAGAATCGTGATTGAAAAGCCGATGCTGGAGATATTCAACTGCGGCGCGGTACGACCCAGAACGCCCAGCACGACCTGGCCGACCAGGACGGCCGCCATCACCGGATAGGCCAGGCGTACCGATAGACTGAGGCCCGTCAGCGAGGCGTGAACCACCGATGTGACAAGCGACCGCGCATCCAGCGCCGCCGCCCCGGGAGGGATCGCAATCAAGGACCGACACAACCACGCCAGGGCTTCGCGGTGGCCACCGGCCGCCACCAGCGCGCCCAGCGCCAGGAAGCCGAGGAATTCCGCAATTGACGTCGATTCAGCGCCGCTTTGCGGATCCAGCACCGCGCCGAAGCCGAGCCCCATCGACAGCGCCGCCAGATGCCCCGCCGTCATCGCGGCTTCGAGCGCCACGCGTGCACAGGTCCCAATCGACAGGCCCAACAGCGTCTCGAGGGCGGCCGCGCCGACCAGGTGGCTGACGTTGGTCCACGCCTCGAAGCGCGGGTAGCCGGCGCCGGCGAAGACGGCAAATGAAACCGCCAGCGCAATCGCCATCCGGATGCGCGCAGGCATCATTCGAAAGCCGAACACCGGGGCCACCGTGAACAGCGCCCCGCACCGGAACAGCACCAGCAGGAAGCCGAACAGCCAGGGTGCCAGCGCCATCATGTCAAGGTCACAACTGCGACATGCGTTGCAGCGCCGAGGCAAAATAGCTGGCGAAGCGTTCGAGCACCCAGCCACCCATTAGCCAGGCCCCACCCACCGCGACCCCGAGCCGCGGCAAAAAGCCGATGGCGGGATCGTTGATCTGCGTGGTGGCCTGGAAGATGCCGACAGCCAGGCCGGCGACCAGCAGCGCCGCGATCAACGGGCCGCCCGTCGACGTCAGCAGCACGATGCCCTCGTGCACCAGCGTGGTCAGCGAGCCGTTCATGCGAAGCTGCGCACCAGTGATGACACGACCAGGTGCCAGCCACCCGCCAGCAGAAAGACGCCGACCTTCAGCGGCAGCGAAATCATCTGCGGCGGAACCATCATCATGCCGAGGCTCATCAGAATCGCAGCCACCAGCATGTCCACCATGATCATCGGTATGAACACGTACAGGCCCATGCGGAAGGCCGTGCCAAGTTCCGACACCATGTACGCGGGCACCAGGACCGACAGCGGCACCACATCACCCCGAACCGGCCGCGCGTGGCCGGCCACCTCGTAGAACAACTTGATGTCGTCTTCCTTGGTCTGTTTCAGCAGAAAGTCGCGAACCGGCGTCTCGGCGCGCGTCAGCGCTTCGGGCAAGGTGATCTTGTCGTCAAGCAAGGGATTGAGCGCCAGTTCCTGTACGCGCCCCGCGGTGGGCGCCATGATGAACATGTCAAGAACAGGGACAGCCCCATCAGGACTTGATTGGGTGGCAATTGCGGCGTGCCGATGGCCTGACGCAAGAACGACAGCACGATGATGATGCGCGTGAACGACGTCAGCGACAGCACCAGCGCGGACGCAAACGACAGGACCGTCAGGAGCAGAAAGATCTTCACGGCCGTCGAACCACTGGCGGCCCCGCCCAGCGCCAGCTGCGACACCGCCGAGGCGGCGCCAGCGAGCGGGCCGCCGGATTGCCCGGTCGGCGTCACGGAACGCGCACCCCAAATCCCGATGACAGCTTCCGACGCAATTCCTGATCTTCGATGCTGTCCTCAAGAAGCCCCTCGAAGTTCCACGGCTCGACCTCACCCTCGGGCTTGTCCTTGCGACCGAAAAGCCGCGCCAAGAAGCGCACCTGCCCGGGGGAATCCTGGCCGGCCTCGTCGCTGGCATCGCGGAAGCGGCCACGGACGTCGAGCGGCGGCTCGTCGGGGCCGGACATATCCACATCAACACCGATCGGCGACTCGGGAACGCGCGAGCGCAGCAGAGTGATACCCGCCTCGCTCGAACCCAGGACCAACGTTTCACCGTTCACCCGGGCGACAATCAGCGCGCGCTTCGGACCAAGGGAGGCGGTTTCAAGGATGGTGACCAGGCGCCCGTTGGCTTTCCGGCGCTTGCCCAAAAATAGGCTAACCACACCCAACAGAATCAGCGCACCGACGGGAACCACGACGACGCGCCACGAGGACGCCGAAGATTCCGCAGCCGCGGAAGGCGCAGGCGCGGCAGCCTGAGCAGGGGCGACAGCTTGCGCGGGGGCGGCAGCTTGCGCAGGGGCGCTGTCTTTCGTGACCACCTTGGCCATCGGTGCGGCAGCGGGCACAACGGCGGGCGCCTTCGAGACCTCGGCCGCCGATTCAAGGGCAAGGGCCGCCAGCAGTCGTGCGTTGTCGACCGGTACCGGGGCCACCTGTGGCGCCGCTATCGGCGCGCTCGCAGCCTTGACGCCGGGGCACGCGACCGTCGCCCGCAACCCACCAGCCGCCGTGGCGACGACCTTCACCGGCCCACTGCACGCGTCGCCCGACGGCAGCGCAACATCCAGTTCCGTGTGGCCCGTATGACGGTGGGCGCGCACCAGCGACGTGCCCTCGCCCCACAAGCGGTTGTCGCTGTGAACGCGCGTGTCACGTAGACGCAGGTTCAAACGCCCGCTTGATATATCGCCCCTGACCGTTGTCGCATCCAGGGGCGACTCGCCCGCGATCTCGACCGCGACCACGTCATGGCCGGGCACGGTCTTGACCGAAGTGATGAAGACGGGCGATCCCGCGAGAACTGTTGAAAGCGCGATTTGACAAAGCATGGTCATCTCCTCGCTGTCAGCGCAGACGCGCCACGCGTTCAGTCGGGCTGATGATGTCGGTGATACGCACGCCGAACTTGTCGTTCACGACCACCGCCTCGCCGCGCGCGACCAGACGTTGGTTCACCAGGATGTCCAGCGGCTCGCCGGCAATCTTGTCCAACTCGACCACAGACCCCGGTCCCAGGGTCAGAAGTTCCTGGATGGACATCCGCGCCCGGCCGAGCTCGACCGAAACGTCCAGCGGAACATCCAACAGCAACTCTAGCCGCTTTGATTCGGGATCGTCTTTGTGTTCAGTCGGTTCCATGGCTGCCTCCGTGTCACCTTTGCGGCGGGAATGTCTCTGTCCACCCAGGCTATGCAGGGACGATGCCGGAAGGGGCGACCCCGCCTGCGGCCTTGCGTTGTGCCGGCGTCCCCTGCTCGCCCTTGATGTCCTGTTCGATGACGACAGCCATGCTGCCGCCCATGACCCGCGGCACACCCGAAAGCTTGCGGCGGCCCTCGACGTAGATGGGCAGCGGCGCCGACTCGCTGCCGTCGAGGGTGATGAGATCGCCCACTTTGAGTTCCAGCAGCCGCGAGAAACTTAGCTTCGTCTTGCCGATCTCGGCCCGCACTTCCACGGTCACGTGTTCAAGCTCGCGCGCCAGCGCCGCCGAGAAGCGCATGTCGACGCTTCCGCTCGCTCGTATGGGCGAGCTGAGCATCTTCTTCACCGGCTCGACCGTCGCGTAGGGGATGGCTATTTGCAGGCGTCCCGTCGCGGCGCCCGACATCTCGAAATTGACCAGGATGGCCAGATCGCTCGGCGACGCCACCATCACCATGCGCGGGTCCGACTCAAAGCGCACGATATCGGGCTTCAGCACCAACACATCCGTCCAGGCCTGCGCCATTGCATCGCACAGCATGGTCAGCAGATGGCGCAAGACCAGGCGTTCGACGTTCGTCAGGTCAACCTTGCCGATGGCCTCCGCACTGCCGTCATAGCGCGCCTTGCGATCGCCCAGAGCCCCGGCGACCAGCGACTTGGCCAGCCCGGACTCAATCACCACCACCGCGAGACCGTGCCCCGGTCCCAGCGTCATCAGACCAACGGTGGACGGTGGGCTCATCAGTGCGGCCACATCGGAAAACTTCAGCAGCGTCGCCGGCGTCGAGACAACCCGGATGTCCATGCGGGTGCGCGCCGCCAGCGAGCCGCCAAACAGCGAGGCAACCCGATCATCGATCGAGTCCAGCGTTGGCATCTGCCCGCGGATAATTCGATCCTGGCTGGTCAGGTCATATCCAATGACCGCCGCCCCCGCCTGTGTGCCTGGCTCCGGTGGCACGCGCCCCTCGGAGATCGCCTGCATGAGGGCGTCGACTTCGCTTTGATCCAGGCGCGAGGTCATGGCGCTACTGAACGATGAAGTCGGTGACGAAGACGTTGGTGATGCGCTGGCCGGGCAGCACGCGGCGCAGGCGGGTCAGGACCTCTTCCTTCAAATGGGCGATACCTTCGCTGCCTTTCAGATCGTCGACTGTCTGATCGATGAGAAACGTGATGATGGTGTCGCGCACCAGCGGCAGCATGCCGCCCACGTGGTCCCGGTCAGCTTCACTTCCGACCTCTAGATCGATTGTCACGTGTGCGTAGCGCTCGACATCGACGGCCTTGAGCTGCACCACGAAACTTTCCATATGCACCGTCGGCCCCAGCGATCCGTGCGACGTGTCGTGGGAGCCGCCTCTGTCATCTTTGCCCGCCCCCGCCCCG
>JANXXE010000069.1 GCA_025350815.1 Myxococcales bacterium | reverse complement strand
GCGCATCCGCTCGGCGTTCTGCCAGAGGAAATCTGCAATCTCGCGAAAGCTGGTGAAGGTGCGCGCACCATTCGTGATCCTGGGGGCGCTGGCGTCGGGATTCGATGGGCGGCTCACGCGGCGGCGATGATGTCAGCTTGTCCAGAATGGAACAACTTCGGATCGGCCAGGCTCAATCAGCGCCGAAGGCGAGGCCTGCTCCCAGCGCCGCGGGAACGCCCAACCGAGGGGGGCCCGCTACCGCCGAAAACCGGGGACACCGGGGACACCGGGGACACCGGAGGCGGGCCCAGCCAAGTTGCCGGGATCTCGCCGCCGCTCTTTCCTGCCGGAAGGTCCAGGAGGAGCTACGACGCACCATTGTGGGCATCCTGCGCGCCGAACCACGCGCGCTCCCGATGGGCATGACCAGCGCCGCCATCCGCAAAACGGCGGCGTGCCGCGGCCAGCGCCGTGGGCGAGGAATTGGGCTCTCCCTAACGTGGGCGGGCCGCGCCGATGGACGTGCGACTCTAGCTCGGGCCGACGGTCCGGCGGTTTCCGCGGCGCGCGCGCGAACAGTATTCGTGCAAAATGCGCGTGTGCAGGCTGGCCATCGCGGTGAAGCGAATCCCGCGGCCCAGAAAGTAATCGTCCAGCGTGTCGCGGCAGATTTCGCCAGCGGCCCAAATGGTTTCGTCGAAGCCGGGTAGTTTGAATTCAAGGCCAACTGGCGTCAGCGGCGGCTCGGGCTCGTGCAGGGCCAGCGACGCCAGCAAGATTCCTGTCTCGCTGACGTTGACCGTGAACCCGCGCTGCGGCTGGTCCTCGACGTAAGCGTTGAGGAACATTTCGAGGGGAAGTCGGTAGTCGATGCGTCGGTCAAGGGACAGCATTAGCATCCTCCTGGCGCCAAGGTGGGAGAAGTAACCCTATGTAGGATATACTCCTACTTCGGTCGGTCCCCGTCAAATTCTTCCTGCCTGGGCCTCCTCGGCGACGAAACTTTTCAGCACTGGCACCAGGGCCCCCACCCCTTCTTCGATGGGCCGCACCACCGGCAAGCCCAGTGTCTTTTGCAGCGTCCGCTGCGATTCGAGCAGCGCGTCCGCGGACAGCCTTTCATTGTTCAGGGTCACCGCCAGGACCCGCGCGCCGTACAGACGCACCAGCGCCACCTCGTCTTGCAGCGACGGGATGGGCCAGCCCTGCCGCCCCTTGAAATTCACGCGCCCCGGGGCGTGTTGCAACACCACGCCGCGCGCCTGGCCGGACACGATCAGCTCGGATCCGCAGGGCCCCGACGGATTTCGCAAGGCCGACTGGCCTTCGATGACGATTAGATCAGGCGATTCGCTGCGGTCGCAGCTGACGATTGCGTGTTCCATCTCGCCCGACACGAAGTCGTTGATGACCGAATCCAGCACAAAGCCATAGCCGCTGCCCTGCATCCAGCCGGTCTGCCCGGTGTAGATCATTTCGGTGCGAAGGCCGCCTTGCCGGCATGCCTCGACCAGCATGCGGGCCGTCGTCCGCTTGCCGAGTGCGCAGTCGGTGCCAAGGACCGCCACCCGCGGCGCCCGCACGTCCCTGATGGCGCCGGTCCAGAAATGCAGTTCCGACTTCGGACGCGGGCGGCGCACATCGACGATGCTGGCGCCCCCGGCGGCGGCGGCGGCGACAAATTCCGGATCGTCGCCCAGCAGTTCGTGCAGGCCGCTGACCACCGTCAGGCCCAGTTTCGCCGCGTGCAGCAGGGGGGCGCGCAAGGACGCAGGCAAGGCACCGCCACTGGGGGCAATGCCGACGATGCAGGCGGTGGGACGGATGCGGGCGCCCGCAATGGCGTCGTCCAGGCTGGCAAAAATGGGGATCCCCCGATCGCGCCCGTCGAGAACCGTCCCTGCGTCCTGGCCCGTGGCGCTGGGGTCGACCACCGCCACCACATCGAAGCGCTCGCTGCCGCGAACCAATCCGTGGGCCGTCTTGGCGCTATCGGTCTTGAAGGCACCCGGGGCCAGAACAATGGCTGCGCTGCGCATGGGCACCACTTTACTGTGCCCACGCGATGAATGACCACCCGCGCACGCGCGTCCCAGCACAGTCACGCGGCCCCATCGCTGTTTTTATTGAACGCGCCGGCCGGGTGTGACAAAAATTCGGGCCTTGGACCGAGCGCACCGAGGAGGAACCATGCTTCGATCTTTCCTGAAGACCATCACCCTGGGACTGTTCGTGACCGCGACCCTGGCCGGCCCCGGCCGCGCCGCCGACGATCCCAACGCCTGCAAGATCGCCAAGGACGGCGACAACGACATCGTCAAGGCCTGCAAGGCCGGCGGTATCAAGCGCGCCAAAATGGTCATGAAGGCCATGAGCAAGGCGGTGAAGGAAAAGGGCATGAAGGTCGAATGCGACTCGTGCCACAAGAACGAGGAAGACTGGGCCCTGACCAAGGACGGCCCGGACAAGTTCAAGAAGATGGAAGCGCTGATGAAGGACGAAGCCGCGCCAGCCAAGAAGTAGCGCTACAGATTTTCCAGCAGGCGGCGGACCTCGTCGGCCGCCGGCTTGCCGCGCGGCGTGTAGCCGATGCTGGTCGGGCCCCCGTAGCCGTACCAGTTCCAGACATAAAGGCCACCCAACGCCGGGGCGGGGGGAACGGTCCAGGCGCGACGAAACGCCTCGAATCCCCGCCGCTGTTCATCGAGGTCGACCGTGCCGCCCGGGGTTTCGTCCCACGGGCTGGCGGTGCTGCCGGCGCGCGAGCGATAGCCAAGTTCGGTAAATACAAACGGCTGCTTGCGGGGCGCAAGCCAGGTTTCGATCTCCGTGCGCAGGGATCGCCAGCGCGATTCAAGGGCGGGCACCCCACCGTCGCCATCCTTGTCGCGCAAGTTGAAGTACGCGACCACGCCGGCCTCGTCCACCAGGTCCAAAAGCCTGGCATCCCGGTAATGATCCCAGTTGGCGGAATAGACCAGCGTGCCAAAGAAGACACCGCGGATGCGCGCAATCAGCCGCGACCAGTGCCCCACGTCGCCGTCGAGGGATGACAGTTCGCTGCCGATGACCAGGCGGCTGGCGCCGGTCAGGGTGGCGAGCGCCGCCAGATCGCCCAGGATCCGTTCGTAGCTGGCGAACCATTTGTCCAGGTTGGCGGGCGCCAGGGTTCCGCGCCATTCGTTCGGACTGCGCGGCGCGGCCAGACGGACGATGGGGAAGACGGTGACCTCGAGGCCTTCCCGGCGCGCCATGCGGATGGCCTCGGCGGTGGCCGCCAGCGACGGGGACAGGCGGGTGTGCAGGGTGAGATCAACCGAGGCCCCGTGCGTCTGATAAAGCGGCACGATGAGGGCGACGTGTGTCGCGCCCAGCGCCGCAATTTCGGCCAGCAGCGGCCGGTACGAGAAGCTGACATCCTCGGCAAACAAGCCCAGCGCCACCCCGCGCTGCCGGCTGTCGTCAGCGGCGTGCGACGGTGCCCCGGGCAAGGCCGTCAGCGGCAGCAGCGGATCGCTTGCGGGTGTCGGGGTCGAACGCCCCGTCGGCGACACCGCCGCGACAAGGCCGACCAGCAAGCTGGGCCAGCGCATCCAGGCCACACCTTAACATCGGGCGCGGCAGGAAACGCGGGGCTTGACGGCGAGTCCGCCACTGGCCGGCCCGCAACGATGCGGTCAAGGCGGATCTGTTGGCACACGAGACGAACCCGCGATTTCGCGCTACGGAATTTTTGGCGGGCGACCTTGCACTGCACCCCAGAGCGCATCGATGGTGACCGCACGCAGCCGATTCGCTAGAACCGCCCGACGACGGCCAGCCCCATCGTGTTCGGCTCGGTGAACGGGACCACAAATGCGCTCGTACCGGGTGAAACCTCACTGCTGGTGGCGCGCGGTGGGATGCGGTTCGGCATCATGAAGACAGCGCCGATGAGGCTGGCGGCCAGGCCTCCTAGCATCAAGGGTCCGGCGTACTTGTCCGCAGAACTCGGCCCACAGGGCGGCGCTTGGTCTAGTAGGCTTAGGGCACAAAACGCTTGAGATACAAGCCAAAAATAGCCGTACACCATTGAGGGCGGGCCGACAGCCAGCAACAGTGCGCCCGTCATTCTCCTCGGACCCCAGTCCCCCTGACCGCGGATCGCTCCGACGTAGGTCCCGTCCGACTGCCATATGCGGGCGAAGGTCACGGCACTACCGAGACCTGTCCGTGTTTCGACACTGATCAACACCCGCGCTCTCGCGCTCGCGCAGGCGGCGGTAATCGACGCCGGGGCCCCGAGAGCACCTTCCCGGGCGGACCGCAGCGAGACGACACCACGCCCGGCTTGCTCGACCAGGCGGGTGAGCGAGCGGGTGCTCTCGGCGGTGGGCTGGAAGCCCGCAATCTCAATCACTGCCACGGTTCCTGGTCCGGCCAATGACAGCGCCTCTTTGACGTCGGAGGCCTTGAACTCGGCCGCTGCAGCGTCCCGCGCTGCCAAGAGGGCCAGCAGACAACCAAGGGCACTCCAGAGAAGACGTTGGCGGTTCGACATGTAGCCAGGGTCAAAGCAATTCGTGTGCCGGGCCGCGATGGCCGATGGCCAGGATCTCAATCTCGTCGTGCGGGAGGGAAGGTCATTTCGACTCTCCGTACGTCTCGCGATAGTAGGACTGCAGGGGTGCGGCGTCAGGGGCCGAGGCTCCACGTGCATGTCCAGCACGCCGACCGCGAGGCCAAGTTCCGGCTGGAACCCGACGTCACTATGGCGGACAATTATGGCCTGACTCCGCGTCAGGTTTCGAAGGCCCTGAGCCTCGTCAGAAAGCATCAAGATGAAATCTGCGCTGCGTGGAAAGATCAGTTCCAGGGTTGAAGTCAGCAACGTCTCTCGTGGGGGCTTCTGGCTGTTATTCGACGAACGCGAACTGTTCGTACCGTTCAAGCAGTTTCCCTGGTTTCAAGACGCCACCATTCGACAGATCACGACCGTTGAGCGTCCGACCTCACACCACCTCTACTGGCCCAGCCTCGACATCGATTTGGCGGTTGATTCTGTCGATCACCCGGAACGATTTCCGCTTCTAAGCAAGACGCGGGCTAACCAGAAGCCGTTGCAGCGGACAGACCGGAAGCCGGCCCGCCGCTGAATTCCGCGACGTTCGGCGGACACGGACATGACCCACCCGCTACGGGTCGTGGCGCTTGTTTCCCGACGGCGTTCTCAAAAGGATCGACAGGATCCGTTGCGAGCGGCATAGTTTTCGGCATGGCAGCCCATGGCACCGCGGAGGCAGGGAGGACGCGGCACTCGGCCGTTGTGCGGGGGACGCACTGGACGACCGCCCTGTGCTTCTTGGCTCTCATCTTCACCGGGGCGAACATTTTGATGTCTCACCCCAGATTGTACTGGGGTGAGACCGGCAACACCCACATGGAACCGCTGTTGATTTTGCCACTACCCACGTCCCGCGGTTCGATGCCCACCTCATACAAGTTCGTGCTCAAAGACCAGAACGGATGGAGCCGTTCGCTCCACTTCCAGACCGGCTGGTTGCTGGTGGGGATCGGGCTGCTCTATGCGATCCACGGGATCGTGACCGCGCACTTTCGCAAGACTCTGCTGCCGGGCCGTGGGGACGCGCCCGGTTCGGCCGAATCGTACAACCCCTCTCAGCGGATCGCGTACCTCGGCGTGGTCTTCGTGTTTTTCCCGCTGATGATCTGGACGGGTTTGGCAATGGCGCCGGCGTTCGTGGCCCGATTCCCCTTCGCGGTCGAAGCGTTCGGAGGCCAGCAGTCGGCGCGCACGGTTCATTTCTTCGTTACCGTGCTTATCCTGTTTTTTGTGTTCGGACATGTCGTGATGGTCTGGCGTGCGGGATTCATCGACCGTGTGGCAGCGATGATCACCGGGCGCGTACGGGGCAAGGAGAAGTCATGACTGCACTGTCCCGCCGGAAGCTCATCACTGGGGGTGTGACCGCCGTATCCGGTATCGCCGGCCTTGCGGCGGCTTCGCGGTTGGCGGCGCGATATGGACTGGTGCCCCCGGACGCAACGGGGATCTACGCGCCGGGACACACCCTGACCTATGCCGCCCAACGGTTGATCGGCGCCGGATCGCTGGCACGCGAATTTCGCCGTGACCAGATATCACGGCCTTCTTACGTCAACGGAAAGGCCACGCGCAACCCGGGGTTCGTTCGATCGCAGGCGGGGGGCTTCGCGGATTGGCGGCTTGCCGTCGATGGAATGGTCGCGCGGCCTGGCAGCTTCTCGGTCGCCGAAATTCGTACGTATCCGTCCCGCAACCAGATCACACATCTTGCTTGCGAGGAGGGGTGGTCCTTCATCGCGGAGTGGACCGGGGTTCCGCTGTCGCACATTCTTGATCGGGTGGGCGCATCGCCGCAGGCACGGTACGTTGTCTATCAGTCCATCGAGCCCAACTGGTGGGACAGCGTTGATATGGAGGATGCTTTGCATCCCCAGACGCTGGTCACCTACGGAATGAACGGCGGCGACCTTCCCGCGGGTCACGGGGCGCCGTTGCGAATGCGCGTGCCCAGACACATCGGCTACAAGAGCGTCAAATACCTCACGCGCATCGTCGTAACTGACAGTCTCAAGGGCTTTGGCAAAGGGATGGGATCGGGGGCCGCCGAGCGTGGCTACTCCTGGTACAACGGTATTTGAGATCCGGCGCGAAAAGCGCAGCGGGCTTCGGCTGATTGCCTCGGGCGCCATCGGTTTGACAACGGGAACGGGCGGGTAATATCGATCTGTTCAGCCTTCGCCCCCGTCTGGCACAGAGGGGACCGTCGATGTCGTCGGGCAGGGACATCGCGGGGTCGAGTCGGCTAGAACTTCACGCTGGCGCCGACACGCAACCTGAAGGGCGCCAGGCGGCCGGTCTGCTGACCGAACAGGGGTCCATCTTGTTCTGTGACACCCGTGGTCGTACGCAGCGCCAGAAGGTTGAGGATGTCGGTGAAGATCTCAAGACGCTGACCAATGAGCGGGCGCAGGTTCACACGGACCTGCAGGCCCACTTCCATGACGTCCGGCAGACGCAGCTCGCGGTCATCCGTCGGGTCATTGATGTTCGAGCCCGGATTCTGTCCCAGGCGCGCACGATAGTCGTCATAGGCGCCGGTCTCGGCGTTTCTGAACGTCCGGTTGTAGGGAGTTCCAGAGAAGTACACGTCGATCATTCCCAGGCTCAGCCATTCCGCCGCCTGATAGGTCAGCAGACCCTTGACCTCGTGCCTGTGGTCCTGCGGTAACGAACCAAGCAAATAAACGTCGCGGGGACCGATGTCGCCGTAGGCGTTGTTCGACACGTCGGCCACCGATCCACGCAAGTAGCTCCAGGTATAGGCAACGCGCCCCCTGAACTTTCCTTCGCGTTTGGACAACGAGGTGGTCACGCCGAGATAGGTGCGGTGGGCGCCATCCGGGGTGCCCATATCCAAAATGGTCTGGGCCCGGCCATTGCGGTAACTGCCGGTGCGATCCAGCTCGGTTCCCGACGCATTCCAAATGCGGTTCGTCTCGCGCTGCTCGTACTGGTGCGCGAAATTGCGATAGACCACGTCAGAGGCGAGGGCGACTCCCTCGACGATTTCGCGCTCGCCGCCAGTCGTATATTCCCAGGTCCGGGGGATCCGCAGGGCCTCTCGACAGGACTTGCCGGCGATGTCGACACCCGTGGGGCCACAGGGCAAGCCGAAGGTGTTCGACGAAACGCCGCCCGAGAAGGTACAGCCCGAATCGAACTGTCCGTTGGCCGCATTGTACTTGCAGGTGCGGGACGCCTGGCTGCCGCTGCTAAATTGCGCAAGGCCAATCGTCTCGACATCAACATACGAGCTGAAACTGCCGCGCAAGACCGTCCGGCCATCGTG
The DNA here is from genome assembly GCA_025350815.1 of Myxococcales bacterium. Taxonomy (GTDB): domain Bacteria; phylum Myxococcota_A; class Polyangia; order Fen-1088; family Fen-1088; genus JANXXE01. Next base: position 48,226 of record JANXXE010000069.1, on the reverse strand, counting down.
TGTCGGATCCCAGGCGGCGGTGATGCTGGGCGCCCACACCTGCCCGTTCAATGCCACATCGCCGGTCTGGTTGACGGCGCGCCCGTAAATCAAGCTGATGGCCGGCGTGAAGGTCAAGTAGCGACTGGCCCGCCAGACATCAGCCAGGGTCAGGGTGTTTCGCTGGGCTGATCCGGAATTTATGCTCCACCCGTATCGGGCCGGTTCGTACCGCGGATCATTCGAGAAGTACTCGGTGGTCTGCGCCGGAACGTCGCCATTGTACTGATAGGCAATGTCCCCGGGCCGCGCCGTGCGATTGACCACGCGTTCAGTACGAAAGGTGTCCACAATCTTCAGGTCGTGTTCGCCAAATGTCTTTGTGTCTAAAAAGTATTCAAGTCGATTGATCAATTCGACGCTGGACGTATCGGTCCGCTGGTGAATCGAGCTGTTGTTGTAGTAGACGGTGCGCGGGTAGATGTTCGTGACGGAGGGAATGAAGTCGCAATTCGGGTTCGTCCGACACAGGCGCGGAAATATGTGTTCGGGCCACACAACCATCCCCACCTGACTGCGAAACACCAGCTTATCCGTCAGAAGGGCGTCCCAGATGAGACCTCCGAACCAGCGCCGGCCCAGACGGTCCTCCTGGGCGTCGTTGGTAACACCCAGTTCGGGGCGTCGGCTGTAATCCCAGGCCATATCGTAGTTCACGATGGCGGAAATCTTGTGCCGTGGCGCCACTTGCCAGGTCAGTTTGGCCGTACCCTTCGCGACGCTTTTCGGGTTGGCGGGGGGGTCTGGAAGAATTCCCAGCGGATCCTTGTCGCGGCCGACGTAGAACAGATTGAATTCAGAATTTATGGCAAACCACAGGCGATCCTTGAGGATCGGACCCGAAATTGTCGGATTGAGACCGACGAAGGTCTCTCCGATTCGCGAATCAGTTGAATCCCGAAAGTATTGCAACTGTGGCGCCTGGACGAAGCTTTCGAACTGATACTCGTATCTGTTCGAACCCGACTTGGTCACAAGATTGATAAGACCGCCAGGTGCCGTGGGATTGTCGGCGCCGTAGCCCGCGCCCTGCAACTCAAAGGCGGCCGCGGACTTCGAGGTCGGGTACTGACCCAACATGTTGAAGCCGTCCATCGTGTAGATCGTCTGGTTGCCGCTGCCGCCGCGCATCCGCGTGCTTTTGGCTGACCCGGCGCTGGTCTGCGCCAGGCTGGCCGGCGACTGGTTGCGGGCCGCCAGCGGCAGCGAGTCGATGAAGTTGACGTCGTAGACCTCCTTCACGTTGGCGGTGGTCGTGCTGATGATGGGCGCCTTCTGCACAACGACGACCTGTTCCTCGGTGGTCTTGACCTCCATGATCGGCGAGACCTCGGATGCTGCGGAAATGCCGACAATGACGCCTTTTTGAATGTACGGTGCCAGGCCCGGCGCGGTGGCACGGATATCGAAATTTCCTGGCGCCAGCTGAAGGACGCGGAAGTAGCCCTCATCGTTTGTGTAGGCCGTCTTCGAGCCGCCAATCTGGGTGTCCGAGCTGACCGTGACCTTGACGCCCTTGATGGGGTTACCCGCCTGATCGAGCACGTTGCCCGTGATGGAGCCAGCGGTGCCGCCCTGCGCATGGGCAACGGCGGGCAATAGCAGGCAAAGAAGGCATACGACGCGTGAGTTGTTTAGCATGGTGGGGCTGACCTCTGGCCCGCCAGCAGGGACGCCGCGGTCCCCAAACGTCACAGTTCCTTGGGGCGATCTGCCGCTGTCAGCCATCGGCTGGCCGATGATCTCAGAACACCACCCGGGCGCCGTCGGGTTGTCGGCCAGAAAACACAGGAGCCCCAGGCTGCTTCGCATGGATGCGCGCCGAAGCCGCCTCGAACAACCCGAACGTTGCGGATCTTTTTCGTGACGTTTCCTTTTGTCGCGCGTCACCTTGTGACTGTCGCGTCACCTTGTGGCTGTAACGATCGATGGGTTCGAGACGGCTCTAGGTGGCCCCGCGGTCTGTCACAGGGCTTGTCGATCATATGATGTCTATCAGCACAGCGGCGGCGCGCGAGGCGGACAGTCGAATGACGTCGGAGCGCGACGAGGCCAAGTACTTCATCGCGCCTGAGCAATTGCGTCCTTTCGTGGAGGCGATGTCCCGGCAGCTACCGCACCATCGCTTCACGGGACAGGGCGCGAACAGGCTGCCCCGCCCGCGCCATTTCGTGACCACCATCTATTTCGATACGCCGTCGCGGGGGCAATACCAGGCGGCGATGGACGATTCGCTGCACAATCTGAAGATGCGGGCGAAAGAATACTACGACCTGCACCCATCACTGGCCGAGTTGGCCACCGATCCCATGCAGATCGTGCGGTTCCAGCCGGTGCTGTGGCTTGAGCTGAAGTTTCGCGATGGCACGAAGACCGGAAAACATCGCATCGGCATACCGAAAACAGACGTACCCGCCTTCTTCTGCCAGGGTCTGGTTACCGCCGAAATGATTGAGATCCAGCGGCCGCTGTACGGCGCCGAGGGTGAGGCCGTCTTGCGAGAGATCGGGGCGTACTGTGGCCGCTACAGCGAGCCCATGCAGGCGGATTGTCTGGTGAATTACCGGCGCCTGCCCTGGCAGGACGATCAAGGTAGCCTGCGCGTGACCCTGGATGTGGGGGTGGAATACTACACACCGCCGGCCGATCTTTGGCAGCGCAACCACGCGTTGGTTCGCGAGACCTTGGGGCGACCGAGGCACGCGGCCCCCGGCGGCATCCTGGAGGTGAAGACCCGGGGTGCATTGCCAAACTGGCTTGCAGACTTGCTGGGCCAGGTGGGCGCGGCCAGTCAGCCGTTCAGCAAGTTCGAGCAAGCGTCACGAGCTGTTCATGGCCCAAGTGGGATGATCCCATGAAGCTTGTTGCAGAAGTTTTCAATGAGCCGGAGGTTTAAATGTTTTATCGAGCGCGACAATTATTACTGGTTTGCGCATTTGTTGGCTGTGGCGCGGCCACAACACCGGGCGGCGGGGTCGGCGATGATTCCACGGGTGGTCCCGGCCCAGGCGGCGCCGGGTCAATGGGATCGACAGGAAAGGCTGGGGCCACCGGGTCCGCTGGGGCGACCGGTCTGGCCGGGTCCGGCGGGGTCAGCGGCGCGCCTGGGGCTGCTGGATCCAGCGGGGCGGTCGACGGATCCACGGCGCAAGCCCGTGATGCGGGCTCTGACGCAGAGGCCGGTGCGCCCGCCCAAGCTTCCTGCGGCCCTGAAGGCGACAACAGCGCACTGACCGAGGCCGCGGACAAGAAGCTGCCAGTGATCTTCGTGACTGTGAACCTTCAGCAGGTCATCAACGCCAACGCGGCGGCGACCCAGGGCGCGGCGGACGACGTGAAGATCACCGGGCGGCTGCGCGTGGTCGAGCAACACAACGGAACCCACACGGATCTGAAAGGTCCCGACGGCAGTGTCGTAGCGCCGGTCACGCTGGACACGCTGGTGGGGGTTTCTCTTCACGGAACCAGTTCGGCGTTCTTCAATCAGAAGTCACTTTCTGTAGAATTTCGCGACGACAAGGGCGCCAATTTGCCCCAGCCGCTACTGGGGATGCCAACGAACGAGGATTGGGTTCTTCTGTCCTGTGCAAACGATAGGTCCTGCATGCGACAGGCCCTGGCGCACTCGATCGGACGTGAACTGGGACGGTGGCAACCTCGCACGAGATTTGTCGAAGTCTTCGTGGGTGACGCCGGCAAGGAGGCCTACCAGGGCATTTACCTCATCGCCGAGCCCATTCGACGGGCCAAGTGTCGGGTCAACATCCCGAAACCCGCGGCCACACCAGACGTGGGTGAGATCAGCGGCGGCTACATCGTCAGGAAGGAATCCGGGGGCAAGGGCTTCCCCACGCGAACCCCGGCGGGCAGTGCCACGTGGGTTCCCGAAAGCTGGGTCTCAACCGTGGGTTCGCCAGTGCCCGCGCCCGAGGACGGCCGCAAAACGGTGTGGAGCTATCATTTTCCGAGCGCCAGCAACATCACGCCCGAACAAAAGACCTACTTGCAGGCCAGCATGAACAGTTTCGAGGCCGGCATGAAGGCGACTCCCCAGCAATACAGAAGCCTCATCGACGTGCCGAGCTTCGTCGATCACGCACTGATCAGGGAACTGGCCAACGAGGTTGATTCCTATTCCAAGAGCAACTACTTCGTCAAAATGGGCACCGCCGCAGGCGGTAAGTTGCACATGGGCCCGCTTTGGGACTTCAATGTTTCCTTCGGGCTGATGATGTTCAAGGACTGCGAACGCACGGACGTCTGGGCGCATGATCAGCGCAAGAAATTCGGGGGCACGACATCGCTGTGGGCGCCCAAGCCTCAGGCCTCCTGTTCGGGCGGCGAGGCCTATGCGGGGGTACCTCCGTCAGCGACCGTGCGGGCCTGCTACAAGGTCTCCTATGTGCCGTTCTGGTGGGAACAATTGTGGGCGGATGCCGCCTTCCAGAAGGATTTGCGCTGCCGCTGGGACGAGTTGCGCAAAGACGGTGGGCCGCTGAGCCACACTCGAATCAAACAAAAGATCGATACCTGGGCCGCCCAGTTGCTGCCGCTGGCCGTTCCGCGCCACTTCAAGAAATGGCCCGATTTGGTCAACAGCCCGACCCCCATCTTCAACGAATCCCCGCGCAGCAAGAATCCCGATCCGTTGATGATGTTCAAGGAAGAGGTCACATCGTTCTGGGGTTGGCTGGACAAGCGGTTGCTTTGGATGGACACCAACTTGCCCGCAGCGTCGTGCGCCGGCTGGAAGTTTCAGTGAACCCAGGCGGATGACCCCCGAAACCGTCGCGGCCCTCGCCTGTTGCCGATGCGCGCGCGCATCGCTCGAACAAACGGGCGCGGATCTGCGCTGCGGTAATTGCGGTCGCGTCTACCCTATATTGGCAGGATTGCCCTGTCTGATGCCCGAGCCTGCGCTGTATCAGCTGGATTGGCTGGCGCGCACGCAAGAGGCCAAGGCCATGATGGACGCCGCCCTGCACGGACTTGGCGAAGAGCGCGAGCGTGAGGATCTAACAGCCCGCACCCGCTTGCGCCTGTTGCGCCTGACCGCGGCCGTCGAGGCCATGCGCGGCGCCGTCGGGACGCTGATGGCACCGCTTGTCGACCGCGACGATCATCTGCCCTTCCCGTTGCGGCCGCCGCGCCTGGGTCCCGAAGCCGCCTCGTCCGTCCTGCAGCAGTACGAAAATGTCTTTCGCGACTGGGCCTGGGGCGAAAACGAGGTCCAGCGGCAGTGGGACGTTCTCAAGCCGATGCTACCCACCGTCGGGGTCCGTTGTGTGGCTGTTTACGGTGCGGGGGCGGGCCGGCTGGCCGCGCAGCTGCATGAACACGTCGCCCCGGCGCGCACCTTCGCCCTGGACATCAACCCCTTGCCCCTGATCATCGCTGGTCGAATCACGCAAGGGGAGACCCTGGAGTTGCCCGAGTTTCCGGTCGCGCCACGCGACGAGGAACAGGTGGCGGTGTTGCACAAGCTACGTGCCGCGCGGCCCTGCCCCGAGGGCCTGACCTTTGTGTTCGCCGACGCGCTGACGCCACCGTTCGCACCCGCCAGCCTGGATGTGGTGGTGACACCCTGGTTCATCGACACGGTCGGCGTCGAACTGGCGGTCACGCTGTCTGCCATCAACCGTGCCTTGCGAGTCGGTGGTCACTGGTTGAACCTCGGACCGCTGCTGTTCAACGGTTCCACCAGAGGTCAGCACGCCATTGGCGAGGTCCTCGACATCGCCGCGGCCACCGGATTCGAAGTGCTGGTGCACGGGCAGTACGACGCGCCTTACTTTCGCTCGCCCCATAGTGCGTCGTCGCGCCATGAAGCGCAGTATTGGTTTTCGGCCTGCAAGCGCGCAGATGCCGTGAGACCCGAGCGCCCCAGCCGACAACCAGCCTGGCTGCGGGATACGCAGCTGCCTGTGCCCACATCGCAGCAGATCTCCGACCTGCATCGCTCGTCCCTGTTCACCATGGGGGTGCTGTCGATGGTCGATGGCAAGAGATCCATCGTCGACATGGCGGCCCAGCTTGCCCGCGCGTGGAACCAGCCGCCTGGGTCGGTGGAAACCCATTTGCGCAGCTTCTTCGAGACCCTGTTCGCCCGCTGACGGCCGGGCCTCGCAACTTCCCGTGTGACGTTTTCCGTTGCGAGCGTCCCTTCTTGGAGCCGGGACCTACCAGCCTAGGAGTCAGCACATGCAGCGCGCGCCTTTCGCGGTGGGATTGTGGATTTTGACCATTTCCGCCTGCGTCGGTCAGGTCGAGCCGTCTTCGACTGAAGCGCCTGACCAGCCGGGCCTGACGCCCGACGGCACCCCGCCGGCGGCAAAAGGGACGCCGGGCAAGGGGCCGACCGGTGCCGCCGGCTCGGGTGGTACGACGGCACCGGTGCTCGACCAGCCGGGCCCGCGTGCCCTGCGCCGGCTGTCCCGCGACGAGCTGAACAACACCCTGCGCGATTTGCTGGGCGATACCTCGTCCCCTGCCAATCCCCTGCCCCCCGACGGCCGGGGCGATACGGGATTTACCGACACCGGATCCCTGTCAACGGTAGTCGTCAATTACCTGCTGGAAATGGTCGAACGCGTCGGACAAACGGCAACGGCCAAACTTCCGGGGTTGATAGCCTGCGATCCGGTGGCGATGGGCGATGTCGCTTGCGCCAAGGGCTTTATCGAACGCTTTGGCCGCCGCGCCTACCGCCGGCCGCTGGACAGCGCCGAGGTCACCGACCTGGTCACGTATTTCACTTCGGTCGAGACGACGTTGAAGGCGCCCTTCACCGACGCCATTCGCCTGGTGCTGGAGGCGATGCTGCTGTCGCCGCGGTTCCTGTACCACTGGGAGACCAGCAACGCACCGGCCAAGGCCGACAATGGCTTGATTCGTCTCAGCCCATCCGAGACAGCGTCGCGCCTGTCGTACTTCCTGTGGGCCACGATGCCGGACGATGCCCTGTTCGCCGCGGTGGACAACGGCCGGCTGACAGCCGCCGCCGACGTCGAACGCGAAACCCTGCGCATGCTGGCGGACGGGCGCGCGCGTCAGGCGGTGGCCGCGTTCCACAGCCAGTGGCTGGGCCTGGACCGACTTGCGCAGGTGCCCAAAGATTCGAAGCAGTTTCCGATGTTCACCCCGGCGCTGGTGACGTCGATGCTGGCCGAGGTGGACGATCTCGTAACCCACTCCGTGCTGGACAATGCCGGCTCGCTGAAGTCGTTGCTGTTGTCCCCGGCCGCGACGCTGGATATGCCGCTGGCCAAGGTTTACGGCCTGGGTACCGCGGGCGCCGTCGCGCTGGACGCAACACAAAGGGCGGGTCTGTTCACGCGGGCCGCCTTTCTGACGGTGAATGCCTCGCCAATCGCGTCGCACCCCGTGAAGCGAGGGGTCAGCATCTACCGGGGTCTGCTGTGCGGGAATCTGCCGCCGCCGCCTGAAGTTGTGGTGCCGCCGCAGGCCCCGCCGCCGGGCGTGTCGACGCGCGAGCAATACGCGGCGCACGGACAAAATGCCTGCGCCAGCGGCTGCCACGCTTTGTTCGATGGCCTGGGCTTCGCATTCGAGCACTACGACGCCATCGGGCGCTTCCGGGCCGAGGACGGCGGCAAGCCGGTCGATGCCACGGGCACCGTCCGCCCCCCCTCGGGCGGCCCGCCGCTGGCGTTCCAGGACGCGATTCAGATGATGGGACTGCTGGCGGCGGCGGCCGACACACGCGACTGCGTGGCCCGACAGTGGACGCGCTTTGCGCTCGGCCGCCGCGAAGTCGACGGTGACGCCGCGTCGCTGGCGGGTGCCATCGGGGGATTCAAGACCGGCGACGGCGACGTGCGCGGGCTGATTGTCGCGCTGGCCAAAAGTCGGTCGTTCCTGTACCGCAGTCCGTCCAGCGAGGAGGTTGTTCGATGAGCCCCACCCTGTCGCGCCGTGCAGTCCTTCGCAAACTGGGCATCGGTGCGGGTTTGCTGCCGCTGCTGAACGCGGTTCCGTCATTTGGCGCCACCGCCGGCTTTCCAAAACGCCTGGTCATCGTCGTGTGGACCAATGGCGTCATCGAACCAAGTTTCTGGCCGCAAGGCACCGGGACCGATCTTGCACCCATGGTCCTTCCGAAAATCACGGCCTCGCTTGAGCCGTACAAGCAGGACGTGCTGTTCATAAATGGCCTCGAATTCCGCAACTGCATCGACGTCGGCATCGGGACGTATGGACATGAGACGTACGCGACCGCCTTCACCGGCACCCGCGGCATGAAATACAGCGTGAACGGCGAGCCGATGTCGAAGCCGCTGACCCCCACTATCGACCAGGTCATCGCCGACGGCATCGCCAAGCAGGTGACCCTGCCCATGCGTTCATTGCACCTGGCAGCCTGGAGAGGCGGCAACCGGAACGGAGACTGTTGCTTCCACCGCGGCGTCGACCAACCGGTGGCCCCTGACCTCAGTCCGACGGCCGCTGCTGGAAAGCTGTTCGCCGGTGTATCCGGGACGGTGAATCCCGCCATCGCCCAGGCCCTGGCGCAAAGAAAAAGCCTGCTCGACTTCAATGGGCGCGATGTGGCCAATTTTGGCCAAAGTCTGGGTGTCGATGACCGCCACACGCTGGCGGCCCACCTGGATTCCGTGCGCGAACTGGAACGTCAGATCGGCGGCCTGTCGGGGACCAAGTGCTCGGGCATCGCCATCCCTGAGATCCCCCACCTGATAGCCAATTATCCCCAGTTCATTGCCGCGCACACGGACATCATTGTCAACGCGTTCAAATGCGATCTGACGCGCGTGGCGACGTTGCAGGTATCGGACTACAACGGGGACGGCGTCGTCTTTCCTTGGCTGGGTGATCTGGGCAAGGCGCTGGTGTTTCCGCAACGTGATCATCACGATCTGGCACACAATCCGGGGACCGATCAGAAAATCCGCGCCGACGCGTGGTTCGTCGAACAGTTCACGGCGATGATCAAGAAATTCAAGGCCGTTCCCGAAGGCGGCGGCACGATGCTGGACAACACCGCCATTCTATTCGCCAATCATATGACCAGCGGCGAGCGGCACGACTACAACAACCTGCCCTGGATTCTTGCGGGTCGCGCCGGTGGATACTTCAAGCCTGGCCGCTACCTGCGCGCCCCGACCCACACCCCCACCAACAAGCTGTACGTCGGCCTGGCCGAGTCCATGGGCGTCCCGCAGCCGAACCAAAGCTTCGGCAACCCCGAATACGCGGGCATCTTGCCCGGCCTGTCAGGCTAGCGCCACACGCGCATCCTCAGCGTGAACCGCCGCGGGCCGGCTGGGACTTGACGGGCGTCATGCCAGGCAAGGTCAGGGAACGCACCCGACGCCCCTCGGCGGCGCGCTTCTTTTCTTTCTGGGGCTTGGGCGGCTTGCGCGGCGGACGCACGTACACGTGGGGCGTCACCGGTTCCCCGTCGGTAACGGTGGCCATGGTCTGGGGGGATCGGGCTGCGACCGCCAGCGCGTCGGGCACCATCTCGGCATCCTCGGCGTCCGGGTCGACGTCGGATTCCAGCAAGACGTCATCGTTCACCATGGGCACGTCATCGACCAGCAGCGCGTCCGCGATGGCGCGAAAGGCGCGCTCTTCTTCGCCCGAGTCCTGGACACCAAGCGGCGTGCGGCGATTCACTGATTCATACAGGCGGGGGCTGGCCTTGATCCAGCCGAGGATCGGCACCGACACACCCAGATAATCCAGCATCATTTTGGAAACCGCGTGAAAAACAGCGGCCTGCGCGGGATCGGCCAGCTGGTTGCCGACCAGGTAGGCGCCGAAGTTCTTGAGGACATCAAATACCTTGGCGGCGAAGGGCGGATCAACATCCTTGAGCCGGGCCAACAATTCCGACACCTTTTCGCCCTCGCCGCTGGCGTTCGCGCGTTCCAGCAGCGCGACGTCTGAAGATTTCTCTGCGTGGTGGCGCAACGTGCGTAACACCGCACCCTTCAGGAACGAATACGCGTCGTGAATCGACGTCACCTGCGGTGTGGCGACGATAATGCGCTGCGATCCCAGTTCGAAGAAGTCCAGCGCGTTGTAGCCGACGCCGGCGCCCACGTCGATGATCACGACGTCCGCTGGCAGCGCGCGAAGTTTGCGAATGATGCGCAGTTTTTCCGCATGGCTGATATTGGCCGCGCCCACGGCCGGCCCGCTGCCAGCGATGAGCTTCAAGTTGGGCTGCGACGTGTCGGTCAGCACGTCGGCCAGATCCGGGCCGCCCTGCCCCAACAACGCGCGTATGCCTGGCTTGGGCCGATCCACGCCCAGCAAAAGGTGCTGATTCGCCGCCCCAAGATCGAGGTCGGCCAAGATCACCCGGTGTCCGTCGCGCGCGATCACCGTCGCCAGATTGACCGCGACAATGCTTTTCCCGACGCCGCCCTTGCCGCCGCCGATGCTGATGATGCGGGCGCTGGCGCCCAGATCTTTCGTTACAGGCACGCCATACTCCGTGTGCATTTATCGTCGGGGCCGGGCCGCAACTTGAGTGCCGCATCCGGCCGCCAACCGGCGCGCGACATTGCGGCCATCTTGTGATTTTCTTTCACTTTGCATGCGCCTGGGCCAAGGTGCCAGGGGCGTCAACGCCAGACCGAAGCCATGCAGCGATGGGTCAATAGCAAATCGTGTGTCCTCGGCGCCCTTGTCGCGCTTTGCGGCGCCCTTGCGGCCGTCAGCCAGGCCGCTGAACGGACGCCGACCTTCAACCGACGCACCGGCCTGTTCGAGCCGCCCCTGTCCGCGTTGCGCGCGGCGGAAGATCGCGACGATCACGCCGACGTGGCCCGCTGGGCCGATAGAATCGGCGCTGCGCGCCTTGCCAGTGCGTGCAAAGGTGGCGTGCGCGAGGACGTCCTGGTCGCATTGCCCGGGGCGGCCGCCCTGGCCGGGGGCGTGCGTTTGCTTGAAGCCGTGACGCCCTTGCTGGATTCACCGGACGCCGAAATTGTGCAGCAGGCGACGCGAACGATCGCAACACTGCTGGACGGCACCCAGCCGGGGGCCATACAGGACTGGGAAATCGCCCCGGACATCATCAAGCGGGCGTGTACGTCGCTGGATCAGATGACCCGTCGGACAGACACGCCGCCCGGCCCCCGCCTGGCCGCACTCGACGCGCTGGCGGACAGCACCTTGTATTGCGACAACCCGGCCACGCTGCTGGCGCTGCTGCGCGATCCGGCGCCCGCGCTGCGACGGGCCGCCGCCCTGGCGTTGCCCGCGCGTGCGCCCGCGCAGGTGGCGGCGTTGCGCGAGCATCTGACCGACGAGGATCCCGCGGTCGCAGCGGCGGCCGCTGTGGGATTGTGCCGGGCACGACTGACGATGGCGGCGACGGCCGGAATTCCGGCGAACGAGGCCGCCACGCTGCGCGCCCTGATCCAGGCCGACGCGACGCCAGTCGAGGACGCGGTCGAGTTGGTGCCCTGTCTGGCCGCCGTGGGCACCGAGGCTGAGCGGAAGGTTCTCGAACAACTGCGCCGGGGCCGCATCTCGCCCCTGCAACGGCGGGCGCACGAGGCCGTCGAGGGCCTCAGGTAGTCCGGCCCCTATCCCGGCGGCGGGCCCAGGAATTCCCGGGGCGCGCGCAGGAACCGACGCAGCAGGGCACCGGCCACCCGCAGGCGGGCCTGGCCGGAGACTTCTCGCGCGCGCAGCGCGACGGTCAGCGCCAGCGTGAAGCTGACACCCAGATTGCAGACGAAGATGACTCCGATGCCGGCCAGGCCCCACAAAAACGCCGCATCCTTCAGCATCGCGGGCCCGTGCGCCGCCACCGCCAGGACCAGCGTCCCCGTCGACAGCGTCACGTGCCGCACATCGATGGGCAGGCCAAAGAATTGTCCCAGGACCGGCGCCATGCCCAGCATGAAACCCAGCGCCACACTGCCGCCGACACCAGAAATGTTGCGGGCAAACGCGTCGGCCAGCCAGCGCATGGTGCCCTCACCCAGCCAGCGGCCCACGCGGTGTTCGGCAATGGCCTGGGGCAAGCGGCGATAAACCGCCCAGTTTTCTATCCAGCCCGCGGCAAGGCTGGACAGCCACAGGATGCCTCCGGTGATCATCGCGTACCAGAAGGTCAGACTTTTGGTCGGATGCAACGACGCCAGGACCGACTGCGCCTTGGCCACATCCACCAGCGAATGTCCAAACCGCCAGCGCCACAGTGTGTCCAGGCCCAGCGCCGCAACGGCAACGGTGCTGATGTTGCCAATGGCGGCGGCCAGCTGCGACCGGCAGATGCGTGCCACATGCGTGGCCAGTTCGTCGATCGCGGCCGGGCCCGACGAATCGCGAATGATCCCGGCCAGCGTGGCCGCGGTCATCGACGGCTGCTTGGTCGCCAGGGTGAACCCACACAGCTGCATGATGATGAAGGACAGGGCGTAGTTGCAGCCCGACAGGAATCCCTCCACGAACAGCGGGAAGTGCTGTGCGGAAATGGCCAGCTTCAGCGCGGCCGTGCCCGAAGTCAGCACGCCGCCGCCGGCCGCCGAGGCCAGCAACAACCAGTACTCGCGGCGCGTGGTCGTGATGTAGTGCTCGCCGGTCTGGCCCGCGCGTTCGATGATCTTGCGCGCCAACAGGCGCAGGTTGGCGTGCATCAACAGACGCAGGCTCTGCTCGGCCTGTCGCGCGCGCACCAGGACGACCAGCAGCCGGTGTGCCGCCACCAGTCGCTCGGGTCCCGGCGTCGCGGCCAGACAGGCCATCAGGGCCTCCATACGCGCCAGACACTGTTCGATGACTTCGAGTCCGTAGACCACGTCGATGCTGACGCCAGTCGCCTCAAGATGTTCGTACACGCCGCGCATTTCTTCGCGGCACGCGGTGACGTCCGCGCGCCACGTGCGTTCGGCCCCGATGCGTTCGACTGACGACAGCGGCACCACGTCCAGCAGGGCGTCCCCGCTGCGCGGCAACCGAAAGAAGGGGGCGGCACGCGGCGGCTGCGGCCGGCTGCGCAGGCGGACATCCTCGGACAGACCCAGCGCCTGCGCGCGCGCACCCAGCAGGCAGAACGAATCGCCACCTGCGACGGCCAGCGGCTGCCAGGGCGAATCCGCGCTGCCCGCGTCCAGCGCTTCACCCAGCCGCGCGAACAGATCGGGCGGCATGCCATCGACCCAGGCGACCTCGTTGTCCGACGGAAACAGCCGCAACACCAGCCGCGCCAGATCGTGTTCGTCGCGCGGCGCGGGCAACAGACGCCGAAACAGACGATCCATCGTCTCGTTTATGAGACCCCGATCGTTGGCAAGCCCCGTCTGCGCCAGCAGCGGCACAGCGTCGGTTGCTTGAATTACCGCGGCCAGCGCACTGACCACCGCGGCGCGCACCTCGGGCCCCCCTTCGAGAATGCCCAGCAGCACGCCCAGCCGCCGCCAGGGCGCGGGGGTTGGTGCCACCGCCCCGTCGGCCTCGGGAATCGAAGCGTCGGACACGCACAGCCAGCGGACCAGGCGTTCAAGTGCGTCCAGCTGTCCACGCAGGGTCTCTGCGGCACAAAAGCGATCGAGCAGGCCGGGCAGGTCACGCAGGCGGCGGTGCTTTCGCGCCGCCTCGGGGTAATGCCGCAGCACAAGGTCGGCGGATAATGACGTCGGAACCTGGGTCGGGGTCGACATGGAGGCCTTCCTGGCGTGCCGGAAGGCAACCGTGGCACGGATCGCCGCCCCGGGGAAGACGACGTGACGGTCGACCTGATAGACAGCCCGCGCGGGGGCCTGTGGTAACTTTTGCTTCGAACCCATGGGCTTTGGACTTGAAGCACCCGTCGCCGTGCCCGTCGAGGTGCGCGCCCCCGACCAGCGCGTCTACCGTCTGTGCGAATCGGTTGCCGTCGAGGGCCTGCGTCTGGAACGACCGGCGCCCTTCGAAATTGGCCGCGAGGTGTCGGTTCGATTCGCCTTGCCCGACGGCGAGGCGCCCCTGGTCCTGCGCGCCCACGTCGAGACGACGGGCGAGGCCGCCGAGGAAGACGGCGAGCGCGGCGGCTGCGGACTGCGATTCTTCCAGGTTACCGAAGGGCCACGGGCGATCCTCACGCGCTACGTTCTTTCGCGTTTGGGATTGCCACACATATAAGGAACCCATGTCGACATCGACGCCCGTGGATCGATTGGAACAGCTGGAACGCCGCGCGGAAGCCGGCGGGGGCCCCGAACGCGTCGCCAAACAGCACCAGGCCGGCAAGCTGACCGCGCGCGAACGCATCGAGGTTCTGTGTGACGCCGGGACTTTCGCCGAGACGGACAAGTTCGTCACCCACCGCTGCGTCGACTTCGGCATGGCAGAACAAAAGATCCCGGGCGACGGTGTCGTCACGGGAAGCGGGCTCATCCATGGGCGGCAGGTGTTTGTGTTCGCACAAGATTTCACGATCTTCGGCGGCTCGCTGTCCGAGGCCTACGCCGGCAAGATCTGCAAAATCATGGATCTGGCCATGCGTGTTGGTGCACCCGTGATCGGCCTCAACGACTCGGGCGGCGCCCGCATCCAAGAAGGTGTCGCGTCGCTGGGCGGTTACGCGGAAATCTTCTTGCGCAACACGCTGGCCTCCGGGGTTGTGCCGCAGCTGTCCGCCATCCTCGGGCCCTGCGCGGGCGGCGCCGTGTACTCGCCGGCCATCACGGACTTCATCTTCATGACCGAGGCCACCAGTCACATGTTCATCACCGGCCCCGACGTCATCAAGGCGGTTACGCACGAAGAGGTCACGAAGGAAGAACTCGGCGGCGCGCACACCCATGCCGCCCGTTCAGGCGTCGCACACCGGGCCTTCGCCGACGAGGCCGCGTGCCTGGCGGGCCTGCGCGAATTGCTGACCTTCCTGCCGCAGAACAACCGCGAAGATCCGCCCCGCCGGCCGGCTGCTGCCCGCACTGATCGGCCCGATCGTGAAGACGCGCGGCTGGATGACATTATCCCGGCCGATCCGGCCAGGCCCTACGACATGCACGAGGTCATCAAGCACGTCGTGGACGATGGCGGATTTTTCGAGATTCAGCCCGAGTTCGCGCCCAACATCCTGGTCGGCTTTGCGCGCGTCGACGGGCGATCGGTGGGCATCGTCGCCAACCAGCCGGCGCATTTGGCAGGCTGCCTGGACATCAATGCGTCGCTGAAGGCGGCGCGTTTCGTGCGTTTTTGCGACTGCTTCAACATTCCGCTGGTGACCTTCGTCGACGTCCCCGGCTTCTTGCCCGGCACCGCGCAGGAATTCGGCGGCATCATCAAGCACGGCGCCAAGCTGCTGTATGCCTTTGCCGAGGCGACCGTCCCCAAGGTCACCGTCATCACGCGAAAGGCCTACGGCGGTGCGTACGACGTCATGTCGTCCAAACACATTCGCGCCGACATGAACTTCGCGTTTCCCACAGCCGAGATCGCGGTCATGGGCCCCGAGGGCGCCGTCGGGATCATTTTTCGCGACGAGATCGCACAGGCGGCCGATCCCGCCGCGGCGCGCGCGCGTCACGTGGCCGAGTACCGCGAAAAGTTTGCCAACCCCTACGCGGCGGCTGCGTTGGGCTATATCGACGAAATCATCCGGCCGCGACAAACCAGACCGCGTCTGGCGCGCGCCCTGGCCATGCTGGCGAACAAGCGCATGGAGCGGCCGTCGCGGAAGCACGGAAACATCCCGCTGTGAAAGCCCGCGCCGTCGCTGCGGCCCTTGTGGGCGCCCTGTGTGGCTGCGCCACGCAGCCGCCGCCCATCACGAAGGTCGTCGACGGTCGGGTCGTGACCACCCGTTCGGTCGACGCGGACGCCTACGAGCACGCCGCCCGGGCGGCCTTGTACGAGGAAGAAGGGCGCTGGGCGGACGCCGCGGCCGAGCTCGGGCGTGCCCTGATTACCGACCGGGACGCGCCAGAGCTGCACGCGCGTTTGGCGGAGGCACTGCTGCACCTTGACCGCGTTGCCGAGGCGGCCGTGGCGGTGGCCGCGTCCCTGGCAATCGAGACCACCGTTGACGGGTTGGTGGCGGACGCCCATTTGCGCCAGACGCGCGGTGATCCGCCCGGAGCGATCGCCCCCCTCGAACAGGCGGTCAAGATGGCGCATTTTTCCGACCACCCGACGGAGGCCGAGGCTGTCTACCTTGAGCTGGCCGAAGCGCAGATTCTGGCCCTGCGGGTGGCCGACGCGCGGGACACGCTGCGCGTGCTGTGCCAGTCTGCGCCCCATTCCGCGACGGCACGCGTGCGGCTGGCTGGCGTCGCCTGGGCGCTGGGGGATGTCGACGAGGCGCAGGCGCGCGTCTCGGAGGCCATCAACGAGGAGCCGAACCAGGTCGATGCCCTGCTGCTGTCGGCCTGGCTGCACGCCGCCCAGGGCCAAGTGGCAGGGGCGCGCAGCCGTTTCGACGAGGCGCTAGAGCGCTCGGAAGGATCGCTCGAAATCGCGACAGCGTACGCGCGCTTCCTGATGGGTCTCGGGGACACGAAGGCGGCGCGCGCGCTGGCCGACGAGTTGGGCGCCTCGGACGTTGCGGACGAAACGCTGCCGGCGCGCCTGACGCTGGAACGGGCGGTCAAGCGGCCCGAGAGGATCTTGAAGCTTATCGACGAGACCTTGGCTGGTGATGCGGACGTCAAGCGGACCCTGGCGCTGGCGCGCGGCCAGGCCCTCGAAGATCAGGGCAAGCACAAGGAAGCCGTCGCCGCGTACCTCGACGTGCCGACGACGTCTGAATTGTTTGCCGAGGCCCGCCTGCAGGCGGCCGGCGTCTTGCGCAACGACGGACAATTCGCGGCGGCGGCGCGGGCGCTGGGGGACATCAAGCCCGACCCGAAGGACGATCGCCTGGACGTCGAACTGGCGGTGGCGCTGGCCACCCTCGACGAAAAGCAGGGCAACGCCACCCGGGGCCTCGCGCAGCTGGACGGGGCGCTGGGTCGCCACCCCGGTAACGCGCGGCTGGCCCTGGCACGCGCGGCCATCGACGAACGGCGGGGCCAGTGGCAAGCGGCCCTGCAAACCAGCGCGCGCATGTTCGCCAAGGATCCCGGCAGCGTTGAGGCCTTGAACTTCTGGGGCTTCGTCGCCGCCGACCACGATCATGATCTGCCGCTTGCCCGGCAACGCTTGACGACCGCGCTGGCGATGGAACCAGGCTCGGGTTCAATCATCGACAGCCTGGGCTGGGTCGCGTTCCACGCAGGCGACACTGACAGGGCGGCCCTGTTCCTCGAACAGGCCGGACGGCTTGAACCCGACGATGCCGAGGTGCTGGCCCATCTAGGCCAGCTGTACGCCAAGCGCGGCCAGACGGCCCGCGCCATCGAGCTCATGACGAACGCGCTCGACCGGCGTCCCGAGGACATCCTGCGGCGAAGACTCGAAGCGGATCTGGTACGTCTGAGTGCGCGAAAGGCGCCCGGGCGGTGACCGGGGCGGTGACCGGGGCGGCAACGACCCGCTCGCGGCGGTGGACATGGGCCCTTCCATGCACATGGGCCGGGGTGTTCTTGGGGGTGTTCTTGATCGTGGGCTGCGCACCCGCCGTGATCGCGCAGCGACCCTACCCTGCACCCACCGCCGACGATCTGCTGGCCGCCCTGCGCACCCGGCAGACCGCGTTGCGCACCCTCAACATCCAGACGCGCACCACCAGCTGGCTGGGCGATGATCGTTTTGCGGCGACCGTCCTGATGCTGGTGGACCGGACCGGGCGCCTGCGCTTCGAGGCCGAGGTCAGCCTGCGCGGAACGGTGGCGGTTCTGGTCACCGACGGAACCGGATTTTCGTTCTTCGACATGCAGCACGGCGTGTTCAAGCAGGGTCTTGCGTGTCCGCAAAGCGTCGCCACGCTGATTCGTATTCCCCTTGTCCCGCGCGAAATCGCGGCCGTGCTGCTGGGCGATGCACCGATTGCGGCCGACGCCCGCCCTGTGCAACTGACCTGGGACGGGGCGCTGCGCGCGGATGTGCTGGAACTGCAATCAGCGTCGTCGACAGGCGACGCCACCACACACTTGTGGGTCAGCCTGCGGCGCCCCCCATCGGGCGGCGCCCCCGACGTCGTTGCAGTCGAGGGCCAGATAGCGGGACGCACCGGCCGTTGGCGCGTCGGCTACGATCGTTTCGAAACTGTCGGCAGCCTGTCGCTGCCGTCGCTGATTCGCTTCGCCGAGCCCGGCAAATCCTTCGATGATGGCGTCGAGATCAAGGTGAAGAACGATCGCGTCGTCAACGGCCCCCTGCGCGACGAGGCCTTCGCGCTGACCGCACCACCCGGAATCGCCATCGAAACCATCCCCTGCCGAAGCCGATGAACGCCACCCCGTTGCTGAGCGTGCGGCGGCTGGTCACAACGGTGCGACTGGGATCCAAAGATGTGCCCGCCGTCAACGACGTCTCGTTCGACCTACAAGCCGGCCAGGCCCTCGGTCTCGTCGGTGAATCGGGCTGCGGCAAGTCGCTGACGGCGATGTCCCTGCTGCGCCTGCTGGCGGCCCCACGCGTTCGTGTCGCCAGTGGCGAGATCTGGTTCGAGGGTCGCGACCTCGCGCAAGCGCCCGAGCCCGAGCTGCGCCAGGTGCGAGGTCGGCGCATGGCGATGGTTTTTCAAGAACCTTCGGCCGCGCTGAATCCGGTCGTGACCATCGGCGACCAGGTGGGCGAGCCATTGCGCGTTCACGCGGGCCTGTCGAAAAAGCAGGCCTTCGCGGCAGCGGTCGAATTGCTTGAGCAAGTGGGAATTCCCGCGCCTGCCGAGCGGGCCCGCGCCTATCCCCACCAGTTTTCGGGCGGCATGAAACAGCGGGCGATGATCGCGATGGCTCTCGCGTGCAGACCCACGCTGCTGGTCGCTGACGAGCCGACCACCGCGCTGGACGTGACCGTGCAGGCGCAGATTCTCGAATTGCTCGGGCGGCTGCGGCGCGAGCTGGGCATGGCGCTGCTGTTGATCACCCACGATCTGGGCGTCGTGGCTGAAACCTGCGACGACGTGGCCGTGATGTACGCCGGACGCATCGTCGAGGCGGCGCCGGTGAAACAGCTGTTTGCGCAGGCGCGGCATCCGTACACGGCGGGTCTTTTGTCCGCCATGCGGACTCTCGATGCGCCCAGCAAGGGCGACGGTCGCAAACGCCTGCAGGAGATCCCCGGCACGGTGCCTGCCCTCGGTCGAGCGCCCGCCGGCTGCGCTTTCGCCGATCGCTGCGGCCACGCCGCTGCGGATTGCCGCCAGACCATCCCTTCTTTCGACCCACTGCCCGACGGCCGTCACCACGTCCGCTGCCTGCACCCGATCTGATCCGCACGCGCCCGGACGCTTTTGGCCGGCGGGTGGAACTGTGTCAGGCTTGCGCGCTCATCGTGGTGCAGCCGCTGGTCGAGGCGCAAGATCTGGTCAAGCACTTCGCGCAGGGCGGGGGACTTGTCGGCGGCCCGCGTCGTACGGTCCACGCCGTCGATGGCGTGTCGCTACAAGTTGGACGGGGCGAGACGCTGGCGCTGGTGGGCGAATCAGGTTCGGGCAAAAGCACCCTTGGTCGCTGCCTGCTGCGCCTCATCGAGCCGACGTCGGGACTTTTGCGCTTCGAGGGCGTGAACCTGCTTGACCTGGCGCCGGCCGAGTTGCGCCAGGCGCGCCGCCGGATGCAGATCATCTTCCAGGATCCGGTCGGCTCGCTGAATCCGCGCATGAAGGCCGAGGAAATCGTCGCCGAGCCGTTGGTCATCCATGAACTCGCCACCGGCCCCGGCGCGCGGCGGGCCCGGGTTACCGAGCTGCTGGCGCGGGTCGGCCTGCCGGACGAAAGCCTCGGCCGCTTTCCGCACGAATTCTCGGGCGGCCAACGGCAGCGGCTGGGCATCGCACGGGCCCTGGCCTCGGGCCCCGTGTTCGTGGTGGCAGACGAGCCCATTTCCGCCCTCGACGTTTCCATCCAGGCCCAGATCGTCAATCTGCTGGTCGATCTGCAGACGCAAGATGGCCTGTCTTTCTTGTTCGTCTCGCATGACCTTCGGGTGGTCAAGATCCTTGCCCACCGCGTGGCTGTGATGTACCTCGGCCGCATCGTCGAGACCGGTCCGGTGGCCGAGGTGTACGAGCACGCCGCGCACCCCTACACGCGCGCGTTGCTGTCCGCCGTGCCCAGCCCCGATCCGGCGCGCCGCCGCCTGCGCATTGTTCTCGACGGCGATCCGCCGTCGCCGCTTGACCCACCGCCGGGTTGCGCGTTTCATCCGCGCTGTCCGCTGTACGCGTCGATGCGCGATGAACGCTGTCGGACCGTGCGCCCTGCCCTGTCCCCTTTTCTGGGCGGCGCCGATTCTCACCCGGTCGCCTGCCACCACGCCGGCCCCGACGCGTGACGGGCCCCCTGCCCGAGGCCGCCATCACAGTTGAATCCACGTCTGGTTGATAACCGGCGCGTTTCGGCCTATCTCTGTGGCCTGTCAACGCGCCAGGAGGAACCGATGCGTCGAATGGGTATCAGAGTTTCGTGCCTTGTCATGCTTCTGTGTGGCCCGTCCGCCGGGATCTCGCTGGCCGCCGCCGCGAAGCTGCCGCTGGGGCTACCAGAGATTCCAACCCCGGCCGACAACGCGCAGACACCCGAGAAGGTTGCGCTCGGGCACCAGCTGTTCTGGGACGGCCGCCTGTCCAAGTCGGGTCAGACCTCGTGCCATAGCTGTCATTTGCCCGACAAGGGCTGGGCGGATGGGCAAAAGCTGTCGAAGAAGGATGACGGCAGCATGAACACGCGGAACACGCCGACGGTGCTGAACGTCGCCTACAACACGGCCTATTACTGGGACGGTCGCGCGGCCACGCTGGAAAAGCAGATTGCGGCCGCCTGGCGCGGGCAGATGGGTCTCAAGGACGACGCGGGCGCGGGCGAGGCGGCCAAGCGACTGGCCGAAATCCCGGGCTACAAGTCGCAGTTCGAAAAGGTCTTCGGCGAGGGGCCGACCCCGGACAACGTCGTCAAGGCGCTGGCCTCGTACACGCGCACACTGGTGACGGGCGGCTCGCGCTACGACAAGGCAGAGGCAGGCGACGCCAAGGCGTACACGGCGGCGCAAAAGCGCGGCGCGGAGCTATTCAAGAACAAGGCGAAATGCTCACTGTGCCACGCAGGATTCGCCCTGACCGCGTGGGAATTCAAGAACATCGGTATCGGCATGGATCAGCCCACGCCCGATCCGGGCCGCGGCAAGGTAGACGCCGCCAACCCCGCCATGAAGGGCGCCTTCAAGGTCCCCAGCCTGCGCGCCGTTTCGAAGAGCGGGCCGTATATGCACGACGGCCGTTTCGCCACGCTGGCCGAGGTCGTCGACTACTTCGACAAGCCCTTCGACAACCCGGGCCTCGACGAGAAGATCAAAGGCGGCATCCAGCTGACGGCCGCCGAGAAGAAGGACCTGATCGAATTCTTGAAGGCGCTGGACGGCACGATGCCGGACCCGAAGGCGCCCAAGCTGCCCTGACGCCGCGGTGGCAGATGGTCTAGCCCACCACGGAGCGGGCGGGCGTTTCAGCCGGCCAGGTCGAAGACCAAACTGTAGTTGGGCGGGTTCACCTGGTGCAGAGCGGTTTCCCGGACGGCGGCTTTGGGAAAGGTCGCGCGCACCAGGCGGGACACTTCTTCCCGGCTAACCAGGCTGACGTTCGGATCGCCGCTGATCAACCGATCGGACATGTAGCCCAGCCAGGCCAGGGGATGCCCCGGCTCCACGTCCTTGACGATCAGCTTGACCGGGGCGTCGCCGACGAAGTTCCGCAGATCACCGAAGAAGGCCGGGCGTGCCGCGGGCGGAATGTGGTGAATGACGTCGCTGATGATCACGGCGCCCGGTCGCGGGCCCGCGTCCTGCTGCGCGTAGGCCGCCAGACTCAGTCCCGGCAGCACGCGAACGCGGTCAGCGACCGTGGTGCTCAGGCTGCCCCCGATGTTCGTCGCCAGATCGATCATCGTGACCCGCGCGCTGGCGAACCGGGCCAGCAACAGGTTGATGACGTCCCCGTCGCCACCGCCAATGTCCAGGATGTGGCAGCCGTCAGGCAGGGCGGGCAGGGTGGCGATGACCTTGCGCAGGTCCACGAACACCGATCGGTAGGCGCGTCCGGCACGCGGGAAAAACCGCTCACCAAGCAGCTTGCGGGCCAGGGAACCAAGCTTCACGTTGCTACACTTACATCGTATGTAACGGCCCGATGCAAGAGCTGAGATACCCAAGCCCTCGATCGCCTGACCGTTCCCACCCCGGTTGAGCGCGTTGATCCAGGCGGCAACCGGCGCGGCTAGTAGGGTCTCTCGATCGAGCCGGCTTCGGGGGGCTCGACAGTCTTCCAGTAGGTGGACGACTGTCCGCGGTTCATTTTTCGGGCCAGCAGGTCCTTGCCCAAAAGTCGCATTATGTAGGGGCCTACCGGCTTCCCGCGCCACAACACGATGCCGGCGACGATGCCAAAAGGGACGGTCGCAGACTCATCACCATCGCTTTGGTGTGTCGAGGGTCGCGCGATCACCGGCACAGGGCGCTTCGACGGGCGATGTCCGCCTGTGCCGCGCTCAAGGACGAAGCGCCCCGCGTTGCCGCCCAGAACATCAGATTGCCAGCATCGTGGTCCTCACATTCCCCGGCGGACAGGACACCGTCGGCCGGCGCCACGTCTGCCTGCGCGGGACACTCGGGCGTATCCAAAAGCTGATCGTGCAGCGCCCGCGGCGCGCCGGTCCCCGCCGCACGCAGAATCGGTCCTTCGGTGGTGTGGAACAGACCCAACGCGTGGCCGATCTCGTGTGCGATCACCTGACCGGCCCGCACCGGATCCACGTCCACCAGCGTGGCGTTGACAGCGATGCCCGACCGGATGGTGCCAGCGACGGGTGGCACCGGGATGCCGCCTGACAGCGCCCAGATCGCGCTGCCCGATGCCGAGCTGATGTCGCCGACAAGAAACAGCGACAGACCCGGGGCGGGCGCGCGCGCAGACAGCCGCAACAGCTCACCAAGCTGCGGGCTATCACTGCCCAGCGTCGGCACGATCTGCAGGCGCTCAAAACGGGTGCCCTCCGAGCCGTCGATGCGCGCCCTGGCCGGCTCGCCGATTTCGATTCCGGCCGTTCGCCAGATCCGGCCGATCTCGCCCAGTGCAATCGACAGGCGCACCTCGTCGGGCCGGGTATCGCCCACCGTGAATACAACCAGCGGCAGGTCTTGCGTGCGCGGCGCGCGATGCCCCGACGACGCGTGCTTGGTCCACACAGACACAACGACATCCCCATCGCCCGTGGCCGATGCGCCCACGCGATAATTGCCGGCCAGCGGCAACGCGGCGCTGGACGAGGGAATCGTCCCCGACAGCACACCCGCCGTCGTGCCCAGCACCCGGTTGGGCGATTGTTCGGGCGCGTCGATATCGACCAGCAACGCATCGGCGGCGTCTCGCACTTCGATCGACACCCTTGTGCGTGTGGTCGCTGTCGCAAGGATCGTCACCGATACGACATCGTCGTCAAGACGCCCGGTAGGCGCGATCCATGCGGGCATCTGCGACGGCGCCGTCATCCAGATACGGGGCCCCTCCAGACGCGACCCATCCGTTGTCGGGCGATCACAGCTTCCGGCCGCCAGACACAGGGCACCCAGCAGCGCCGCGATCCCTCGCCGTGTGCGCACGAAATGGGCCTAGCCGCTGCCAGTGAGATCGGCCCGAACCTTGATTTGGCCACCCTCGGTGGTGACCAGAATGCGGCCGCCCCGGGTTTCCGCGAAGACATCAAATGCCGCGTCCTCAAGATGCCTCGTCAATACCGATGCAAGACCACGTGCACCGGTTTCACGTCGCAAACTCTCGCCCACGATCTGGTCCAGCACGGACTGCTCGACCACCAACTCGAAGCTTTCATCGTCGAATTCGCGCGTCAGCCGTTCAAGCACGTTGGTCTTCAGGATCTCCATCAGGGTGCCGGCATCCAGCGCCGCAAAGGGTACGAAGCGCGAGAACCGGGCCAGCAACTCGGGTAAGAAACCATAGGCCTGAAAGTTCGCCACCTGCTCGACCTCTTCGGCGGTGAAGCTGACGGCGATGGCGTCGTCGGGCGCCCCGCCCCCGTGCTGCTTTCGGCCAAATCCAATTCGGTCGCTGGTTGCGCGCCGGCGGGCGACCTGGTGAAAGCCCGAAAAGGCCCCCGCCGCGACGAAAGCCACATCGGCCGTGGACATCACAACGTGATCACCATGACTCGATTGCGAAAGCTCCAACGGCACCACCACCTCCGACGCTTCCAGCATTTTCAGCAACTCTCGTTGCACACCCAGCCCCGTCACGTCCTTGGTGGTTCCGGCGCCCGCGAACAGGGCGTTGTTCTGGCCGGACGCAATCTTGTCGAACTCGTCCAGACACACGATGCCGATCGACGCCAACAGGGGATTGTCGTCGGCCGCGTGCAGAAGGCGCGTCAGGATGGTACTGGCATCCTGACCGACGTACCCGGTCTCCGAATAGGTGGTGATGTCGATGATGACGGTGGGCAGATGCAACACCTGCTGGAACAACAGCTCGACCAAATGTGTCTTGCCGCATCCCGTGGGACCTATCAACAACGTGTTGCTCTTGGGCAACAATTGTTCGCGCTTGGCGCCGTCCAGGTAAATACGCTTGATGCGTCTGACGTGACGATACGCCATCAACGCCACCGCACGCCGCGCTTCGTCCTGCCCGCGGTAACCCAGCTCGTCCAGCCGCGCGAAAATCGCCTTCGGCGAAAGGATCGGCAGATCCTTCACTATTTTGATGAAGTGCTCGAACCCGGACTTCCGGTACTTCTTGAGCGGTTCCGCCGGCATCCCTGCCAAATGGTAACACACCACACGCGCCGCGCTGCCGTGCTGGCCAATCCTGAATGGCGCGCCGACGTTGCCGAAAGCCTCAATGCGGTCGCGTCAGTAGTGGGGCGGCTTGTCGTCGGCGTCGGGCCCCACCAGCCCGGCCGCTGCCTCCGACTTTTCGACCAGTCGTTGCAGCTGCTGGGTCAACCGGGCCATCACCCGATCCTGCGTGAACGCGGCCAGGGAGAGATCTTCCAGTAACCGTTGCTGTTCCATGAATTTTAGTTCGAGGTCGACAATCCGCCGTTCAAGCTCCGTGGCGTCAGGCATGGCCCTGCCTACCACAGCACGGGCACGCGCTGGGCGCGTCGCTACGGGGATTTGTCGCGCTGCGGGCCGTCCACCAACACACGCCGCCAGAACACAATTGACTGATGGCCGTCGGGCTGGGAAACTCCGCGCCTCGCGCAAAGCGCGTTAGGAGCGAAACCCCATGTCCGACTATCTGTTCACATCCGAGAGCGTGACCGAAGGCCATCCCGACAAGCTGTGCGACCAAGTGTCGGACGGCGTGCTCGATGCCATTATCAAAGACGACCCCACCTGCCGCGTGGCGTGTGAATCCCTGACCAAGACCGGCTTCGTCATGGTTGCGGGCGAAATCACCACCACGGCGCAGATCGATTTTCCGGCCATCGTCCGCCAGGTGGTCAAGGACATCGGCTACAACGACACCGATGCCGGGTTCGACTACAAGACGTGCGGCGTGATGGTCGCGGTCGAACGGCAGTCGCCCGACATCGCCCAGGGTGTCGACGGCAAGGGCATCTACACGAAAGATGACCTCGGCGCCGGCGACCAGGGAATGATGTTCGGTTACGCCTGTGATGAGACGACCGAACTGATGCCGATGCCGATCATGCTGGCGCACAAGCTGGCCAAGCGGCTGGCCGACGTGCGCAAGAAGGGCGTTGTCGATTTCCTGCGCCCCGACGGCAAGAGCCAGGTCACCATTCGCTACGACGAGAGTAACCGCCCCGTCGCCATCGATACCGTCGTGCTGTCCACGCAGCACACCGAAAGCGTCAAGTACAAGACGCTCAAGGAAGTGGTGATGGACGAGGTGTTGAAGCCCGTTCTGCCGGCGGGCCTGCTGAACTCGAAGACCAAGTACTTCATCAACCCGACCGGCCGCTTCGTCGTCGGCGGTCCCATGGGCGACTCGGGCCTGACCGGGCGCAAGATCATCGTCGACACCTACGGCGGCATGGGTCGCCACGGCGGCGGCGCCTTTTCGGGCAAGGATCCGTCCAAGGTGGATCGCTCGGCCTGCTACTACGCGCGCTACATCGCCAAGAACGTCGTTGCCTCGGGCCTGGCCCGTCGCTGCGAGGTCCAGTTGGCCTACGCCATCGGCGTGGCACAACCGGTGTCGCTGTTGGTGCAGACCTTCGGTACCGGCACCGTGTCGGACGAGCGCATCTCGGAAATCGTGCGCGCCAACTTCGACGCGCGCCCCTCGGTGCTGATTCGCGAGCTTGACCTGCGTCGGCCCATCTACCGCAAGACCGCCGCGTACGGCCACTTCGGTCGCGCGGAAAGCGACTTCACCTGGGAGCGCACCGACCGCGCTGCCGCGCTGAAGGACGCCGCCCGTTCCGCTCGTGGCGCCGTGGTGGCCACCCGCGCCGGCAAGACCAACGGCAACGGCCACCGGGTCGTGGCCAAAGCCCCCGTCACCAAGAAGAAGACGGCCCGCAGCATCGACGCCAGCGACGCTTGATTGACCTGGCGGCGCTGCTGCCGCGTCTGTTCCGATCGCAGGCCTACCGCGAACTTGGCAGCGCCCGCTTGTTCGAAGCGGGCCTGCCGTTTGCCCCTGATCCGGCCGTGGGCACCCAGCTGGCTGCCCACGCGGCCGAAGAGCGCCACCACCACGCGGCCGTCATGGCACTGTGGACGACTTGGTCGCGGCAGCCGGCCCCCACCTTGGACGCGCAGGTCGAGGACCACCTTGCCACGCACCCCCTGCCCGTTGCGCACAGCTGGCTGGATCTGGCCATGGCCCGTTTTCTCTTCGACCGCGCGGGGGCCTGGCAGTTGCGCGAGTACCAACAGTGCGCGTTCGTCCCGTACCAGACGTTGGCCAAGGAGATCCTGGCCGACGAAGACGACCACATGACCGCCGGCGTCCGCGACGTCGAGATTCTGGCGGCCAGCGCCAACGACAGGCATGCGGCCCACGAGGTATTCAGTCGCTGGCTGCGCCCCGCCCTGCTTTCCTTCGGCCGCCCCGGCAGTCCCGCCAGCCAGCGGGCCGTTGCCCTCGGCCTCAAGCGGCGCGACCCCGCGTCGGTGATGCAGGACTTCATCGATGACATCAGGCCGGGCGTCAAGGCAGCGGGCTTCGCCTTCCCGCCGCCTGACAGCTTGCACCTGGACCTACCGCGGACGCTGCGCTGGTAAGCGGGACCTACTTCGGGGCCGGGGCATCCGCCGCCTTGGGCAATGCCTTGTCGAGCAGCGCATCCAGCGGATCGCCGCCGGCCTTGGCAGGGTTCACTGGGGCATCATCCGCGCTTTCGTTGTCCTCGGATTCCAGGCTCTCCTCGCCCGATTCCAGGTCAACGCCCGGCGCAAGTTCGTCCCCGGTGCCCTCGGCTCCCCGCACATAACGCATCATCGCATTTACCGCGTTGACCTGCGCCCCGCGCACGGCCGCCAGTCGCCGTCCGCGCAGACCGTCGCACAGGATCGAGAACACCAGGACGTCCGATCCGTCGCCGACGTAGCCGGACAGACAGGATTTGCCGCGCAGGGTGCCGGTCTTTGCGCGCACTCGTTCCGCGGCGGGCGAGCCCCTAAAACGGTTGCGCGTGGTGCCGTCGATGCCACCGACGGACAGGGACTGTACGATCTCGGGTCCGAAGCGCGGGTCCAGGAAGATTCGACGCAGCAGATCCGCCATGGCATCGGCGGTGATGCGGTTGGCATGTCCCAACCCCGATCCATTGACGGGCACGTACGCACCAGGCGAAAGACCAATCTCGGTGAGAGCTTCGCGCAGGGCGCGCACGCCCTTGGCGGAGGTGGCGGCTCCGCCATAAATCTCGGCACCGACGGTCTCCAGCAACCGATCGGCGTACTCGTTGTCCGAGTCCTTGTTGATCCGGCGAATCATGACCCCCAGTGGATCCGATTCGTGCAGGGCCAGCAACAGAGGCCCCGCGGGCGCCAGCCCCTCGCCCCCGACACGAACAACAGCCTTTCCCGCCGTCGCGCCGACCTGGTCGCGAACGGAAATGCCGCTCTCCATCAGGGCTCCGCGCAGGACCGCGGCGGCATACAACGACTGATTGGGCGGGACACGCCGGATAACGACGCCCGGACTGCGCAGCGAAATGCGACCCGCGACGGTGACCACCATCCGCCCCGCTGCGCTGGTCACCGACACGGTGACGCGACTGGGGCCCTTGGCGCGCGTTTGAGTGTGGTTGTTCACGACGAACGCCTCGGCCGCAGGGCGGACGACGATTGACGCCGCGGCGCTCGTGTTGTTTCCGGGGCGCACGCGCACGACGATGGCGGCGCGGCTGACCCGCAGGGGTGCGTGCTCGCCTGCGCCTACCTCGTCTGTGCCGATGCGACGCGGATCCGCCAGGACCGCGCCGTCGACACGCGTGATCCCGCGTCGAAGCAAGTCCGCAACCATTTCTTCCAGATGGGTCGTCAGCAGCGAAGGATCTCCCGACCCACGCAACACCAGATCGCCGGTGACAACGCCCTCGGCATCCGGCGCCCGCCCGGTCAACTCTGTGCGAAAACGCCAGGTACTGCCCAGCCTCATCAACGCGGTGGTGGTTGCCAGGACCTTTTGGTTCGACGCCGGATCCATCAGCACCGCTGACCGGCGCCCGAAAAACGTCCGCCCACTGCCGGCTTCCATCACGCGAATGCCCACGCGCAGGCGGCCGAGTACCGGGCCGCGGACGATGCTGTTGAGCGCCTCCTGCATGCGGACAATTCTCTCGCTGTCTGGATCGTTCGCGTCAGGCGTGATGGCTTCTTCGTCAGCGGCAGCCTTTGCCTTTGTGGCGGCCGGCTTTGGCTGTGAACGACCAGTCGTCTTGGATGCCGGGCGCTTCGCGGCCACCTTCGCCGAAGTCCTCGGCGCAGCCTCGGCGGGCAAGGCGGCGAGACCCGCCAGCGACAGTACGACGATTGCGCGAAATCGACCTCGGCACATCCAGATCACCGGGAGGCGCAGCGAAAACCGAGATCCCCGTCGCGGTACTCGGGCGCCCAGGCGTTTCGGTTGGCTGCCCGCGGCTCGACGAAATAACTACAACACGAGCCGCCGCGCACCACCCGCCGGCCCTCGTCCTCGGCATAAGTATCCGCAACCCATTCCCACACGTTGCCCGCCAGATCCAGGACGCCGTAGGGACTGGCCCCGGCCGGATACTGTCCGACGGACACTGGCCGCCCGGGATTCTTGCCGGCGCACGGGCCCTCACCGTCGAAATTGCCCCAGTTTGATCGCGCGCAATCGAGATCATCGCCCCAGGGGTATTCGCGCCCGTCGGTGCCGCGGGCGGCCTTCTCCCATTCGGCTTCGCTGGGCAATCGCCCGCCTGCGAACGCGCAGTACGCGCGCGCGTCGTGCCAGGACACGTTCGTCACAGGCAAGTTCCCCTCGGTGGCGAGAGCCAGTGGCGGCGCCGGACAGCGACGGGCCGCCACACAACGGGCAAACATCGCGCGTGTTACCTCGGTCCTGTCGATGTGGAACGCACCCAGCGTCCGCTTCTGCAACGGGCGTTCGTCGTCGGCGCCGCGGGTCGCACCCTGCACGAACGGCCCGGCAGGAATCGCCACCCGGTCGGGGCGGGGGTGCGCGGCCACCACAGGCAGCGCCATGATCCCCACCAGCAGCAGCCCACGCGTCACGGTCCTGGCTCCGAATCAATCAGCTTCAGCTTGTCCGTACGCGACAAGGACTTCACGGCCGCCTCCCGCCGCAGCGCCGCCGAGCGTGATCGCTTCTTCTCGACGTGGGCCAGCGCCACCGGCAGGCGGCTGCGTGTGTAGCGGGCGCCACGGCCCCGGTTATGGGTGGCCACGCGCGCCGCCACATCGGTGCTGACCCCCGTGTACAGCGAGCCATCGCCGCAGCGAAGAACATAGACGAACCACGCAGGCATCGCTTGCTAACTTCCGACCGTGTAGTCTAGCCCAGGAAGTTCATGGACGCCGATTCCGTCGAATGTCCCTTCTGCGGCGAGCCGGGCGAGGTCTACGCCGACTACGACGAAAGCTTGCCGGGTGAACAGATCTTCGTGCAGGACTGCGCCGTCTGTTGTCGACCGTGGACGGTACGGGTGCATGTGACGGCCGAGGGCGAGCTGAGCATCGCCGTCGACCGCTCCTAGCCCGACGACAGCTACTTCTTCTTGGGCCTGGCCGGCGGATCCGCCTGGGCCAGCGCCTCGGCGCGCGCCTCGTCCGTGTCCATGCCCGGATAATGATTGATCGCGAAAGAGCCCTGCTGCGACACCACGCGGGCCGGATTCCCGACGGCAACGGCCCGCGGCGGCAGGGATTTCGTCACCACCGCGCTGACACCGATCATCGCGTCGTCTCCGACGGAGATGTCGCCGATAACGGCCGCCCCCGGACCGATGTACACGCGGTCGCCGATGACCGGCACCGCGGTCAATGACCCGCCCGTCCCGCCCGCGTGGCCGATCGTCACCCCCTGTGTCAGCGTGCAGTGCTTGCCCAAGACCGTGTGATTCGCGACGACGATGTAGCCTGTGTGCGCGATGAACAATCCCGGACCGATGGTGGCGGTCTCTGGCAGCTGGATGTTGGTCGCGATCACGACGCCCGCCTGAACAATATTGGAAACCACCTTCAGCGGCGCGCGCAGTGGGGCCGGCATGGGCGCCGAGTGAATCCAGTGGCGCAGGCGATAGACCATCACCGCCCAGGCGCCCGGGGCACGGATGGCGACCTTGAAGGCACCCTCGCCTTCGTCCCATCGACGAAGATCTTCGCGAACCGTCTCGAACATTGCCGACAGTCTACGCCAGACGCGCGATGCGGGCGCTCGCTTCCGCGGTCCAGACCTCGGCCTCGGGTGCGCCGGGCACCGCCAATTCGATATACCGCAGCAGGTGCTCACGCGCTTGTTGCCGCCCGCCCAGCCCCTCTATGGCGGTTGCAAGGTTGTAGTGGGCGTCCGCGAAGCCGGGGTCCAGCTGCAACACCCGCCGCAACTCGGCGGCGGCCAACTCGGCATCGCCGGCCTCATAAATAAGGGTGGCGAGGTTGAAGCGCGCCTCCGGCTGTTCGGGATCCAGCGCCAGCGCAGCCTCGAAACAGCGCCGCGCCGACACGGCGTCTCCCCGGCGGTGTTCAAGGATGCCCAAATTCGTGTGGGCCGCGGCAAGACCAGGGTCAGCCGTGATCGCCCGACGATAGCAGGCGGCCGCCTCATCCCCAGATACGCCGGCCTGTTCCAGACGCAGCCCTTCGCCCAACCACTCGTACGCAGCCCGGGTGGGAACAACCTTGGATGCCTTTGCCACCGCGGCGGGCAGGTCGCCCACCGACGACGCGCGACGGTGCAGGTCCCCCAGGCCAAAGTCGAACACACGCTGGCCGGTCGTTTCGAAAGCCGCGCCGTCATCGACGCCGTCATCGACAATGACCAGCGCCTGGCCATCCCAGGTCACGCGCAGCCGATCCAGTGGGCGTCCGACTTCCGGCAGGGCCGCGCTGACCGCCGCCAGGGCCTTGCGAACCTCCGCCGGGGCAAAACCCCGGTCCACCAGCTCGCGCGCCGCCTTCACGGCCACCAGGTCAGCGAACGTGAACACCGCCTTGCCTTCCCGTCGCTGCGACGGACCCACAAACCCAATTTGCGCCCAGTAGCGCAGCCGGCTTTCCGTCACATCCAGAATGTGGGCGGTGGCGGCAAAGGAATAGCCGGCCTCGGTCGTCGTTGCCATCAGAAGGTTGCCTCCACGTCGATGTCCACGAACACACGGCTGCCCTGCGATCGAACTTTCGCTTCGGCGCTGATGCCTTTGGGGCGTGCCCCGGCCAGACGCTCGACTTCCTTGGCCGCGATGGCCTTGAGCCGCGTAAGGGCAACGCCGTCGTCCTGGAGCTGGCGCGCAAGGCGCTGGGCGCAGGCCGCATCGCAGGCGTCGCGCAGGACGCCCGCCAGGCTGCCAAGGGCAAGGGTTAGCATCGTCGACCCCAGATACAGATCCCCCCCCGCCCGGGTTTCACGCTGACCTTCTGACATGACATCAAGCCGCCCCAGGATGAGCTCCAGCGAGGAAGGAGACAGGCGCTCGCGCACCTCGCGCTCGAACAGAGCGATCCGCTGGACCCTGGCCATCGGGCGCATCGCCAGGCGCGCGAGTGGTAAAGGGGCCCGCCGGGCATTGTGACTGGTTTGAGGAGGCACCAACGGCTTTCGGCTGACCATGTGTGTAGATGTAGGATATATCCCCGTGCCTGGATTCGCAAGAATTCTCGCCCGATACGTCCCGTGCTTCGACGATGCCCCCAACACGCGGTTTGCGTCTAGACTGCCCGCGGGGGATGGCCTGTATTGACTCGACCAGTTCGCCAATCGAAAGGACCAACAGCGCGGCGGGAATTCCTGCTGGGGGCCGCGTCAGCGCTTGCCGCCGCGCCGATCGCAAGGGCGGCAGGCAACCCGGACGGCGGTGGGCTCTCCGCGCCGGCGAAGAAAACCGTCGCCGCCATCGTCACCGAATATAGGGCCCGGTCGCATGCCGAGGTCATATGCAGTCGCTTGCTGCATGGTTATCGGGTCAACGACGTCCCCACAGAACCGCGCACGCGCCTGGTCGCCCTGCACGCCGTACAGCTGCCGCGCAACGATCTCAGCCAAGAGCTGGCAGCCCGCAACGAGTGCGCCGTCTTCCCCTCGGTGACAGCAGCGCTGACCCTCGGTGGCAGCGAACTGGCCGTCGACGCTGTCCTTCTGGTCGGAGAGCACGGCAACTATCCCAGAAATGAATACGGTCAAAAACAGTATCCGCGCTACGAGCTGTTCCACGAGATCCTGGATGTGTTCAAGACGTCGTCCCGGGTCGTGCCGGTGTTTTCCGACAAGCACCTTTCGTACTCGTGGACCAAGGCCAAGGACATGTACGACGCGGCCGCGGCATTGCACGTGCCTTTCGCCGCCGGCTCGTCGATCCCGCTGACCCCACGGACCCCGCCGTTGACCCTGCCGCTCGGCGCCCCGCTCACCCATGCCGTGGCCGTCGGCTACGGCGAGCTCGAAGATTATGGATTCCACACCCTGGAAGTGCTGCAGTGTATGGCCGAGCGACGTCGGGGCGGCGAGACGGGCATTGCAGCGGTCGAGGCCCTGCGTGGCGACGACGTGTGGCGGTGGCGCGCCAGTGCCGCCGGAAAATGGAGTGCACCACTGCTGGACGCGGCCCTGGCACGAACCACTCCGCTTCAGCCCGGCCGTCCCGAAGACAGCGCGCCCCGCCCGTTCGTGTTCATCATCGAATACCGCGACGGTTTCAAGGGCGCCGCGTACATGCTTGATCGCTACGCCCGGGATTGGTGTTTCGCCGGCAAGATATCCGGTCACCGAGAGCCGGTGTCGACTTGCTTCGGCCCGCGGGGTCCCGCGCGCGATCTGCCGCACTTCGATGGGCTGGTGCACGTTATCGAAGAGCTTTTCGTCACCGGAAGGCCCGCCTATCCCGTCGAACGAACGCTGCTCACCTCCGGCGCCCTCGACTTCCTGATGCGATCCCTGCACGACGGCCGGCGCCTGTTGACGCCCGAGCTCAAGCTGCGTTACCAATCGCCGCGCCAGGTGTTCGTGCAGACGGCATGATGTTGCCGGCGTTAACAGCCAGTCGGCCCGTGAAGCCGCACTGCGGATGGTTCTGCGTCGTGGGCCCGGCCCTGGTGCTGGTGACGCTGCTTGGCGGCTGCAGCCAGACCGACGCCGGGCCCAGCGTTTCGGTGGCCGTGACCGCCGCGTCCGAGGACATCCGTCCGGAGTACCTACTGGTGACCTGGTACACGCCCTCGGACACCGTGGCCGACGATCAGCGCGTGCCCCGGACTGGCTCGCTTCCCCCGGGTGATCCGGTTGCCACGATCTCGGTGACCGTGGACGCCACGGTGATCGGTGATCGCCGATTGCTGGTGCGAGGCTTCCGCGCGGACACCCAGGTGGCGATCGGCGCCGCTCGCCTGACGTACATGGCACAGCGACGGCGATCGATCACCCTGGTGCTGACCGCAGGCTTGCCAGACAGCGACGGGGACGGCCTCCCCGACGAGATAGACCAAGATTGCACGTCACCGGGCGCCTGCCCCCCGGGGGTTGACGGCGGCCTGGACGCCGATAGCGACGGACGGGAAGACGCCCGTTCGGCGCCGCAGGACACGTCAGGGCAACCTGGATGACGTCGCCATCCACAGCCGTGCGCTTTCCGGTTCCTGCCGCCGGCCCTTGAAAATCTGAGTGCGGCGGCGGATTTTCACGCCCGGCACATCGGCAGCGACGCGAACACACACGATTGTCTGCGGCCAGCCGCCCGGGCACGCCGGTTGCTACTGGGACGCCCGTGTACAAAAAAAGAATATCCTTGATTCATGCCTCATGGCTGCTGGCCGTGACGGCAATGGCGTGCTCCAGCAGCGGTGGCTCCAACCTCGACGGCAATGCGCCACCGACGGACGCCAGCGGCGGCGTTCTGGTTGACGGCGGTGGGGCGGGCGCGGGCGGCGCGGGTGCCGGTGGCCAGGCAGGTCAAGGGGGCCAAAGCGGCCAAGGCGGCAAGCCCGGTGCAGATGCCGCGGTGATCGTCGACGCGACGGCGGATGCCGGGGGCAGCCCCCATCCCGACAGCGGCAATGCCGTTGATGTCGCTGCCGGGGAAAGGCCGACGGCCGATCCCTGCGCCAGCACGGGTCAATGCACGACCCTCGAGACCGAGTACCGCGATGCGATCGCCAAGGACCAGGTGTGCACCACCGGCGCCAACAACCAATGCCAGCAAAACGTCTCCTCTGCCCTTGCTTGCGGCGGCTGCACGGCCTGGGTGAACACGAAGACGACTACCGACGCTGTTCGCAAACGCTGGCAAGACGCTGGCTGCAATACCTGCCTGCGCATTTGCCCCGCCATCGCCTGCGTCGCGCCCGGAACGGGGACTTGCCAGTTGCCCGTTGGTGGGGCCCCGGGGGCGCCGGGCAAGTGCATCTCGGTCTACCCGACGCCCAAATAAAAATCTCAGCGCGCCGGCCTATAAGGCCTGACAGAGGGGCCCATGTAGGGAAAGCGCTTTCTTGAGCCGAGGCCCCCCGTCATCTGTCAGGGTGTAAGGAGTGATCATGCAAAGCGCGGTCAAGACAAAACTCGGCATATTCATGTTCCTCCAGTACTTCATCTGGGGCTCGTGGTACGTCAGCATGGCAACGTATCTGGCGAAGACCCTCGGGTTCGCCGGCGGGCAAATTGGTCTCGCTTATGGCGCGTTCGCCCTCGGCGCAATGATCTCGCCGTTTTTTGTTGGATTGATAGCCGACCGCTATTTCGCCTCCGAGAAGTTGCTGGCCTTTCTCGCCATCCTGGGGGGCCTGTTGCTGTTTGCGTTGGCCCGCCTGACAACCTTCAGCGCTTTTTATCCAGCCTTGATTGTCTACTGCGCGTCTTATGCGCCGACGCTGGCGCTGGGAAATTCGCTGGCCCTTCATCAACTAAAGGATGCCAAGCGCGACTTTCCCCTGGTCAAGACAATGTCCGCGGTTGGATGGATTGCGGGCGGCGTAACCCTCAGCGTGATCATGAAGGGCGAACAATCCGCGGCGCAGTTCTACCTGGCCGGGGCGGTGTCCATTGTTCTCGGTCTGTTCTCCCTGACCCTGCCACACACGCCGCCCCAGAAGACCGGCAAGGACGTGCGCATCGGGGAGATTCTCGGACTCGACGCACTGGCGCTGCTGAAGAAGCCCTCGTACGCGATTTTCATCGCGTGCATGTTCCTCATCTGCATCCCTCTGTATTTCTACTTCGTGAACATGAACTTGTATGTAACCGAACTCGGCTGGACCTTTACGGCGGCCAAGATGTCGCTTGCTCAGGTCTCGGACATCACGTTCCTGATCTTGTTGCCGCTGATGCTGCGGACCCTCGGCTACAAGAAGACAATCTTCGTCGGCATTCTGGCCTGGGTAACGCGATATTTCCTGCTGGCGTCCAGCGCCACGCATGTCGGCATGGGCACAACCCTCATCTTCGGCGCCATCATTCTTCACGGCGTTTGTTACGACTTCCTGTTCATTGCCGGGCAACTGTATGTGGACGGCGAGTCAAACCAGCGCATGCGCGGCGCCGCGCAAGGTTTCCTCGCGTTCATCCTGTGGGGCGTCGGAAACTTCGTCGGCAGCACGCTTGCGGGACGGTCGCAGGCCATACACACGCTGGCTCAACCGCAGGCTGCGATAGCGCACGATTGGTACAGCATCTGGATCTTTCCCGCCTGGGGCGCGGTCGCTGTCCTGCTGCTGTTTGTCGTCTTTTTTCGCGAGCCCCAGCGCGCAGCAGCCGTTGGTCCGGCCACCGCCGGCGCGCCCGACGCCGGCTAATTGGTACCCGGAGCCCCGATTGCTGAAAACTCCGAAAACTCCTTGGACAAGTGCGATCGCAATCACTTGTAACGCTTGGCCCCCCACGGTAAATGGTGGTGTATGAAACGACTTGTCGGACCTGGGGTGTTGTCGTTGGTGCTTTTCGCCGGGGCTTGCGCGGGCAGCAACGCGAAATCGGGGACACCCAACCCCGATGACACCACCGACACGGGGGGCGCCGGCGGGGGCGGCAGCACGGGCTCCGCAGGCAAGGGCGGTGCCGCGGGCGGCGGCAGCGCTGGTTCCACCGGGACAGCCGGCTCGGGCGGCGGGGGTGCGGCTGGTTCGGGCGGTGGCGGCGCAGCCGGCTCGGGCTCGACCCCTGACGGGGGCGCCGATGGCCCGAAGGCCGCCGGCGGCAGCGACGGGGGCAGCACGTCGACCGACGTTCCCACTCTAGCGGGAAACCCCTTCGTTTATGTCGGATCGGGCACTGTCTTTCAGCTGAACATGGCCACGGGTGCACTGACGCCGGCGGGCGCGGGCGCCATGGGCGGCTACATGGCCGCCGACCCCAAAGGCAAGTTCATGTACACCGGCAACGCCAACGTCGGCGCCTATGGCATCAATGCCACAACCGGGGCCCTCACGGCGATCAACACGTCCACCGTCGTAGGCAACGAGGTAACTCACCTCACCGTGCATCCAGGTGGCAAGTGGCTGTTCACGGCCTCGTGGTCCAACGGAACGGCCAGTGTGCGTCCGATCACGGCCAATGGCGGAGTGGGCGCAGAGAGCCAGATGCTGACGCCAGGCATGCACTCGCACCAGTCCGTAACGGACGCCAGCGGGAAGTTCCTTTTCATTCCCTGCCCCGAAGCCAACTGGATCGCACAGTTCAAATTTGACGCAGCGACGGGCATGGCGACCCCCAACACGCCGCCCCAGGCCATGATGGACGTGCCCCGGCACCTGGCCTTCCATCCCTCGGGCAAGTTCGCCTATGCCGCGGGCGAGGCGAACAGCACGATCATTTCCATGCTGTACGACGCGACGGCGGGCACTTTATCAGCGCCGATGGCGCTGCCGTCCGTCCCCGCTGGCACCAACGTGACCAACAACACGACCGCCCATATCGTTGTGCACCCCTCGGGTAACTTTGTCTTCATTTCGAACCGAGGTCACAACAGCATCGGGACGTTCGCGATCGACAAGACGACAGGGCGCCTGACTCCTGTGGACTTCTCGACGGCCGGTGGCATCAACGTGCCGCGGGACTTCGCCGTCGATCCCACCGGCAAGTACCTCATCGTAGTGAACGGCACCACCCCCGGCGCCATCATCGTCTTCGAGATCAACCCCGCCGACGGGAAGCTGACGCTCAAGGGAAAGATGAACTCAGCGCAGGCCATTTTCGTCGGGATCTTGTTTCCAGGCTGAGCCCCGGTTACACATCCTGCTTCTGTAAAACCCCCGTCCGCCGTCGTCGCATAGCCAGTCCCACCCAGGCGAGCGCCGGGACGATCCAGGTCAGGGGCCCGGGCACCTGGGTGGCGATTGCGCAACCGCCTGAGGACGAGCGCGGCGTCGGGGAAACAGCCGGTACCTCGTCGTCAGTGGCGGCATCGGGCGAGACCACCGGTTTGCCAGGAAGAGATCCGGGCGCCGTCGAAGCCGGCGGCGCGGCTGGGGGCGGGCCCGACGCGTCGACCTCGGGCCGCGGTGCCCCTGCGTCCGGTTCGGACTTGGGGGCAGAGGCATCGGACACGGCGACGACGCCGCCGTCGCTCGATACCGGGGGCATCGCCGAAGCGGTCGGCCGCACGTACGTGCCCCCCGCTGAAACCCAGGTGACCACGACGCGCAGCTGCGTCGGCAGGAACAGTTTTGATTTCGCGGCGCCGCCGGTGTCTTCCTTGCCAACGTTGTTGTAGCCGCCGTCAGTGATTATGAAGGACGTCTTGTCCTTGAACCCCAGCGTCAGGTCGGCCATGGCGAGGTACGACGCGGCCGACACGTTCGCTGACCATTCGTAGGTGCCGGTCTTCGTGTACTTGGGGGAATAGGGCCCGCAAATGTAATGTGGACTCGTCCCAAAACAATTGTGGAACATGGTCGGTTCGGCCGAGGGCTTCGTGAAAACCTCCATGTAATAGTGGATGGTTCCCTTCGAGTAGTCGATCGGGGCGACGAGGCTGGGGGGTGCACTCGCCGGTGGGGCCACCCAGTGGTGTGAGTAGGTACTGGTGGCGTCGCTATGCTCGTAGGCCAAGTCGAAGGCCACGAACTGATCGGCCCTGGCGCGGTTTGCCACGACCAGCGTCGACGCGGCCACGGTACATGTCGTAACCAATACCCTGCTCAACAACATTGGCGCCTCCCGGTGGTGATCGACCGGCGGCAGACGCACCGGTTCAGATCAGCAATTCCCGGGTGCGCATTTGGCGTTACAGCTTATTCACCCGTGGCCGGCGCGCCGCCGCATCGCCCACTCACAGGCAAGCAGCCCAAGCGCGGCGACCAGCAGGCCCGGATGCGACCAGATCTGGACGGTCTGCAGACTGCCAACGCGAATCTCGCGCGGCTTGCGCACGGGCGGCGTGCCGAGGACGTCGGTCGAAAATTCGCCACCGGTGGCGGTTGCCAGCTCGCGCAGCACCGCATCACGAGACACCACGTCCTCCAGTTCGCGGCCCTCGGGGCGGACGACGAAGGTCTGTTCCTCGTTGAGAACCCGGCCGTCAATTGTGGCTCGTCCCGTCAGGCGATAGGCCCCAGCGGCAAGACCGGCCAGTTCAAGCTGGGCCTCGCCGTCGCGACCGGTGGTGGCCTCCAGCGAGCGCAAGGGCTTGTCGCGTTCGACGGTTTCGGCGGCGAATAGCTGCAAAGCCACCTCGGTGCTGCCAGCTGGCGTGTAGTCGGCGTGTCGACTACGAACCCGCGCGGTCACGGGCTGGCCACGCCTGTACTCGACCTTGTCGAGTTCGACCCGCAGCAAGGTCAGCGCGGGATCGTGGACCAGCCAGCGAATGGCGTTTTCCCAAAAGCGTTGGAACGTCCGGCCGTCGTCGCCGGCACCTGCCGCCACGAAGCCCCAGTGCCACGCCGTGTCGGTCAGCAGCGCCAGTGTTCGACCCTTGCCTGCATCAGTAACGGCGAGCACCGGGGCCGGCTGCCCACCCTCGGTCTTCAGCGTCGGATGGGCCAGCAGGGCTGATGCGCCCGGGCGCAGACGGGCCACGCGATTGATGCCCTCCAGCGGGGGAAGACCGGCCCAGCGGCCCTCGTTGGTGTGCACATCCAGGCTCAGTGACGTGATGGGGTGACTGCGCCCCTCGGCCGTCAGTTTGGGCTTGAAGGAATCTTTCGTGAAAGATCGCTCACCCGTCGGCGGGATCTGTTCGAGATCGATGGGCAGGATGTCCCCAAGTGCACTTTGCCCGTAGCCACCGCTGGCGAAAGACAGCTCGCCGCCAATCATCGCCAGGGCACCGCCCGCCTGGATGTAGTCACGCACGCCCGGCAGGTACGGCTCGACGTGGTAGGGCCCAAAATTGAAATTGTCGAAGATAAGCAGGTCGAACGACTTGAGTTGATCTTCGAAGATTTCCTTGTGGGGAAAGGGAATCAGCGCCATTTCCTCGCGCTCGTTGAGCGGGCGATCGTCGGTCTCGGTGCGCAAAATGAAGAACGAGACGAGATCGACGTTCGGGTCGAGACGCAACATCGAGCGCAAGAAGCGCTGATCCCAGGACGGCCGGCCGCAAACGTGCAGCACGCGCACGCGGTCGCGAATCACCTTGAGGGTGAAGACCTGACTGTTGTTCGAGGCCAGGGCCTCGCCACGCAGCACGGGCGTGG
Organism: Myxococcales bacterium; assembly: GCA_025350815.1. Classification (GTDB taxonomy): domain Bacteria; phylum Myxococcota_A; class Polyangia; order Fen-1088; family Fen-1088; genus JANXXE01. Next base: position 7,834 of record JANXXE010000069.1, on the reverse strand, counting down.
CTATCTCGAAAACGAAGTTGCCGGGGCGATCGGGCGTCCAGTCGAAAGAAATCTTCTCTTCGGCGTCGGCACCTTTCAAAAGGACGGTGCGCGAATCCACCAGGCGGCCATCACGACTCAGCGTGACCTCGACCTGGCTGCGTTGCAGACCGCTGGCGCGGATGATCGCTTCGATCTTGATGGGGGTGCGGACGAAGGCGAATTCGTCGGCCAGCACTGTGGCGACGGACAGATCGCGCAGGGCCTGTTCACCGATGAGCACGGTGTGCACGGGTACAGCCATCGCATCGATGGTCCGGCGCGTTTCACCGTCGAGCGGCCCACCGCCGATGCGGCCGGTGTCGATGCCGTCGGAGATCACAACGACGCCACCCAGGTCACGGCCGGCATAGCGCCCACGCAGCTCGGTCAGGGCCTCGCCGATGCGCGACGCCTCGCCCTTGGCGGGCCCACGCAAGCCTTCGTTGGTGGTCGGGGACAGGGCCTCGCCAAAGCTGTACACGTCGACGCGGTGTCCTTCGCGCTGCCACCGGTCGAACAGGGGCGCCGCCGCATTCAGCGCGTCCACTGCGCGCTCGGAACGCGACTTGCCGCCGTCGGGCGGCTTGACGGTCATCGACCGCGACGTGTCCACCAGCACCGCCACTTGGTTGGGTACGCGGGTCACATGACCGAACTCCACATTCGGTTGCAACGCCACCAGCAGGCACAGGCCCACCGCGAGGGTGCGCAGGAACAACAGGAAGGCGGCCCGACCGCGGCGGCGCTCCCAAAATAGGGACACCGCCGACAAAAGGACAGCGAGGCCCGCGGCCACGCTGACCGCGACAAGGACCCGCGCGCCCAGGTGCGAACCGAGAACCACCCTCCAGTCGGTCGCAGCGCCCAGCTCATTCACGGGCGCGACCTGCGGGTGCGCAAGATGAAATCGATGTGGGCCTGCTCGGTCTTGTAATCCAGGCACAGGGCGTACATCACGATGTTCACGGCAAAGCGAAAGGACTGCTCGCGCTGCGCTTCGCCGCCGGGTATGACGTCATGTTCCCAGCGCCCGAAACCGTCGCGGGCCAACGCCCCCAGAAGATCGTTCTGTGTGTAGACAACGGCGAGTCGCCGATCGCGCTCGACCGCTTCCAGGTACGGTGCCGCGACCAGGCGACCGGCCGCCCCACGCAGGACGTAAAACGACTTCCACAGAACGTGATCGTCGGGAACACGCGCCGGTAGATCCCCGGGCAACACGCGCGCCAGCAGGTGCCGGACGGACTCGTCGAAACCGCCGCCGGCGCGCCCTTCGGCCGAATCAATCAGCAGAAAGCCGCCGTAGGTCAAGAATCGCCGCAGGCGCAGGGCGTCGGCCTCGGGCGGCTGCGCGAAGGATCGATCACCGGCGAGGACCAGCAGTGGGTAGCGAAAGAGATCGGCGTCCGTGGCGCGCAGATCGATGGCCTCGGGCACCGTCACGAGACTGGTGCGGCGCTCAAGCTCCCAGGCGAGGCGCCGCAGGGCGGTCGGGCGCGGGTTGGGCAGATCGGGCAAGTTCAGATGCCCGAATCGGATTTTCGCCCGGTCGCCCATCGACCAGGTCCGGCCGGGCCAGGCGACCACGGTGGCGGCCCCGGCGATAAGGGCCCGCCGACGCGAAAACCCGTGTGGAAAATATCTCGTCCTCATCCGATACTCGCACCCATCATGTCCTTAACAGCGCGCGTCCTTACCGGGGTGAGTATGATTCTTTCTGGTCTGGCTGTCGCGCCACAAGTGGCCTCTGCCCAGGCGCTTGACCACCGCCACCAAACCGGTATCTCGGTGATGCCCGGTATCGGCTACAGCGTCATTGTTCCCTACCAGGAGAACAAAGACTGCGGCGACAGCTCGGGCAAGGCCGACAAGCGGGTGTGCACCAACAAGGTGCCCTTCTTCCTGGATTTCCAGCTGTCCTTCGGGCTGAGTTCGCGCATCGATCTGATCACCGACGTACGTTACGGCGTGGGCGGACAACCAGTGACGGACGTTCACCAGTTCGCCCTGGCGCCCGGCCTGCGTGTCTGGATCGATCAGGATTCAGCCACGAAGTTCTATACGACGATCCAGATGCTGTTCGACAGTACGCCCCAGCACCAGATCGGCATTGCCGACAGCGACTTCGGCATTCGCAACTCGAATGGCTTCATGTACGACGTCATTCGCAACGTCGGCTTCTTCCTGCAGTTCGGGGAGACCATCGGGTTCAAGCGCTGGTTCCGAATCGAGCTGGACGTTGGCGCCGGTGTCCAGGTCCGGTTTCCCTAAAGCGACTGGGGCTGTGCCGCCAGCCGCCGCCGCCGGTGCTTGCGAGCCTTGAACAAGATCACCGGAACGGCCAGCACCACCAGCAACGCGATTCCGTATTCGGAGCGCCGCGCCCACCGCAGGACATGATCAATGTCTTCGCCGAAGCCCCAGGCCAGGTAGACCAGCACCGGCACGGACACCAGGGCCGCCAGCGAGTCGTATACGAGAAAGACGGCCGTCCGCACGTGCAGTGTCCCCGCCGAGAAGAAGATCGAGAAGCGCAGACCGGGCAAAAAGCGGCCGATGAAGATCACCTTGCTGCCGTACTTGCGGAAGTAGGCGCGCACGCGCAGTTGCTTGCGCGGCGGGAAGATCCGACGCGGAAGGCTTGCCTGCAGGATGCGGCGACCAAACAGACGACCGAGGCAAAAGGCCAGGGTGTCACCCGCCAGCACGGCCACCAGGCTGGCGACGAAGACCTTGTGCACGGACACCACGCCCAGGTGCGCCACATATCCCGCCGAAATCAGGGCCACGTCCTCGGGCACCGGCAGGCCAAGCCCGCACAGCAGCAAGACGCCCGTCACGGTGGCGTACACCGCATGCGGCGACAAACTGTGCAGATGATCGAGCAACCTATCCATCTGGCGGGTGGTCTCCCAGTAACACGAACGGACCTCGACGCGGGAGCGAAGAGATTGCAGGATATGGCGACGGTTGACAGCCCGGACGGGGTTTCATAGGGTGGGCCCGCTCGAAGAGGTACTACATGCGCACGGGAACAGATGACCGTTCAATTTTTCTGGCGCTTTTCCTGACGGGCGTTGCCCTGGCGTTCGCGGGTTGCAGGCCGGACTATCCCTCGTGCGAGACCGACAAGGATTGCCGGCCGCCCGAATTTTGCGTCAATCGCAAGTGCGCGCAGTGCCGCCAGACCTCTGATTGCAAGGAAGGCTTTTCCTGCGAGGCAGGAAAATGTTCACCCATCGCCGGCTTCTGCCGCAACAAGACCCAGTGCGCAGCCGGGGAAGAATGCATCGCCAACCGATGCCGGCCGTGCGCCAACGACGGCGAATGTCCTTCGGGCCTTCGATGTCTGAAGGGTCAGTGCGCCAAGCCCCAGTGTTTCAAGGACGACGACTGTGCGCAGGACCAGGACTGCGTGAACGGCCTGTGCGTGTCATCGAAGAAGCAGCCGGTGGCCGGGCCGCCCTGCCCCCTGGGAACCGTCTATTTCGGCTTCAATGAATCTTCGCTGTCGGCTGAGGCGACCGCCCAAATCGCAACGAACGGCGAGTGCTTGAAGAAAAGCCCGCGGCCGGCGGGGCTGATCGGTCGGGCCGATCCCCGCGGTACGGTTGAATACAACCTGGCCCTCGGAGACCGACGGGCCCAGGCCGTCAAAGAATACTTGCAGCGCTCGGGTATCGACGCCGGTCGCCTCAAGGTGGTGCCGCGCGGCTCTCTTGACGCCATCGGCACCGACGAAGCCAGCTGGGCCAAAGATCGCCGCGTCGACTCCGAATGGCAGTGAACGGGCGTGCGACGGCCGCCCTGCTGCGGGGTTTTCGCGTTGCGACCACGCTGGTCGCACTGGCGCTGGGCTCCTGCGTAACGGCGGGCGAAGGCGAGAGGATCCAGGGCGACGTCGCGAAGCTGCGCGAACGCGTCGAGGTCATCGAAACGCGCGACGTCGAGGCGACCCAGCAGCTGGCGCGGCTGCGCAAAGTGCTGGACCAGGCGACGGCGCTGCTGACCAGAAATTCCGCCGACGTGGGCGCCCGGGTGGCAAAAAGCGAAACCGATATCGCGCTTCTGACCGGCAAGATCGAAGAGGCGGCGCACTTACTGGAGCAGCTCCAAAAGCGCCTGGGCGAGGACGGCACGCGCCTGGATGGCCGACTGGCGGCTCTCGAACAAGGCCAGCAGAAGATCGTTGACCGGGTGGCGCCGTCCATGCCCGAGGACAAGGACGCCCTGTGGAAGGAGGCGCAAAGCCGCCTGGCTGGCGGGATGCGCGACGACGCGCGTCGATTCTTCCGCTCGTTCCTGCAGCGCTTTCCGCAGGATCCGCGCGCGCCCGAGGCGGGGCTGCAAATCGGCCGCTCGTTTGCTGTCGACGGAAAACACACGCAGGCCGCAGCCGAATACCAGAAGGTCTTGGACGGCTACGCCAAGGCGCCCGAGGTGCCCGAGGCGATGTGGCTGCTGGGCGAATCGTTTGTGGAATTGAAGTTTTGCAGCGACGCCCGCGTCTTGCTGCAGGATCTCGCCAAACGTTACCCGAAAGCGGCGCGAGCGAACGACGCCAAGCAGAAGATTCGCGACCTGACCAAGATCATGAAAGACCAGCGCCTTTGCACAAGCTAGTGGCCGCGCGCTGCCGCAAGACTAATGCAGCGTCGTCGCGGACCGGCGCCCGGTCAGCTCGGCCTCTGCCCTGAGCCAGTTTTCGACTTCGTTGCCCGGCCGGCGATCGCTCTGCTCGAACAATTGGTAGGCGCGCAGGGCCACCTCCTCGTGGGTGATCGGGCGGACCGAGGCGGGGGTGACCTTGGTGCCTTTCGCCGCGGACGAAAGGGACACCTGGGCGCTGCGTTTTACGACAGATTCCTTCATGCCCCCCAGCCTGCTGTCGGCAGGCGTATGCGTCAAGTTATCGACGGTAAATGCGAAGTCAATGCACCATGAACGGCGCGCGTCCAAAGGGGGCTTCGTCTTGGCGCTGCCAGTTGAGCTGGGGCGCCGCCTGTGCGAAGAATAGCCCGCAACACCCCAGGAGGATTCGATGGCTCACATGCTTCGCGGAACGCTGCTAACTGGAATTTTGGGCGCCCTGCTGCTGGTCGGGGGCAACGGATTTGCCGAGGGGGATGCCAAGTGCACCATCGCGACGAAGGGCGATTCTCCGGTCGTCAAAGCGTGCCAGGAAGGCGGTCTGAAGGCCGCCAAGAAGGTCATGAAGGACATGGTCAAGGCGGCGAAGACCAACGGCACGAAGTTCGAGTGCGACGACTGCCACAAGGACGCCGACCGCAAGTACGAGCTGACAATTGACGGCAAAGAGAAGTTCCAGAAGCTGATCGCGGCGACGATGGTCCCGAAGAAGTAACCAGCCCGAACCGATCCACCGGCGGGGGCCACGGCTGGTTCGCCTGTGCCAAGTTCGCGCGCACTGTTTCGCGCTTTTTGGCACCGTCGACTACAATGCGGACCCCAGCGCTTTCCATGTCTACCGGCGAATCATCTAGCGGCGAGTCACCAGGCCAAGACGGCTGGCAAGACGGCTGGCAAGACGGCTGGCAAGTCAGTCCCTCCAATCTGCCGTGGGTAGAAGACCTTTACCTGGCTTACCGGCAGGATCCGACCTCGGTCACCGAGGGCTGGCGTCGAACATTCGTCCGCCTGGAAAACGATGAAGGAGCGCCGCCGATTCCCGCCACGCCTCAGGCGACCAACGGCCATGGCGGCGGCAATGGCCATGCGCCCGCAGCCCGGGTGGCAGTGTCCGGTAGCGCCAGCGATATCGCGAAAGTGGCCGCCGAGCGGGCGCTAGGTCGCAAGCGCGTCCGCAAGCTAATCGAGGACTACCGGGAGCTTGGCCACATGGCGGCTGACCTGGATCCGCTGGGGCTGGTGGACCGAAGTCACGACCGCATCCGCATCGAGAATTACGGCATGAACGACGCCGACCTCGACACCGTGGTCACATCAGAGGACATCGCGGGCGCGGATTCGGGACGGCTGCGCGACATCCTGGCCCAGCTCGACGAGACCTATTGTCGACACCTGGGCATCGAGCTCGGTCATATCCACGACGTCGAGGTGCGCATCTGGCTTCAGCACCGGATGGAGTCGACGCGCAACCGCATCAAATTCACACGCAGCGAAAAGCTGCACCTTTTGGCCAAGGTGACCGAGGCCGAGGTGTTCGAGCTGTTCCTGCAGACAAAGTTTCTCGGCGCGAAACGTTTCTCGCTGGAGGGGGCCGAAAGCGTCATTCCCCTCATCGATAGACTGATCGAACGGGCGGCTCGACAGGGCGTGACCGAGATCGTGATCGGCATGGCCCACCGCGGCCGCCTGAACGTTCTGGCCAACGCCCTGGGCAAGCCAGCGGCGGAGATCTTCGCGGAGTTTCTGGATCGCGCCACCGATCTGTCCGGTGAAGGCGACGGCGACGTCAAATACCATCTGGGCTATTCGAGTGATCGGGTGACCGCCGGCGGCAAGGTCCACATCTCACTGGGTTTCAACCCCAGTCACCTGGAATGGGTGAATCCGGTCGTGCAGGGGCGCGTCCGCGCGAAACAGGACCGCATCGCCGACAAGGGGCGCGTCCGCGGCCTGCCGGTGGCCATTCACGGCGATGCGGCCTTTGCCGGCCAGGGCATCGTGGCCGAGGCCTTCAACATGTCAGGCCTGGGCGGTTACACCGTCGGCGGCACCATTCACATCGTCATCAACAACCAGATCGGTTTCACCACCGGCCCCAAAAGCGCATATTCGACGACCTACCCGACGGACGTCGCGCGCATGCTTCAGGTGCCCCTGTTTCACGTCAACGGTGAGGATCCCGAGGCCGTCGCCTGTGCCGTGGATCTGGCGCTGGACTTTCGCCAGCGTTTCCACCGCGACGCGGTCATCGACGTGTGGTGTTACCGGAAGCTGGGTCACAACGAAGGTGACGAGCCGGCCTACACGCAGCCGGTGATGTACCGGGCCATTGCGAAGAAGGCATCGGTGCGCATGGCCTACCTGGCGGCGTTCGAACAGACGGACAACGGTGAACGCCCTGTCGTTGCCGCTGACGCGGAAGCCATCGCTGCGGACAAACGGCATTCCCTGGAAGAAGCACTTGAAGTGGCGAAGAAGTTCCAGGCCCCGCCGCGGCCGAGCACCCTGGCTGGCGTGTGGTCGAGCGTACGCAGCGGGCGCGAGTCGACGGCCAGCGAAGTGCCCACCGCCGTCAATCCGGACGTGATCACCACGGTGACGCAGGCCTTGACGGCCGTGCCGGCGGGCTTCACGCCACACGAGAAGATCACGGAACTGCTGGAACGCCGCGCGGCCATGGGGGCCGGTCACAAGCCCGTGGACTGGGGCATGGGCGAGGCCCTGGCGTTCGGCAGCCTACTTGCCGAGGGCGTGCGCGTGCGACTGTCGGGGCAGGATTGTCGCCGCGGGACCTTCAGCCACCGGCATGCCGTCCTGATTGATAATCAAAATGGCGCCGAGTACACGTCGCTTGAGCACCTTGCCCCAGGGCAAGGGACCTTCGAGGTGCTGGACAGCCCCCTGTCCGAGGCGGGCGTGCTGGGTTTCGAATACGGCTACAGCCTGGACATGCCCGAGGGCCTGGTCATCTGGGAGGCGCAGTTCGGCGACTTCGTGAACGCCGCGCAGGTCATCATCGATCAGTTTTTGGTCTCGTCCGAGGCCAAATGGCGACGCGTGAGTGGCCTGGTGATGCTGTTGCCGCACGGCATGGAAGGTATGGGCCCCGAACATTCGAGCGCGCGGCTGGAACGATTCCTGAACATGTGCGTGAACGACAACA